>JBKOVG010000436.1:0-15048 GCA_046723845.1 Candidatus Methylomirabilota bacterium | reverse complement strand
GGCATACGAGATAGAACCGCGGGTCTCGTGGGCTCGGAGATGTGTATAAGAGACAGCCACCTGATCGATCAGTTCTGGTCACCTCTCTTCAACCAGCGGCTCGACGATTACGGGGGCAGCCTGGAAAATCGGATGCGCTTCGCCCTGGAAGTCCTGAGCGAGATCCGGAATCGTGTCGGGGGTGACTTCGTCGTGGGCGCGCGCATCTCGGGGGACGAGCTGACGCGGGGTGGCCTCACCGCGGCCGACATGGCGGAGATCGGGCGGCGCCTCGCCGCGTCGGGCTTGATCGACTTCCTGTCGATCATCGGCGGCGGCGCCCACACCTACGAGCTCCAAGCCGCAGCCGTGCCGAACATGAGCTATGCCACCGGCGTCTACGTACCGCTGGCGGCGGCCATCAAGGCCGCCGCGCCCCGGCTGCCGATCTTTCACGCGAGCCGCATCGTCGATCCTGTCCACGCCGACGCCATCGTGGCGGCCGGACATATCGACGTGGTCGGCATGACCCGCGCGTTGATCGCCGATCCCGATCTCCCGCGGAAGGCGCGCGAAGGTCGACTCGGCGACATCCGCACGTGCGTGGGGGCAAACGAGGGGTGTATCGATCGGATCTACCAGGGGAAGCCGGTGACCTGCGTCCAGAACCCCGCCGCGGGCCGTGAGGGTGAGCTCGCGGAGGTCCATGCGGCTACGAAGCCCAAAACGGTCGTGGTGGTCGGCGGCGGCGTCGCGGGGCTCGAAGCGGCCCGGATGGCCGCGGTGCGCGGGCACCGCGTCGTGCTGTTCGAAAAGGCCGCGGAGCTGGGAGGGCAGGTGTTGCTCGCCGCCCGCGCGCCTGCCCGCGCCGAGTACGCGGGCATCGTCCGCTTTCTCGTTGCGCAGGTGCGCAAGCTCGCGGTAGGTGTCCGGCTCGCCGTGGAGGCCACGCCAGCCGTGGTGTTGGAAGAGCGACCCGATGCCGTCATCGTCGCGACCGGGTCCCATCCGTACATCCCGCCCGTCCCGGGCTGCGACGGCAAGCACGTCGTGACGGATCGCGAAGTCCTCAGTGGCGAGGCGACGGCGGGGGCGAACGTGGTCGTGGTCGACGACGTGCATACCCAGCAGGCGCTCTCGACCGCTGAGCTGCTCCTCGAACAGGGCAAGCGTGTCGAGGTGATCTCACCGCTCTTCTACGTAGGCCAGGACATCGGGATCACTTCGATCGCGCCGCTCTACTCGCGGCTCTACCGGAGAGGGGTCATCCTCACTCCGGGCACCGAGCTCCGCGCCATCGAGGGCTCGGCCGTGATTGTCGCGAACGTCTATTCAGGCGTGGAGCGGCGCATTGAAGCCGTCGACACGGTGGTGCTCGCCGCGGGGAGCCGCTCCACGGACCATCTCTACCGCGCGCTCAGGGGCCAGGTTTCCGAACTCTACGCGGTGGGCGACTGCGTTGCTCCCCGCGGCGTGCACCAAGCGATCCTCGACGCTACACGCGCGGCGCGCGCGATCTGAGGGCGCTCGCCCTCTCGGTGTCAAAAGGGGTCCTGCGCTCGGGCGTTCCGTGCCCGATGCTCTCGGGCCCGGCGGCGTGCCAACCCGGAGCGGTCCCGGATCGCGTCCGGCTCGCGTTGACCATCGAATTGCGCCGTGCCCTCGTCGAACAATCGAGCGCCCGGGCCATCCGGCGAGACCCCGCTACGCCGCCGCGGCCCTCACCCGCCGGCCCATCGGTGTGTCGCCCAAGCGGAAGAAGTCCAGCACGTTGCCCGCGGCGATCTTGTAGGCTTCGTCCTGCGGCACGCCCGCGAAGAGCCGTTTCGCGAACGGGCGCGTGTTCGGCCAGTCGCACTCGATATGGGGGAAATCGGTGGCGAACATGATGCGCTCCACGCCCATGTGGTGGCGCAGCTCCACGGCCACCCGCTCCACGTGCTGGACGCTGAAGGAGATGTGCTGCCGGACGTACTCGCTGGGACGCTGCCGGAGCGGCTTGAAGTTCAGGAGCCGCTCCGCCCAGTGCCGGTGCCGCTCGTACCAGTAGTCCGCCTCCTCCATCCAGAACGGCACCCAGCCGAGGCGCGTCTCGGCGAAGAAGATCCTGAGCTCGGGCAGGCGGTCGAACACCCCACAGAGCGCGAGCTGGGCCAGGCTCAACGACGGCGGGATGCTCAGGAACGGCAGGGCCACCCAGTCCACGATCTTCCTGGGCCCGAGTTTCTCGAGCACCTTGGGGTCGGCGCCCGGGTACTCGAACGTCGGTTGGGAGGCGCGCGGCCCCAGGCGATCGAAGCCGACGTGAACGGTCAGCGGCATCTGCATATCAATGGCGGCCGCCCAGAAACGGTCGTCCTCCGGCATCGGATACGACTTCCCGTTCGGAAACACGCCTAGGTTGACGCCCTTGAGCCCGAGTCGGGTGCAGTGCGTGAGCTCGGCGACGGCGTCGTCGACGTTGGTCCACGGGATGACGCCGAGGCCGATGAGGCGGTCCGGCGCCACGGGACAATACTCCTCGCCCAGCCAGTCGTTGTAGGCGCGAACGCTGGCACGGTACACGTCGTCGTCGGCCATCCCGCGCCAGAGCCGCGGACCCACCTGCATGTTGGGAAACAGCACCTCGGCCTCCAGGCCGTCGGCCTCCTGCTCCCGCAGACGCTGCTCGGGCGGCCCCACTCCCGCTGTATCCTCGACCGTCACGCCGAAGGGTTGCCACGTCTCATTGGTCCGGCCCGCGCGGAGATCGAGAAAAGGGACGGGATACGGCGGCTGGCCCTCAACGAGGATCGCGTCGCCGCCATCGGGCAGCGTGATCGTCCGCGGCGCACGTTCCCGATAGCGCGCCGGCATCCGCACGGTCCATCGCTCCGGGCGAACTTCGAGGTGCCCATCGCTCGAGATCAGGGGCGGCAGCGTCGATGTGCTCATGGCGCCTTCTCCTCGGGGCGATCCGTAGCGCGCCCTCCCGTGAGTAATCTAGCCTATTGCGACGCCCGCCGCGCGCGGTCGACCGTGAGATCGTAGGCCCCCGATCGAGCGCGATGACGCGATCGTGCGGTGGGTAGCGCGATCCCGAGCGGTCGATTCATGAGCGGTCCTCCTCTGCGTCGAGACTGGACGGTCGGCGCCGCGGGACGGCTGAGACGGATGCTACAGCCGACCAGAAAGAACGACAACACGTCAGCTTGCGAGAGGCCCTCACGAAGCGCTATCGTCTGCGCGTCGTCTGCACCACCCAGGAGGTCCCTATGAAGCGTGATCCGGAGCCCGTGAGTCTCGCTGGCTGGGTCGACGTCGACCGGGGTATCGTCAGCCGCGAGATCTTCGTCGACGAGGACGTCTACCGCCAGGAGCAGCAGCAGATCTTTGCCCGTGCCTGGCTGTTTGTCGGCCACGAGAGCCAGATCCCCCGGCCGGGCGACTTCCTTGTCTCGTCCATGGGCGAGGAGTCGGTCATTCTCTGCCGTGATCGCGGCGGTCACCTGCACGTGTTCCTGAACTCATGCCGGCACCGAGGCATGAAGGTGTGCCGCTACGACGAGGGCAACACCGTCGAGTTCATGTGCCCGTACCACGGGTGGAGCTACGCCACCGACGGCGCCCTGGTCGGCGTGCCCTTCGCGAAGGACGCCTACGGCGAGCAGCTCGACCGTCGCCGCTGGGGGCTCGTCGAGGTGGCCCAGCTCGAGAACTACAAGGGCGCGATCTGGGCGACCTGGGACCCCTCGGCACCGCCGTTCCTCGACTACATCGGCGGCTACAAGCTGTACCTCGACCTGCTCCTGGACGCCTGGGACGGCCGGGAGGGCGGCACCGAGGTCATCGGCGGCATCCACAAGTGGCTGATCCCGTGCAACTGGAAGTTCCCCGCCGAGAACTTTTCGGGCGATCGCTACCACGGCGTCAGCCACCGCTCGGTGGACATGGTTGGCATCGGCCCCAGCGGCAAGGGTCGGCGTGACACGCAGGAGCGCAACGAATCGCGCTGGCTCGACGTGTCCTTCCCCGAGCTCGGCCACTCGATGATCGCCTTTCTGCGCCGGCATGACTCGGCACTAGCCCCCGCCTATCAGGACGCGCCGGTCGTCGCCGACTACTTCCGTCGATGCGAAGAGGAGCGCCGGCGACGGCGCGGCGAGTACTGGCGGCTGTTCGGTGGCCCGGGCACGGTGTTCCCCAACATGTCACCGCTGGCCCGTCAGCCGCGGACGCTCGCCGTGTGGCACCCGCGCGGGCCTCACCAGACCGAGGTCTGGCGTGTGTACCTGGTCGACGCCGACGCGCCCGCCGAGGCGAAGGACTTCCTGCGCCACTACTACATCCGGTACTCAGGCCCGTCGGGACTCACCGAGCAGGACGACATGGAGAACTGGAACTACGCGCACAAGGCCAGCCGCGGCACCATCGCCAGGCAGTATCCCTACAACTACGAGATGGGCCTCGGCCGAGCCACGCGCGACTTCGAGGACCACGGCCTGAGACTGCCGGGCTCCATCGCAGACGTGACCACCGCCAACGCCAGCGAGAACAACCAGCGCGGCTTCTACCGTCGCTGGCGCCAGTTCATGGAAGCGGCCAGCTGGAAGGACCTGGTGCCCCGGTGAGCGACCTCGAGCGGCTGCTCCTGAAGGAAGACATCGAGGCATTCTTGTATCACGAGGCCGAGCTACTAGACGAGCGGCGCTACGAAGCGTGGCTCGACCTCTTCAGCGACGACGCGCATTACTTCATGCCCATGCGGCGCAACGTCCCTCACGACCAGCCCAGCCGCGAGTTCACGCGGGCCGGCGCCGACGTGAACTGGTTCGACGAGGGCAAGGATACGCTCACCCGCCGCGTCAAGCAGATCCTCACCGGCATTCACTGGGCGGAGGAGCCGCCCTCGCGGATCTGTCACATGATCTCGAATGTCCAGGTCGCGGCGACCGACTCGGCCTCGGGCGAGGTGGTCGTCAAGAGCCGCTTCCTCGTGTACCGCAACCGCGTGGAGACGGAGACCGACTTCCTGGTCGGCAAGCGCGAGGACGTGCTGCGCCGGGTCGACGGCGGGTGGAAGATCGCCCGCCGCAAGATCGTCCTGGACCAGAACGTCCTGCTGGCCAAGAACCTCACCGTGTTTTTCTGAGCGCGACGTGCGGGGGGGCGGACGACGCCCCTGTCCTGAGCCGGGCGCCGTGGATCGCGTCTAGCCCCCGCGTCGCCACGGGGCGGCGCCGCGCCACGCAGAGAGAGCTAGCGCGCGACGCCTTGCCTGGCCCGAGCGATCCAGGCCAGGCTCAAGTCCTTGTCTGTCCAGCCGTGGGATCGCAGGTGATTGAGCCATTGCCTGACCACGGCCGCGGAGACCAGCTGCTCGGCAGGGTCGACCTCGACGCGGTTCGGGCATCGCTTGTCACTGAGAGGTACCGGGGGTAGGGGCGCGGGAGCAGAAGCCATCATGACCGTCCCTTCTGGAACACCGGCGCGCCCGACCGAGGGCAAGGGCCGTGAGGGGCCGCGTCAGAGGACCGAGAGGAGCTACCGTTGAAGAGAGGTCCTACTATACAGGAAACGCGCAGGTCCGGCCGAGAATCACGTCCGGCTCGCCCGCGGGAGCGCGGCCTCTCTCACCACATCAGCACGCGACACCGCCTGCATGGACGTGCTCGGTCGCGGCGAGGGCTGGCAGCGCCAGCTCGACCGCATCCCCATGGGTCGTGCCGCCTCCGACGAGGAGGTGGCGGGCCTCATCGCCTTCCTCTGCTCCGCCGCCGCCTACCGTCGGGACTGGAACAGCTCGATCGGGTTACCTGAGGGATCGTCGATGATGACCTGGGCGCCACCCGGCCCGGCCACGATTTCACTCGTGCGGAATGGCACCTCGGCAGCTCGCAACCGCTTAACCTCCGCCTCAAGATCAGCGACCTCAAGGTGAATACGGTTCCAGCCGCCCGGCACCTGGCGCCGACCATCGGCGAGGGGGCGTTTGCCCGAGCTGCCCTCGCCACTCAGCAACAGCCGTACACCGTCACGCGAAACCGCGGCAAAGGCAGGTGAGGCGTCGTGCTCCAGAGTGAAGCCGAGGAGAGTCGTGTAGAACCTGATGGCCGCACGTACATCGTCGATCATGTAGCGCACGCTGACTTCAGACATCGCTCTCAGTCTCCTTCGTCGTTTTCAGTTTCCGGTTCAGCGAGTCGGGCGAGATCGCGACATCCGAAACGCCGCTGGACCCTGGAGGAGCACCGCTCGACGCCGTCTAACGTTCCGCATCGGCCGCGGCCGGAGGCCGTCGGCTGGATGCCGTGGTTCGACCCCTTGAAGCCAGCCCGGTCTCATACAGCGCGATGAAATTCATCGCGCTCGAGTTCGACTCCCCGGCCGAGCCGCCTACGTGGCGAGGAACGCCCGGGTGTGTTCAAGGAACTGGCCGAAGGCCGGCTCGGTCTCGAGGAACAGGTGGTTGCGACCCTGCAGGGTCACAAACCGGGCGCCAGGGATGCCGGCCGCCATCCGACGCCCGGCCTCGAACGGGACGCGGGCCTCATCACGCGCGTGCAGAACGAGCGTCGGCACGCTCACCCGCGGGAGCAGCGCGGTGACATCGGTCTCGCCGGTTGCCTCGTAAATTCGGGTAGCCACCTCCGCCGATACCGTGATGCGTTGTAGCTCGTTGAACCAATCGGCCTGCTCCTTGGTCCCGCCGGGCATGAACTGGGAGGTGAAGAGCTGGCGAAAGGCCGGGTTCTCCTTGCCCCAGCCCAGGCGCATCAGCGTCAGCATGGCGGCATCCTCCTCCTTCTGGGCCGCGCTGCGGGCACGCTTGTTCCAGCCCAGTGTGTACCCGCCGTAGAGGATGAGATGCGACACGCGCTCGGGGTGTCGCACCGCGTAAGCGATCGACACCGCGCAGCCCTGGGAGATGCCGAGCAACGCGAACCGCGTGAGTCCCGCGGCGTCGACCACCGCCTCCAGATCGCTCACGAAGGCGTCGAACGAGATCTCGTCGACGGTCCGGTCCGACAGCCCGTTGCCCCGGGCGTCGTAGCGGACCAGCGTGTAGTCCTTCACCAGCTCGCGGTAGAGGTGCCGCCAGATCGGGCTCTCGAGATCGTATTCCAGATGGGTCATCCAGTTGCCGGTCTTCATCAGCGGCGGCCCCTGACCGATCATCGAGTAGGCAAGCTGCGCCCCGTCGGGCGCGGTGCAGAAACGAATCTCCTGCGTGAGGTCGACGGCATTGGGGGCCGCCACCCCTGGTCCGGCACCCCCATCTGCAGGCGCGAGGGCGAAGACGTCCACCGGATGCGCGATGTTCTTCAGGGTGCGCGGGCCGAGCGCCTGGAAGTCCGCCTTGATCGAGCGGCTCACCTGGTCGAAGACCTGGCGGGAGATGCAGATGCCGCCGGGCTCCGCGATCCCTTCGAGCCGCGCCGCGACGTTGATGCCGTCCCCATAGATCCGGCTCTCGTCGTGGATGACGTCACCCAGGTTGATGCCGATACGGAACTGCATGCGGCGCGACTCGGGCACCGGCTCGTTGCGCGTCGCCATGATGGTCTGGATCTCGACCGCGCACTCGGTCGCATTGATCACGCTCGGGAACTCGGCCAGGATGCCGTCGCCCGCGGTGTCGATGATGCGGCCCCCGTACCGGCCGACCAGCGGCAGGACTACCGCTTGGTGCGCCTTGAGCTCGCGAACCGTCGCAGCCTCGTCCTCGCCCATGAGGCGGCTGTAGCCGGAGATGTCGGCAGCAAGAATGGCGGCGAGCCGGCGATTCGTCGAGGAGTGGTCATCCATCATCTGTTCTCCTGCGCGGCCGTAGACGCCGCGCGAGGTGGCCGCCACTGTCGCACCTCATGCCCAGGACCCCGAGACCTGCCCGCAAGGCCTCTTATCCTATGCCGAGGAACCGTCTCGCGCCTTGTGGGTCGAACGACCACGCTCAGCGGCCGGGGCGAGCACCGCGAGCCCGGTCCGTTGAAGCGTGATGTTGGGCAGCATGGATCACTCTATGACCTGGTCGACCCGTAGCATCACCGATTGCGGAATCGTCAGGCCGAGCGCCTTGGCGGTCCTGAGGTTGATGACCAGCTCGAACTTCGTCGGCTGCTCGACCGGTAGATCGGCGGGTTTGGCGCCGCGGAGGATCTTGTCGACATAGATCGCGCCGCGGCGGGCCAGGTCGGTCAGATCCGGTGCGTAGCTCATCAGGCCACCCGCCTCCACGTGGTCCCTCCACGTGAAAACGTCGGCAGTCGGTGTTTGAGGGCGAGTTCGGCCACCTGCTGTCTGGCGGCCTTGGCGAGCGGGGCTCGGAAAGGTCGGACAGATGCGCCGAGCTTAGTCTTCCGAGCGGGACGGATCAAGGGGAGTGTGGCTACGGATAGTGAGGCATCCGACTTGTCCACCAGGGCGGCTTCGCGTAGCCTGCCCTCGGTCGCTACGCGGTCACAATGCCTGTGAGAGGTAAGGAGAGGGCCGATGCGTCGGGGTGCAAAGCCCGCTAAGGCTAAGGTCAAAACCAAGCCCCCTATCGCCCACAAGGCGCAGAAGAGCGAACGCGCCAGGGTCCAGGACCTTGAGAAGCATTTGGCGGAAGCGCAGAAGCGCGAGGCCGAGGCCCTCGAGCAGCAGACGGTGACCAGCGAGATCCTGCGTGTCATCTCGGCGTCGCCGACCGATGCCCAACCGGTCTTTGAAGCGATTGCTCGGAACGCGGCCCGACTCTGCGGCGCGATGTTGAGCGGGGTTTTCAGCTTCGACGGAACGCGCTTGCATTTCGTGGCGGGATATCAGCTGAACGAGGAGGCGTCCCGGCTGCTCCAGGAGCAGTATCCGCTCGTGCCCCGCGGTCTCAACCGGCTGGCGCTCGTCGAACGCGCTGTCGTCCACTCGCCGGACGTGCTGAACGACGCGCGCGTGGCGAACCTCGAGCTGATCCGTCGGCTCGGCTATCGAAGCCACCTCGTCGTCCCGATGGTGCAGGCGGGGCACGCGGTCGGCGTTATCAACATCTATCGCGCCCAACCGACACCATTTTCCGAGGGCCAAATAGCCCTGCTCAAGACCTTCGCCGACCAGGCGGTCATCGCCATCGAGAACGTGCGACTCTTTACCGAGCTAGAGGCGCGTAACAAGGATCTCACCAACGCGTTGCAGCGTGAAACCGCGACGGGGGAGATCCTCCGACTGATCAGCCGCTCCCCGACAGACGTCACTCCGGTCTTCGAGGGCATCCTGCGGAGTGCCCTCCGTCTAGCCGCCGCAAACCACGGAGCCATGCTCATTCTGGACGGGGAGTTTCTGCATCTGGCGACCTCCCACGGCACCACGCGGGAATGGCACGACATCGCCCAGCGTGTGTACCCAATCCGAGTCGACGCCGACAGCGCGTCGGGACAGGCGATCCTGGAGCGGCGAGCGGTCTTCATTGAGGATGCGCAGAACTCCCAGGTGGGCAGAGTGCGCGACTTGGCCCATACGATGGGCTATCGAAGCCTACTGATGGTTCCGATGCTTCGCCAGGATGCCGCCGTCGGCGTGATTGCACTCGTCTGGCAGGATGCGCAGGTCCTTCCGTCCGAACAGCTCCCGCTCCTCCAGACCTTCGCCGATCAGGCCGTCATCGCCATCGAGAACGTGCGGCTCTTCACTGAGCTGCAGGAGAAGAACCTCGTCATTACGGAGGCTCATGCGCAGGTGACCGAGGCGCTGGAGCAGCAGACGGCGACGAACGACATCTTGCGGGTCATCAGCAGCTCGCCGACTGACATCGAGCCTGTGCTGGAGGCTGTGGCCAAAAGTGCGGCGCGCTTCTGCGGAGCAGACGACGCGGTCATTCTCCAACTTGACGGAGAACACCTGCGGGCGGCCGCCCACCAAGGCCCAATTCCGGTTGACTTCAGCGTCTCAGTCCCGTGCGTGTTGGGAACTGTCGGCGGACGCACTGTGCTCGAGCGCCGGGCGATTCACGTGACCGATCTCCAGGCGGAGGTGCAGGAATTCCCCGAAGGCAGCGCCTTGGCGAAGCGTTTCGGCCACCGCACGACGCTGGGCGTTCCGCTCCTCCGAGAGGGGACCGCGGTCGGCACGATCCAGCTGCGGCGTCGCGAGGCGAACCGCTTCACGGATAAACAGACCGCCTTACTCCAGACCTTTGCCGACCAAGCCGTCATCGCCATCGAGAACGTGCGCCTGTTCACGGAGTTGCAGGCGCGCAACAAGGAGCTCATCGAGGCACTGGACAAGCAGACAGCGACCAGCGAGATGCTCCGGGTCATTTTGAGCTCGCCCACCGATCCCCAGCCGGTCTTCGACACTATCGCGCGGAGTGCCGCCCGACTGTGTGACGCGCCCGTTAGTGGGGTAGCTCGATTCGACGGGCAGGTCCTCGAGGTCGCGGCGACCCACGGCTATGGGCCCGAGGCCCTCGAGTTCCTTCTGCAGAGATTCCCCCGGCGTGCCGGGCGAGAGACGGGGTGGGGCCGCGCCGTACTCGAGCGCCACGCGATCCACCTTCATGACGTCACAGTCGACGCCGAGTACGAGGGGTTTTCCACTGGCTACCGAACGCTCCTGGCCGTGCCAATGCTGGGGAAGGGGACGGCGCTCGGAGCCATCGCGATATGGCGTCGTGAGGTAAGGCCGTTCTCCGACCAGCAGATTGCGCTCGTCGAGACCTTCGCCGACCAGGCCGTGATCGCCATCGAGAACGTGCGATTGTTCAAAGAACTCGAAGCCCGGACCCAGGACCTGACGCGCTCGGTGGGCGAGCTTCGGGCGCTCGGCGAGGTCGGTCAAGCGATCAGTTCCACCCTGGATTTGCGGACCGTGCTGAGCACGATAGTGACCCGGGCTACGCAGCTATCGGGCACCGACGCAGGCGTCATCTATGAGTACAACGAGCAGCGCGAGGTCTTCCTGCCACGCGCCAGTGAGCATCTTGAGGCTGAGATCGTCGAGACGATGCTCGCCACCCCTGTCCGAAAAGGGGAAGGAGCGACCGGGCAGCTGGCGGTGGTGCAAGAGCCGGTCCAATTGTCGGATATCTTGGCAGCACCCGCCGAGAGCCGAGTGCGTGGCGCACTCGTGCGTGCTGGATACAGGGCCCTTCTCGCGGTGCCCCTCGTCCGCGAGGATCACCTGCTCGGCGGCCTCACCGTGATCCGGAAGGCCACGGGTGAGTTCACGCCGGAGGTTATCGAGCTTCTGCGGACGTTTGCGACCCAATCCGCCCTGGCGATCCAGAACGCCCGGCTCTTCCGGGAGATCGCGGACAAGAGCGCCCAGCTCGAAGCGGCCAGCCGCCACAAGTCCGAGTTCCTCGCCAACATGTCGCACGAGCTGCGCACCCCGCTGAACGCCATCATCGGGTTCTCGGAGATCCTCGCCGAGAAGATGTTCGGCGACATCAACGAGAAGCAGACCGAGTATCTCCAAGACATCCTGGAGTCAGGGCGGCATCTCCTCTCCCTGATCAATGACATCCTCGATCTCTCGAAGATCGAGGCGGGGCGCATGGAGCTGGAGCTGTCGGAGTTCGATCTCCCGAAGGCCATCGAGAACGCGCTGATCCTGGTGCGAGAACGGGCGAGCCGCCGCGGCATTAGGCTGGGCAGCACGATCGACCCGCGGCTCGGGACGATCGGTGCCGATGAGCGGAAGGTGAAGCAGGTGCTCCTGAACCTGCTGTCCAACGCGCTCAAGTTTACGCCGGAAGGGGGACGGATCGACGTCGGCGCCCGTCTGGGCGGCGAGATGACCGAGGTGTCCGTCAGGGACACCGGCATCGGCATCGCCCCCGAAGATCGGGCCGCGGTGTTCGAGGAGTTCCGGCAGGTGGGCACGGCGGACAAGAAGGCGGAAGGCACTGGACTTGGACTCGCTCTGTCTCGGAAATTCATCGAGCTTCATGGGGGTCGGATTTGGGTCGAGAGCCAGCTCGGCGCCGGCTCGACCTTTTCGTTCACGCTTCCGGTACGTCGTGAGGGATGACGCGACTCCGGCGGGTACCGCCAGTTCCGTGACCAACCTCTGGTGATCCCACCGATCTGGCTCGACGAATCCGGCCACCGCGCCCCGACCAGAAAATGCGCGCGGCCAGGCTGCGGTCGTGAGTATCCCTTGCGCCGCTACCGCTACGACACTCTCCGGCTGATCGGCTGGCCGCTCTACCGCGTGGCTCGCTCCCGGCAGGGCGCGCGGGCCCGGCGCAGCGGCGAGGAGAGCGAAGAGGGCGCGCGCGATCCCGGCTTACCCGCCCCGGCCGACTGAGGTCGATGCGGTTCTTCCTCGCCCTGCTCGTCGACGGCGCCCTTGCCGGTGTCGTCTACGCCGTCGTCGCGCTGGCCTTCGTCATCGTTTACAAGGCGTCGCGCATTCATCAATTTCTCGCTCGGCGAGTGGGTGATGCTGGGCTCGCGGCTGACCGCGGCGGGGCTTCACCAGCTTGGATGGAGCCTGGCGGGCGCCACGGGCGGGGCGTGGTTTGGCATGCTCGGCTTCGCTGCCGTGTGGAATCGCCTGGTCCTGCGCCGGCTCGTGGGGCGCCCCTTGATCTCGCTGATCATGGTGACTCTCGGGCTCGGCATGGTGATGCGCGGCGGCAGCGCGCTCGCATTCCGCGGCATTCCCGGCACTATCCCCCTGCCGCTGGCCGGCGAGCCGCTCGACGCGTGGGGCATCCAGATCCCGATGGACAAGCTCCTCGCCGCCGCCGTTGCCGCCGTGGCGATCACCGTCGTCACCGGGCTCTTTCAGCGGAGCCGGGTCGGCCTGGCGCTCCGGGCGGTCGCCGACGACCAGGAGGCCGCCATGGCGGTGGGCATCAATCTCGATCGCTACTTCTCGATCACGTGGGTCCTGGCGGGCGTGGTGTCTGTGCTGGGCGGAATTCTGTGGACGGCGGCCTCGGGGGGCGCGTTCGGGCTGATCCTTCTCGGCCTCAGAGTGTTCCCGATCGTGGTGATTGGAGGCCTGGACAGTCTGCCGGGATGCATCGTGGGGGCGATCGCCGTCGGGGTTCTGGAGAGTCTGGTCGGTGGGTACCTCGATCCGGTGTTGGGTGGCGGATTCAGTAGCGTCACGTCGTACCTCGCCCTGATCGTCATGCTCTACGCGCGGCCGACTGGGCTGTTCGGCCGGCCGGCCGTCGAGCGAGTGTAGACTGACGGCGCTGTCGGGGTGGCCACACTCACCCAATCGGGCCGGCAACGGCTGTGCCGGCGGCTCCTGAGGCGGCCGGCGTCCGACGTTGATCCCTATGGATGTAGCCGTGTGAGACGAACGAGTGCGTGGGTGATGGCGTCAGTTGAGCCTGCTTCACCCGAAGGAGTGGAGAACCGGATGAAGGCCCCTGACCGTTCAGTGGTGCGCATGATCCCTTGGCTGGTCTTCGTGGGCATGACCACGATCGTGTTCGTCATATCCTTCTCCAGGGCTATGAACCGATCCTTCAACCACGATGAGCACCAGTTCGTGACCCCGGCCGTGCTCCTAATCCAAGGCGGCTGGCTTCCGTACCGCGACTACCCGTACTTCCACACGCCCAACCAGGTGTATCTCTACGCGGCCCTGACTCGGTGGACACCGTACAAGCTCCTCGTCGCGCGGACTATCCAAGTGCTTTGCGGGACCGCCATCGCGGCCCTGCTCTGCGCGACCGCTTGGCGTCTGCTGGGACGGATGGAACCGCTCGGACGTAGGCTCATCGCGGGTGGGCTCCTGCTCGTGTTGATCTCCAGCAGGGTCTTCAAGCACACGGACGGCCTCGCCTGGAATCACGAGAGCTCGACGCTCTGCGCGCTGGCCGCGCTCCTCTTGCATCTGCGGGGGCTCAGCAGGCTGCACCTAGTCTCTCTCGCCCTCAGCGGGTTGCTGCTGGGCTGCGCCATTGGTATCCGGCTCAGCTTCGCGCCGGTGGCGGTGGTCTTCTTGCTGTCCTTCTGGCTGAGCCGGTCGCCGGTTCAGCGAGGGCAACGGCTGGGCGGCCTACTGCTCTGGAGCCTCGGGATGACTGTCGGAGTGCTGCCCGCCATCGTCCCGCTGCTGACCGTACCCTCCCAGTTCATCTTCGGCATGCTGGGTTACCCGCGGCTCACCGCCCTCGTCCACCTGAGGCACGTCAAGGTCACGCTGCTGGACAAGATCGGATACTTCCTCCACAAGTTCGTCGATCAACAGGCCGACGCGGCGCTGTTGCTCCTCTTCCTGTACTGCGTGAGCTTTGCGGCATGGCGAGCCAAGGCTTGGAGCGGGCCGCACCGCGACGCCGTCCTGGTGACGCTGGGAGTCCTGATCGCGCTCGTCCCGGGAGTCCTGGCGCCGACGCCACCACAGCTTCAATACGCATACCCGCTGCTACCCTTCATGGTCTTGGTGATTGTCTACGTCCTTGGGTCCGCCCCAGGACAGCCGGCGGCCCGATGGGTTCGGCTGACCGGGGCCGCGCTGATCATCGTCGTAGCGACCGACCTGCCGGTCACCTACCAGAGGCTCAACTCTCTGTTAACCCCGGGTCGCTGGACGCCAATGCGGGAGCATGAGGTCGGGGAGCGGATTAGGTCGGCCACGGGGCCAGGCGCCCTGGTGCTGACCACGACGCCCATACAGCCCATCGAGGGCGGGCTCAGAGTGTATCCGGAGTTCGCCACCGGCGCGTTCGCATGGAGGATGGCCCCCTTCCTTCCTCCGAAAGACCGCGAGCGGTACGGAATGATCTCGACTGCCGAACTTGGAGGGTTGCTCGCCGGGCGGCCACCGGACGCGATTTTCTTCAAGCGTCAGAAGGAGTTCGTTCAGCCGTTCATCGACTATGCGCAGACTCGAGGCTACCGCCGTGTGGATGATCCGCTCAGCGGAGGCTATGCGATCTGGGTGCGGCCCGGACTCCACCTCCCTTAAGTTGAGCGCCCGCCGAGACACCTTTGCTGTGGGCCTGGTCATCAGTGTCTGGGGTGCAATTTGGGTTGTTGCAGCGGCCCGCAACCACGAATTCTACACGGTGCCCCGATACTTACTGGATTGATCCGAGTCCGGAGGCAGGGGGACGTAGCAACCGGTGCCGGAGGGAGTCAGTGT
>JBKOVG010000012.1:0-11541 GCA_046723845.1 Candidatus Methylomirabilota bacterium | reverse complement strand
ACGAAGGTCATCGTGGTGGACAAGGCCATCGACCTCGCGGAGCAGACGGTGAGCATGGTCGAGGACGAAGGGGGCGAGGCGGTCGCTCTGGGCGCCGACCTCACGCGCGACGAGGACTGCGCGGGCATGGTCCGCTACGCTCTCGATCGCTACGGACGCCTCGACTTCCTCGACAACAACGTGGGCATCGGCAGCCGCGGCTCCGTGGTGGACGAGTCGCTGGAGAATTGGCGGCGGGTGATGCAGGTCAACGTGGAGACGATGTTCCTCGCCTCCAAGCACGCCATCCCCGCCATGGTTCGCGGGGGCGGCGGCGCCATCGTCAATGTCTCCTCGATCTCCGCCCTCCGCCCGCGAGGCCTCACTACGTACTCCGCCTCCAAGGGCGCAGTGATCGCCCTCACGCGCGCCATGGCCGTGGATCACGGCCGCGAGGGCGTGCGCGTGAACTGCGTCGCCCCCGGGCCCGTGTACACGCCCATGGTCTACCAGCGCGGCATGAGCCCCGAGGCGCGCGATCGCCGCCGGCGCGCCTCCGTGCTCCAGCGGGAAGGCACGGGCTGGGACATCGGCCTCGCCGTGCGCTTCCTCCTCTCCGATCACGCCCGCTACATCACAGGGCACACCCTCGTGGTGGACGGCGGCGCCACCCTCTCAGGTCCCGAGCGCGCCAGCGAGTAGCCGGCCCTGTCAGGCGGCGGCCGGGCTCGGCGCGGGGCCGAGCCAGCCGGGGGCGTAGCGCACGAGGGCCGCGTTCACGAGGATGCTGATGAGCGCCGCGGCCAGGGTGGCGCTGTACACGTCGTCGCCGATGTGGCCCGCCGAGCGCGCCGCCTGCACCAGGACGAACGAGAACTCCCCGATCTGGGTCAGGCCCACCGCCACCAGCAGCGCCGTCCGCGCCGGATAGCGGAACAGCCGGACCACCACCGCCCAGATCACGAGCTTGCCCATGATGACGAGAGCGAGCATGACGCCGAGGAGCGGCAGGTTGCCGATCACCGTGCGCGGGTCGATGAGGGTGCCGATGGTGACGAAGAAGAGGGCCACGAAGGCATCCCGCAGGGGCAGGAGGCGCGGCACGGCGGCGTGCGCGTGCTCGGAGCTCGACACGAGGAGACCGGCGAGGAAGGCGCCCAGGGCGAGGGAGAGGCCGACGGCCTGAGTCAGGGCCGCCGTGCCCAGGCCGATGGCCAGGGCGACGAGGAGGAGCATCTCGTCGTTCCGCATGCGCGCGACCAGCGACATGACGTGCGGCACGACCTTGGCGGCGAGGAAGGCGAAGGGCACGAGGATGAGGGCGGCCTTGCCGAAGGCGATGCCGAGAGCAACCAGTCGATCGCGGCCCAGCTCGCCGAAGACGGGGATGAGGATGGTGAGGACGACCACCGCGAGATCCTCAACGAGGGTGAGGCCGATCATCACGCGGCCGTGCGGCGACTGGAGCTCGCCCCGGTCGGCGAGGAGGCGGGCGAGGACCATGGTGCTGGCTACGGAGATGACCATGCCCACGATCGCGCCGGAGAGCAGCGGCCAGCCCAGGACGGCGCCCACCAGCATGCCGAGGCCGATCGAGAGGAGGATGCCCAGCGGCGCGCCGAGGAGGGCGACCCATTTCACCTCGAGGAGCGCGTTCGGCGAGAACTCCATGCCCACGGAGTACATGAGGAGGATCACGCCCACTTCCGCGATGATCTCGAAGGTGTGGATGTCCGACACGGCCGGGCCGGGCGTGAAGGGGCTGATGAGGATGCCGCCCAGGACGTAGCCGAGGATGAGGGGCTGGCCCGCCGCCCAGGCGACGGCCCCGCCCAGGACGGCGGCCACGAGGACGTAGGCGACATCGCGGAAGATGAGGGCCTCGCCGGCCATGAGGCTCGTATTATCTCCCGAACCGTGCGGGTCCGGCCGCCCTGTGCGTCTCCGGCACTTCTGCTACCATGCCCGCCATGACAGACCACAAGATCCGTGTAGGCTTCATCGGGGCAGGGGCGAACAGCCGGAAGTTCCATGTGCCCAACCTCAAGGCGCAGCCCGGCGTGGAGCTGGTCGCCGTGGCCAACCGCTCCAAGGAATCGGGCGAGCGCGTGGCCAAGGAGTTCGGCATCGGCCGCGTCGCCGGCGACTGGCGGGAGATCATCGCGGCCAAGGACATCGACGCCGTCTGCATCGGGACCTGGCCGTACACCCACTGCGAAATGACCGTGGCCGCCCTCGACGCGGGCAAGCACGTGCTCTGCGAGGCGCGCATGGCCATGAACGCCGCAGAGGGGCGGCGCATGCTGGAGGCCTCGCGGCGGAAGCCTCAGCTCGTGGCGCAGATCGTGCCCGCGCCCCACACCCTCGAGGTCGATCCCACCGTGAAGGCCAAGCTCGCCGAGGGCTACGCGGGCGAGGTGCTCTCCGTGGAGCTCCAGGGGAGCCAGGGAAGCTTCGTGAGCCCTGACGCCCCGCTCCACTGGCGCCACGACGTCTCGCTGAGCGGCCACAACATCCTCAACATGGGGATCTGGTACGAGGCGATGATGCGCTGGGTCGGCCCCGCGCGACGGGTCATGACCATGACCAAGATCGCCGTGCCGCGCCGGAAGGACGAGAAGGGGGTTTGGCACGAGGTCAAGGTGCCCGATCACGTGGACATCCTGGCCACCCTCGCCAGCGGGGCGGTGGCCCACCTGCGCTTCAGCGCCATCACCGGGCTGTCGCCCGCGCCCCAGGCGTGGATCTTCGGGAGCGAGGGGACGCTGCGCATCGAGGCGGACGCCAAGCGCCTCTCCGGCGGCCGCCGGGACGACAAGGAGCTGCGCGAGATCCCCATCCCCGCCGAGAAGCGCGTGGGCTGGCGGGTGGAGGAGGAATTCGTCAACGCCATCCGGGGCCGCGAGAAGGTGACCCACACGAACCTCGAGGACGGCGTCCGCTACATGGAGTTCACGGACGCGGTGACGAAGAGCGCCCAGACCGGCCAGGCCGTCGACGTCGCCCCGCTCTGACCCGCAGTCCTGGAATGCGTGCCGCGCGAGAATGAGCCGTGCCGAGGCACTCCTCACCGTGGCCCTCAACGTCGCCTGGGTGGTGGGAAGCCTGCTCCTCGTCGTGGACGGGCCTCTCACCGTGGTCGCCAACGTGGCGGTGGCGGTGATCGCCGCTGCCGTCCTCGCCTTCGCGGTGCTGGAGGTGCTGGGCCTGCGCCGCCTCCGTGCCGCCTGAGGGGCGAGTCGCTCGCGGCACGGGAGGACTTCGCGCCCGAGCGACGAGCGCCCGGGCCCGCTAGAGAAGCCGGGAGCGTCCGCCCGCGGTGAGGAAGGATGCGTAGGAGAACTGTGGGCACCAGCGCTCGCTTGCAGCACCGTCGAGGCGATCCAGCACGATGGTGCCGAGGATGGAGCCGAACTTGAAGCCGTGGCCGGAGCCGGCGGTGGCGAGGAAGACGCCGGGCAGGGCCGGGTGGAAGTCGAGGAGAAAGTCGTTGCTGGAGGAGAGGTTGTACATGCAGCTGTCGAAGCTCGGGCGATAGCGGGCGGGATCGAGGCCGAACCACTCGCGGACGAACCGCTCCGCCTCCGCCACGAACCCCTGGGGCGTGGTGCGACGATCGAAGTCGGGATCGTCGATGGGATCGGTGACGAGGTGCCGCGCGACCTTGAGTCCCACGCGCCCGGGCTCGGCGGCGAAGCCGTAGAAGCCCGTGGTGGGCGCCGAATAGGGCGGGAAGCGGGGCCGGCAGAACTCCTCGGGCACGCCGTCGAGATACATGATGCCCTGCGGGCACTGCCAGAGGGCGGCGCCCAGCTCGGGGAAGAACCGCTTCGACCAGCCCCCGGCCGCCACCACGACTTGCGGCGCGTGATAGCTCGTCGTCCCCACGCGCACCAGCACGCCCCGGTTTGCGGGCTCCACGGCGGCGTCCTGGCCGGTGGCGAATCGGACGCCGTGTCGCTCGGCGAGGCCGCGGAGGGCGGCGACGCAGTCGGTGGCGCGGAGGAAGCCCGCTTCCTCCTCGAGGAGGGCGCGGCGGCCGGGGCGAAACTGGGGAAACTCGCGGCGCAGGTCGGCGGCGTCGAGCCAGCGCACCTTGGCCCCGCCGCGCCGTGCGTTCACGTCGAGCTGTTCCAGATGCGCGTCGGTCGCCTCGTCGCTCACGTTCAGGTTGCCGTCGGCGACGTAGAGCTGCGCCCCTGTCTCCGCCTCGATCCGGCGCCATCCCGCCATGGCCTCGAGGGCCAGGCGCGTGTAGTGCTCGTCGAGATAGGTCGAGCGGATCTTGCGCGAGGGGCCGAAGGAGGCGGCGACGGGATTGGGGATGGTGCGGCGGTCCACCACCAGCACGCTGCGCCGACGCCGCCCCGCCTCGAGGGCGGTGCTGAGCCCGAACACGCCGCCGCCCACCACGATCAGGTCGAAGCCGTCGCCGGTCATGGAGGGCTAGGGATAGAGACCGCGGATCTGATGCGCGTCGGCGACGCGGCGGACGCCCTCCATGAGGGCGGCCGTGCGCAGGTCGACACCTTCCTTGCGGGAGGCGTTCCACACGCGCGTGAAGGCCCGCGTCATGATCTCCTGGAGGCGGGCGATGATCTCCGCCTCCTGCCAGAAGTAGAACTGGAGCCCCTGGACCCACTCGAAGTAGGAGACGACCACCCCGCCGCCGTTGGCGAGGATGTCGGGGATGACGATGATGCCGCGGGAGTCGAGGATGGCGTCGGCCTCCGGAGTGGTGGGGCCGTTGGCGCCCTCGACCACGATACGCGCGCGGATGCGGGCGGCGTTGTCCTCGCGGATCTGGGAGCCGATGGCCGCGGGCACGAGAATGTCGCAGGGCTGCTCCAGGATGTCCGCGTTGGAGATGGCGTCCGCCCCCGGGAAGCCCACCACGCTCCCGGACTCCCGCACGTGCTCCTCGAGGAGCCGGATGTCGAGCCCCTGACGGTTCCAGATGCCGCCCTTGTAGTCGCTCACCCCCTGGACGATGGCGCCGTCGCGCCAGAGGATGCGCGCGGCCACGCTCCCCACGTTGCCGAAGCCCTGCACCACCACCGTCTTGCCCTTGAGCTCCTCGCCCAGGCTGTGCAGGGCCTGGTAGAGGACGTAGACGATGCCGCGGCCGGTGGCTTCGCGGCGGCCCGCGGAGCCGCCCACCAGGATGGGCTTGCCGGTGACCACGCCGGGCACGCTTCGGCCCTGGGTCATGGAGTAGGTGTCCATCACCCATGCCATGGTCTGCTCGTCGGTGCCGAGGTCGGGAGCGGGGATGTCGAGATCGGGGCCGATGAAGAGCATGATTTCCGCGGTGTAGCGACGGGTGAGCGACTCGAGCTCGCGCGTGGACATGGAGCGCGGCGCGCAGCGCACCCCGCCCTTGGCGCCGCCGTAGGGCAGCCCCATGAGCGCGCACTTCCAGCTCATGAGCATGGCCAGCGCGGTGACCTCGCCCATGTTCACGTCCGCGTCGTAGCGCAGGCCGCCCTTGGTGGGGCCGAGGGCGGTGTTGTGGTGGACGCGATAGCCCATGAAGACTTCCGTGGCGCCGTTGTCCATGCGCACGGGGATGGAGACCACGAGGGCGCGCCGCGGATAGCGGAGCCGGATGTGGATGTCGTGATCGAGGTGGAGGCGCTCGGCCACGCGGTCGAGCTGGGCCACCGCGGTGCGGTGCATCTCGGATTCGAACTCGGGCATGTCGGCCATCAGTCGACCTCCTTCGCTCGGTGGCGGAGCAAGGCCAGGGTGTGGCCTTCGAGGGGATAGGGCTCGCCGTCCTTGAAGCAGCGCCCGGGCAGGACCGGCTCCCAGTCGCGGGTGTCGAGCACGACCTCCCATTCCGCGCGCGGCACGGACGCGGGCAGGACGAAGGGATGGGCATCCTCCTGGGCGTTGAGCAGGATGAGGAAGGTCTCGTCCCGCACGGGGTGCCCCTCGTCGTCGACTTCCTCGATGGCGCCCCCGGCGAGCTGGAGCCCGAGGAGGCGGCTCTGCCCGTCGTTCCACTCCTCGTCGGTCATCTCGCGTCCGTCCGGCTGGAACCAGGAGAGATCCTTGACGGCGGAACCGCGGATGCGGCGGCCCTGGAAGAAGCGCCGCCGCCGGAACGCGGGATGATCGAGCCGGAGCCGGATGAGCCGTCGCGTGAAATCGAGTAGGCGCTCGCCCGTCGCGGTGGGGGGCCACGCAAACCATGTCAGTTCGCTGTCCTGGCAGTAGGCGTTGTTGTTGCCGCCCTGGCTCCGCCCCAGCTCGTCGCCGCCCGTGAGCATGGGCACGCCCTGGGAGAGGAGGAGAGTGGCGAGGAAGGTCCGCTGTCGGCGCTCGCGGAGGGCGCGCACCGCGGGATCGTCGGTGGGGCCCTCCACCCCGTCGTTGGTGGCGTAGTTCTCGTTGCTCCCGTCGCCGTTGTCCTCCCCGTTCGCCTCGTTGCGCTTCACCGTGTAGGTGACGAGGTCGGCGAGGGTGAAGCCGTCGTGGGCGGTGACGAAGTTGATGCTGGCGTAGGGGCGGCGGCCGCCCTGCTCGTAGAGATCGCTGGAGCCGGTGAGGCGGTAGGCGAGCTCGGCGACCTGGCCAGGATCGCCCTTCCAGTAGCGGCGGATGGTGTCGCGATAGCGCCCGTTCCACTCCGCCCACCCGGGAGGGAAGTTGCCCACCTGGTAGCCGCCCTCGCCGAGGTCCCACGGCTCGGCGATGAGCTTGACCTGGGAGATCACGGGGTCCTGATGGATGACGTCGAAGAACGACGACAGGCGGTCGACGTCGTGGAGCTCGCGGGCCAGCGCGGAGGCGAGGTCGAAGCGGAAGCCGTCCACGTGCATGTCGAGGACCCAGTAGCGCAGGCTGTCCATGAGGAGCTGCAACGAGCGCGGATGGGTGAGGTCGAAGGTGTTGCCGCAGCCCGTGTAGTCGCGGTAGTAGGTCCGATCCGTCATCTCCAGGCGGTAGTAAGCGCGATTGTCGATGCCGCGGAAGCAGAGGGTGGGGCCACGGTGATTGCCCTCGGCCGTGTGGTTGTACACGACGTCGAGGATCACCTCGATGCCCGCCTCGTGCAGCCGCTTGATCATGGTCTTGAACTCGGCCACCTGTTCGCCCCCGGTGCCCGTGGAGGCGAAGCGCGAGTCGGGGGCGAAGAAGCCGATGGAGTTGTAGCCCCAGTAGTTGGTCAACCCGAGCTTCTCCAGGTGCCGCTCGTTCACTGCGTGATGCACCGGGAGGAGCTCCACGGCGGTCACGCCCAGGCGGCGGAGGTGGTCGAGGGCGGGCGGGGAGGCGAGCCCCGCATAGGTACCGCGAAGCTCCGGAGGAATCTGGGGATGCCGCGCGGTGAAGCCCTTGACGTGGACCTCGTAGATCACCGTCTCGTGCCAGGACGTGCGCAGGAGCCGGTCGTCGCCCCACGAGAAGGCCGTCTCCACCACCACGCACTTCGGCACGAAGGGCGCACTGTCGCGGGGATCGGGCGCCCCCGAGTCCTCCGCGGCGTCGGCCTGGTAGCCGAGGAGGGCGTCATTCCACGTGACCTGGCCGGCGATGGCCTTGGCGTAGGGATCGAGAAGCACCTTGGCGGCGTTGAAGCGGTGACCCTCGCCGGGGACGTAGGGGCCGTCGACGCGATAGGCGTAGAGCAGTCCCGGCCGCGCCTCGGGCAGGTACACGTGCCAGATCTGGTCGGTGCGCTCGGTGACGGGGATGCGGCGCACCTCATGGGCTGGCGCCGCTCCGTCGAAGAGGCAGAGATCGACCGCGGTGGCATGCTCACTGAAGAGGGCGAAGTTGACGCCCGTCCCGTCCCAGGTCGCCCCCAGCGGGTAGGGACGGCCGGGACGCGTCTGGACCGGGGTGACGGTCACCCGGCTAGCCCTCGACGGGGATGAGCCAGACCGCACCGAGCGGCGGCAGGCTGAGGCGCAGGGAGTGCGGCTGGCCGTGCCACGACACGGGCTCGCTCGCGATGCCGCCGCCGTTGCCCATGTCGCTGCCCCCATAGAAGGCGCTGTCGCTGTTCAGCACCTCGCGGTAGTAGCCGGGGCGCGGCACCCCGATCCGGTACTCGTGCCGCGGCACCGGGGTGAAGTTGCATACGCAGACGGCGAGGCGATGGCGATCGCGCGCGAAGCGGGCGAAGGTGACCACGCTCTGCTCGGCGTCGCTGCAGTCCATCCAGGCGAAGCCCGCCTGCTCGCAGTCCTGCTCGTGCAGCGCCGGCTCCGCCCGGTAGAGGCGATTGCAGTCCGCCACCAGCCGCTGCAGCCCGCGATGATAGGGCCCCATGTCGAGGAGATGCCAGTCGAGGCTGTGGTCGTGATTCCACTCTCGCGACTGGCCGAACTCGCCCCCCATGAAGAGGAGCTTCTTGCCCGGATAGGCCCACATGAAGGCGTAGAGGAGACGGAGGTTGGCAAAGCGCTGCCAGTCGTCGCCGGGCATCTTGGCGATGAGCGAGCCCTTGCCGTGCACCACCTCGTCGTGGGAGAGGGGGAGGACGAAGTTCTCCGTCCACGCGTAGAGCATGCCGAAGGTGAGCTGGTTCTGGTGATACTTGCGATGGATGGGCTGGTGGCGGAGATAATCGAGCATGTCGTGCATCCATCCCATGTTCCACTTGAGCCCGAAGCCTAAGCCCCCCAGGTGCACGGGACGCGAGACCATGGGCCACGCGGTGGACTCCTCGGCCACCGTGACCGCGCCGGGATACGTGCCGTACACGACCTCGTTGAGGCGCTTGAGAAAGGCGATGGCCTCGAGGTTCTCGCGCCCGCCGTAGATGTTCGGGACCCATTCCCCGGCCTTGCGCGAGTAGTCACGGTAGATCATGGAGGCGACCGCGTCCACCCGGAGACCGTCCACGTGGTAGCGCTCCAGCCAGAAGAGGGCGTTGCCGATGAGGAAGTTGGCGACCTCACGGCGGCCGTAGTTGAAGACGCGGGTTCCCCAATCGGGGTGCTCGCGCTCCCGCGGGTCGGCGTGCTCGAAGAGATGGGTGCCGTCGAAGTAGGCGAGGCCATGCGGATCGCGCGGGAAGTGGGCGGGGACCCAGTCGAGGATTACCCCGATGCCGCGCTGGTGGAGGTGATCCACGAGGGCCATGAAGTCGTGGGGATGCCCGTAGCGTCGCGTGGGGGCGTAGTAGCCGAGGGTCTGATAGCCCCACGAGCCGTAGTAGGGATGCTCCATGACGGGGAGGAGCTCGACGTGGCTGAAGCCCATGCCGTGCACGTAGTCAGCGAGCTGGGCCGCCGCCTCGCGGTAGCCGAGGGAGCGGGAGCGCCCGTCGTCCTCCACGACATGGCGCCAGGAGCCCAGGTGCACCTCGTAGATGCTCATGGGGGCGTCGAGGGCCTGCCGGCGCGCCCGCTCGCCGAGCCAGCCTGCGTCATGCCACTCATAGCCCTCGAGGCGCTCCACGACCGAGGCGGTGCGCGGCTCGTCGGGTTCGAAGCCGAAGGCGTAAGGATCGGTCTTGAGCGCGAGGGGAGCGCCCGAGCGAGAGTGGATCTCGAACTTGTAGCGCGCGCCTTCCGTCACGCCGGGCAGGAAGAGCTCCCAGATGCCGTTGCCCGGGTGCAGGCGCATGGGATGGCGGCGGCCGTCCCACGCGTTCCAGTCGCCCACCACGCTCACGCGCCGGGCGTCGGGCGCCCACACCGCGAAGATGATGCCGTCCACGCCGTCGATGGTGGCGGCGTGCGCCCCGAGCTTCTCGTAGATGCGATAGTGCCGGCCCTCGCCCAGCAGGTGGAGGTCGAAGCCGGACAGGGTGGACGGGAAGCGGTAGGGATCGTCCAGCTCGAAGGTGTGGCCGTCCGGGTAGGTGACGCGGAGGCGATAGCGGACGGGCAGGTGCCCGGGGATCACGCCCTCCCACAGCCCGTCCGCGTGGAGCGGCTTGAGGGGCTGGGCGGAAACGGCCCCGCCCTCGACGAGCACGGTGACCTCGGTCGCCCCGGGGAGGAGGGCGCGAATGGAGAGGCTGCCGTCCTGGGTGGGATGCGGGCCGAGCACCGCGAAGGGATCGCCGTGCTCTCCGGCGACCAGGGACTGGATCACGCTCGGGGTGAGGCTCATGGACATCGGTACCGCTCCAGCGACGACGCGACTAGAAGGAGCGGATCAGGCGCTCCACCCGCTCGTCGTGGCTCTGGAACGGGTCCTTGCAGAGTATGGTCTCGCGCTCCGGGTCGTTCAGCTTGAGGTAGACCCAGTCCACGCGGTAGTCCTTGCCCTTGAGGTTGGCCTGACGGATGAACTCGCCGCGCAGCCGTGCCCGCGTCGTCTGGGGAGGCACGTGCTTGGCGCGCTCGATCAGGTCATCGCTCGTGATGCGATCGACCATGTCGTGCTTGACGAGCTGGAAGTACAGTCCCTTGTGGGGCCGGATGTCGTGATACTGCAGGTCCATCAGCGAGACCTTGGGATCACGCCACGACAGGCGATGCTTCTCCATGAAGGACTCGATGATGCGCTTCTTGATCACCCAGTCCACCTCGCGGTGGAGCTCCATGGGGTCGCCGTGCAGGGCCTCGATCACGTGGGTCCACCGGGCGAGGATATCCCGCGTCACGGGATCGGCGTCGATGCTCTGCACGTAGCGGGTAGCATACTCGAGGTATTCCGTCTGGAGCTGCAGCGGGGTGATGGTCCGGCCGTCCTTGAGCCGCACCGTCTCCCGCAGGGTGGGGTCGTGGCTGATGTCCCGGATGGCCTGCACGGGGGACTGGAGGCTGTAGTCCTTGTCGAAGAAGCCGTCCTCGATCATGTCGAGGAGGAGCGCGGTGGTGCCGACCTTGAGATAGGTCGCCACTTCGGACATGTTGGAGTCGCCCACGATCACGTGGAGCCGGCGATACTTCTCGGCGTCCGCGTGCGGCTCGTCGCGCGTGTTGATGATGGAGCGCGAGGAGGTGGTGGCCCCCGAGATCTCCTGGCAGATGTGCTGGGCCCGCTGGGACAGACAGTAGTGGAAGCCGCGCGGCGTCTGCAGCACCTTGCCCGCCCCCGCGAAGATCTGGCGGGTGACGAAGAACGGGATGAGCCCCTCGGCCAGCCGCTGGAAGGACACGTCGCGGCTCACCAGGTAGTTCTCGTGGCAGCCGTAGGAGTTCCCCGCGGAGTCCGTGTTGTTCTTGAAGAGGAGGATGTTCCCGGAGATGCCGTCCTCGCGCAGCCGCTTCTCCGCCTGGTGGAGGAGGTCCTCCACGATGCGCTCCCCCGCTTTGTCGTGGATGACGAGGTCGGTGATGTCGTCGCACTCGGGGGTGGCGTACTCGGGGTGGAAGCCGGTGTCGAGATAGAGCCGCGCGCCGTTCTCGAGGAAGACATTGGCGTTGCGCGCACCGGGAATGACCTTCTCGAAGAGATAACGGGCGACGTTGTCGGGCGACAGGCGCCGCTGACCGTTGAGGGTGCAGGTCAGGCCGTACTCGTTTTCGAGGCCGAAGATGCGGCGCTTCATGTGGGGATCAGCCTAACAGGGGAGCGGGCCGAGGGCAACTATTCCGCGACGGGCTAGGTGCCGTTGGTGATGAGCTGGTGGAGCACCTCGGGGGGGAT
>JBKOVG010000289.1:0-3704 GCA_046723845.1 Candidatus Methylomirabilota bacterium | reverse complement strand
GCCCCTCGGCGTGCTCGACCTCATGACCGATGACGAGGAGGCCTACACCCAGGCCGTGCTCGCCTGCATCGCTTTCACGTCGCTCTTCAACTCCGCGGGTAATCCCGCCATGTCGGTTCCGCTCGGCTGGTCGCGGGGCGGGCTGCCTCTCGGCGTGCAGTTCGTGGCGCCCTTCGGAGACGAGGCGACGCTGTTCCGTCTGGGCGCTCAGCTCGAGGCGGAGCAGCCATGGTTCGATCGCCGGCCGCCGGCAGGGAGCCTCACATGAGCGAGCACGCGATCCGTGGACTTCTCGACGAGGTGAGGGCCAGTCGCCTGTCGCGGCGCGCTTTCGTACAAAGCATGGTGTCCCTCGGCCTCACCGTGCCCCTGGCCGGCCAGCTCCTCGCGGAACGTCTGGCGCTTCCGCAACGAGGAATACGACCGGCTCTACAAGTCCGCGGAGACGGAGATGGACCCGGTGAAGCGCGCGGCCCTCTTCATCCGGATGAACGACCTCGTGGTCCAGAACGGCGTGGTCATTCCCATCGTGCTCCGGGCCAAGGCGGCGGCCATGTCGACGCGGCTCCGCGGCATCGAGCACAACGTCTACGAGGTGGACTTCTGGAACGTCGCCTTCTGGTCTCGAGACGCCTAGAGGCTAGTAGCCGCGCTTGCGGTCGACCTCGAAGCGCAGGGGACGGCGGGCGAGATAGCGCCGAAGATTGTCGTCGAAGATGGGCCCGATCTCGTCGGGCGTGCTCGGCCCCGAGATATGCGGCGTGATCACCACGTTCTCGAGCTTCCACAGCGGATGGTCCGCGGGCAGTGGCTCCTCGTCGAAGACGTCCAGGATGGCCCCTCCGATCCGCTTCTCCGAGAGAGCCTCGAGCAGGGCTTCTCCGTCGACGAGGGGGCCGCGGCCTATATTGCCGAGCCACGCCGAAGGCTTCATGCTTGCGAGCTCCCGCGCTCCGATGAGCCCCCGCGTCGCGGGGGTGAGGGGAACGGTGAGGACGACGAAGTCGGCGGAGGCGAGCGGCTTGCCGAGATCCCGGGCGCGGTAGACGCGATCGACCCCCGGCGCCTTCCTGCCGCTCTGGCTCACCCCCGAGACGCGCATGCCGACGCCCCGGGCGGCCTGCGCGATGGTGCGGCCGATGTCGCCGAGCCCCACGATGCAGAGCTCGGCGCCGTGCAGGCGTAGCGGATCCACCTGCCGCCACCGGCTTTCGCGCTGCTGGGTCCGGAAGAGCTCCGTGCGCTGGGTGTGCCACAGGCACCACCCCAGCACGTACTCG
The DNA here is from genome assembly GCA_046723845.1 of Candidatus Methylomirabilota bacterium. Taxonomy (GTDB): domain Bacteria; phylum Methylomirabilota; class Methylomirabilia; order Rokubacteriales; family CSP1-6; genus AR37. Next base: position 2,424 of record JBKOVG010000289.1, on the reverse strand, counting down.
GCCATCCAGGGGCCGAAGATGCCGGCGATGCGCGTGAGGGCAACACCCTTGGGCAGCTCGGGGATCAGGAAGCGTTCCACGCCCGCGCCCATGTTCTGCACCCAGCGCAGCCGCTTCGCCCGGGGCAAGAGGTGGCGAGGAAAGTTCCACGCGTAGAGCACCTCGGCATCGGCTACGTGAAGCTCGGCTTCCGTGGGGCTGGAGCACGCGGTGACGGTGAAGATCGGCCGGGGCTGCTTGATGCGCCGGGCATAGCCCTGGGCGTCGCCGGGCTCAGGGTGATACACGAGGATGGAGCGGGCCGTCACGCGCCGATCTTGGCGAGGATGCTGTCTTCGAAGGCGAAGTCCACGGGCCGATCGGCCAGGCCTTCGCGCTTGTACCACTCCCAGGTGTGAGCGAGGGCGGACGCCAGCGTGTAGCGCGGCCGTATGCCCAGGTCCTGGCGGATCTTGGACGTCGTATGCACGGCGTGGCAGTCGTAGACGAGATTCTGGCCGAAGACCGGCCCTGGCTTATCGAAACTCCTCAAGAGTGTCGGGTCAAAGTGCCGGAAAGACACTGATTTCTTCATAGCCTCGGCGATGAGCTCCACGAACCCGACCTGGGTCACCGTGTCCTCGCCCATGACGTTGTAGGCCTGGCCGTAGCTTTTCGGATTGCCGAGCATGGCGGCCATGGCGATGGCCAGGTCTTCCACATGACCGAACTGGCGCAGCCAGCCTCCGTGTCCGGGAACGAGCACGGGACGGCCGCGCGAGATCCGATCCATGAAGAACGTCTCGTTGTTCCGCGTGTTGAGGGGACCCATGACGTGGGTCGGCCTCACGATGGTGATCGGCCCTCCTCCCGTCCGGTGACGCTCGAAGAGGAGATCCTCCGAGGTGATCTTGTGCCGGGCGTACTCGCCCCAGTACAGGCTGCGCGGCGTCTCTTCGGAGTAGGGAATGGGCAGACTGTGGTCGTACACTCGCCCGGTGGAGATGAAGACGATGTGCGGCTGGCCCTCGAGAGCCGCTACCAGCGCCGCGACATCGGCGTCGTGGGTTGGAGCGTAGGTGATGTCGAAGACCCCGTCGAAGCGGTGCCCCTTGAGGCGCGCGGCCAGGCCCGCGTGATCCTTGCGGTCGCCCGCAATGGTCTGCACGCCAGCGGGGAGGCGCTCGGCGCGCCGGCCGCGGTTGAACACGGTGACCTCGTAGCCGTGAGCGAGAAGCTCGCGAACGAGATGCAGGCTGATGAACTCCGTGCCGCCCATGACGAGGGTGCGCATGACCGGCGAATTCTAGCACAGGGGGAGAACATGGCACGACCGGTGGAAGTCTCCTGGCTCGGCAACCTGAAGACGGAAGCGCGCATCGGGCCGCACCGCCTGCTCGTGGACGAGCCCGTGGCCAACGGGGGCGAGGACACCGGGCCCACCCCGCCGGAAACGCTCCTGGCCGCCCTCGGCGCCTGAACGATCCTCACGGTTCGGCTGTATGCCGAACGCAAGGGCTGGCCGCTCGACCGCATCGAGACGCGCGTCACCCGCGACCCGGGAGAGGGCAAGATCAACAGCATCGACCTCGAGCTGCTCCTCGGAGGCGACCTCTCCGACGAGCAACGACAACGGCTGGCCGAGATCGCGGCGCGGTGCCCTGTCCACCGGACGCTGACGGAAGGCGTGACGATCACGCACCGCTAGACGCCGGCCGGGCGACACGCGGCCGGCGTCTCTCCGATAGCCGCTCGGCTGGGCTATCCCACGGTCACGGCCACGCAGGTGGTGGTGCGCGTGACCCCGTCGATGATGCCGATGGCGTCGGTGACGAGGCTGCCGATGGCGTCGAGGGTCTGGCCCTCGACCACCGCGATGAAGTCATAGGGGCCGGTGACGGCGTCCATCGCGGAGACGCTGGCCCGCACGCTCTTCACCTTGGAGAGCGTCTTCTTGACCTGCTTGGTCTTGCCGGCCGCGGTCTCGATCAGCACGTAGGCTTTCATGGCTCGCCTCCTTGGAATTTCCTTCTCGAGAGCAGGAACGCGACGGCCACCGCGCCGATGCCCGCGGCGGCCGGCCAGAAATTGGTGCGGAAGATCGGCAGGGAGAAGAAAGGCGAACGGCCTCGCGACGGGGGCAGTCGGCCGTCGAGCAGGCCGCCCACGAGCTCCATTGCCTCGTCCATGAGCACAGTGAGAGTCGCCTTGGCGAAAGCGGGATCGGCGAGCGCTGGGTGCCCGACATAGCCCTGGCCGCCGTTCCGCAGAGGATAGTTGGGGATGAGCCGGTGCGGCATGGAGTAGCGGGCAGGGGGAAGATCGCGCCAGCCCTCGCCGACCAGGTCGGGCCGCAGGAGGAGCATCACCGACGTCTCCCACCAGCCACCGTGCGCGTCCTCCGAGAGGGCGAGCCGCTCGTCGTCGGTGAGCGTTCGCCCCAGC
>JBKOVG010000173.1:0-11358 GCA_046723845.1 Candidatus Methylomirabilota bacterium | reverse complement strand
GGCCATATGGATAACGGGAGGAAGATATGGAAGAGGTATTCCCGGTTCTCGCCGGCGTTGTCGTCGGACTCGTCACGGACAGCGTGAGGCCGATGTGGCTGAGAGTCCTTCTGCTTGTCCTCTCTGGGCTCGGATTCGGGGTCACGGCTAGCTGGATCAGCGGTGAACTGGCGATAAGCTGGATCTATGTGCTGATCGACACGGCCGAGGTCATCGGGGTGGCCGCGATGACCATCGTCGGAATCACAGTCTGGCGCCGCCGGCTCGCCGCGAGAATGGCGCGCTACCGGTAAGGCTGGCTCGTCCACGATGACCCTGGCAGGTCTTTTCACCAGGAGCAACTGCAAGGAGGCTCGATCATGCCGAGACGGTCAGGCTCCGATGCGCGTGCCCAGGAGGCGAGATTCGTCTTCAGAGGGACGGTGAAGAAGCTTCGCGCTGCCACGATGCGTGAAGTCCCTATCGATGCAGGAACCGTGGTGGTTAGGGTAGACGAAGTGATACAGGCGCCCGAGGCGATGAGTCACTATGCTGGTCAGGACATCACGGTTCTCTTACCTGCCAAGAAGAAGGTCAAGCAGGGACAGCAATCGGTCTTCTATACGAACGGCTTGCTCTTTGGGGACAGTGTGGCCGTCCAGGCCATGGATCACCATGAAGTGGAGAAGATGCCCGCCGCCATCGCGCTGGTCAGCGGCGGCGACCCCGTGAGGAACCTTGCCGTGAAGGACGTTCAAGCGCGTGTGAGCAGCGCCGATGTCATCGTGTCGGGACGAGTGACCAGCGTGCGAGTGCCGTCCGACATGGTGGCGGCGAGGGCCGCGGGAGTCGCCGATCCAACGGCTACGGGTCCGATCAGTGAACATGACCCGGATTGGCGCATCGGCGAGATCCAGGTGGATCAGGTACACAAGGGAAGCCACAAGGGAAGGATCGCCGAAGTTCGGTTTCCGAACAGTCCGGACGTGATGTGGTACGCCGCTCCCAAATTCCATCCTGGCCAGGAAGGGTTTTTCATTCTCCACAAGAGCACAAGGGAAAGAGTGGCCGCTAAGGCCGCCCCCACGGACGACACCGGTGAATACGTCGCCCTTCATCCGGTGGATTTTCGGCCATTTGACGAACCTGGTGGAATCAGAAACATGATCGGGCTGCCGGAGTAAGGTCGCTCCAGACCTGGGCCCGGCCTGACAACGGGAGAGTGAAACCATGCCAGCGAGAAAGATGAGCAGGAGAGTGACGGCCAAGAAAGCGAGGCCCACCCGGAGTCGCGTCGCCCGCAGAGGTGCGGCCAGAGGCGCCGTTCACGCGCCACCCGGGTTCTTGCTGATCAACATGATTCCTCACTCGCTGAGTGGAGAGACCTCTCAGGACAGCGAACCTCATCTGACGGTCAACCCTGCCAATCCGAGCATGATCATTGGCACCGCCTTTTCGCCCAATCCGGGAGGCGGAGCCTTCGGACCCGTGTACAAGTCCCTCAATGGCGGAAACACCTGGATCGTCCAGGCGATCGTGCCCAGCGTGGCCGGAAGCGGGATCGGCACGGGTGACATCACCACGAGCTTCAATCGCACCGGTAGCAAGCTCTACGGGGGTATTTTAAGGGCGGGCACGGGTGCCCTCGAGTTCCTCCGGACGAACGTACCGGCATTTCCGCCCATGACGGTGCTGGCGTCCCGGCCCAACGCTGACCAACCCTTCACTCATGCGACGACAGTCCCCTCCGGCCCCGGAGCCGGCCAGGATCGAGTCTACATCGGCGACAACGATTTCGCCGCGCCCGGCGGCAAGACGCAGACGGTGGATCAGTCGTTGAACGCAGGCGTCGGTCCTCCCGTCGCCTTTGGTTCCGTACGGGTCGAAAAGCGGACCACGGTCGGCCAGGACGGCCCACAGTGTCGCCCGGTGGTGCACTCCGATGGCACCGCCTACGCCGCTTTCTACGGGTGGCGGGCTCTGACCGGCAGCTTCCCGGCGAACACTCTGGTCATCACCAGCGCCGACGTGGTGGTCGTGCGGGACGACCGTTGGGGAGCGGGCGGCTTCGTCAATCTGAAGGAGCCTCCCCTCCCGGCCGGTGACGGCCTTCCAGGAAAGCGCGTGATAAAGGGTGTGAGCTTTCCCTTCATGCGCAACGGCACTGTGGCCACCGGACAGCAGCGCATCGGCGGCACCATCTCCATCGCTGTCCATCCGAACAACAGCAGCGTGGTGTACCTCGCGTGGGGAGACAGGCAGCCCGGAAGCTTCCTCACCGTGCATGTTCGGCGTTCCACCGATCGGGGTGTGACATGGTCCGGCCCGGGCGACCTCTTGACGATCCCCAACGCGACCAATGCCGCGCTGGCTATTGCCAGCACGGGCGTGATCGGTCTGCTGTACCAGCAGGTCACGGGCACGGGCGCAGGCCAACGCTGGGTGACGCATCTCCAGCGGAGCCCGAACGGCGTCGTCTGGACCGACCTTGTCCTCGCCACCGTCCCTGCCACCACTCCCGTGAAGACATTTGATCCATACGTAGGAGACTATGATCACCTGGTCGCGGTGGGGTCGAAATTCTTTGGCATCTTCTCGGCCAACAACACTCCGAACATGGCGAACTTCCCCAATGGGGTCACGTATCAGCGCAACGCAAACTTCACCACTCACACGTTGCTCAACGTCAATAACAGTTCCCCTGTCGCGGCTTCCATCGATCCTTTCTTCTTCAAGGTATAGGGACAGGTGATCGCTTCTCAAGGCGTCGGTGGGGTGTTACGCTGGTCGTAGTCGGAATCACGGGTGTGGTGTGACGCGGACACTCGAGGGAAGGACGCATGCGAGACTCACGGCGGCTGATGGAGGCTCAGCGCCCAACCTTTGTCTTCAGGGGCACCGTCAAGAAGCTCGAGGGGGCCACGATGAGCGCGGTGCCCGTCGACAGGCGCACCGTCGTCGTGAGGGTGGATCAGATCATCGAGGCACCGCCGGACCTGGCTGGATATCTCGGCCAGAACATCACCGTCCAGTTGGCCGGCCGTCAGGACGTGCGCGTCGGAGAGCAGATGATCTTTCATACGATAGGCTGGATGTTTGGCGATAGCGTGGCCGTCCGCTCGCTGAGGCAGGAATCGGCAAAGAGCAGCCGGGCCGCCATGCTCCCCGCCGGCGATGATCCGGTGGCGCGGCGTGCGCAGCGGCAAATACGTGAGCGCTTCGATGCCGCGGACTTGGTAGTGTCGGGCCGGATCATCGCGGTCCGCCTACCAAAGGACGCCGCCTCCCAGGGTTACCGAGTCGGCGCGGAGACCCATGGTCCCATCACCGAGCACGAACCGAAGTGGCGGGAAGCCATTCTTCAGGTGGATGAGGTGCTGAAGGGGGCCCCTCCAGGCAGGCGGCTCGTGGTCCGATTCCCCGCGAGCAGCGATGTCATGTGGTACGGAGCTCCACAGCTTCACGCGGGCAAGGAAGGATTCTTCATGCTCCATAGAACCGAGGCGGACCCTTCCGAGCCGTCAGGCGCGAAGCCGCGGAAGGGAAAGGCCCGGACCGCAGGAACGGCTGAGGCCGGGTCCTACCGGCTCTTGGACGCAGCGGATGTCCAGCCGTGTGACGAGCGGGACGGGTTCCGGGCCATTCTCGAGGCAGCATCCACGAAACACAAGCGCTAATCCTCAGGGCGTCGCTCCGCGCGGTAACGTAGAACGTAGCGCGTGCCACCCGCGCGCCGCTACACTGAACAACACCCGGCGATCCTGCAGAAGTGCGCGACATCTCACCCGCACACCGCGCTATAGGCTGCGCGCTGGAGTCCCTCCGGAAGGACCACGAGGAAGCGGCGAAGAAGCCGCGCTAGGGCCTCCCCTCGTCAGGGGACACGCACCGGGGCCGGGCCTACCGCGTCGCAAGAGGTGTCGACGCTCCGCCTCTCCGAGCGACGTGACCCGGAATGGCCGTCTAGCAGAGGCTGGTCGTCGTTAGTGGCCCGATTGGCACTACCCGGGCAGTCCGTCCACGACGGGACCGACCGCTACGCTCGTCCCACGAGTCTGAGAAACTGCTGCGTCCTGACCTCGCGCGGGTGCTCCAGGATTTCTTCGGGCGTGCCTTCTTCGATGATGCGGCCGTCGGCCATGAACACGATGCGATCGGCTACTTCGCGCGCGAAGCGTAGCTCGTGGGTAACCACAATCATCGTCATGCCCCCCTCAGCGAGGCGACGGATCACCGAAAGGACCTCGGAGACCAACTCGGGATCGAGAGCCGAGGTGGGCTCGTCGAAGAGCATGACCCGGGGCGAGATGGCGAGCGCCCTGACGATGGCCACGCGCTGCTGTTGGCCGCCCGAGAGCCGCGAGGGGAGATGATCGGCATGGTAGGCCAGACCCACGCTAGACAGCAGCCTGGTGGCCCGCGCCCGCGCCACCTCGGGCGGCTCTCCATGCACGCGCACGGGGGCTTCGCAGATATTCTCGAGCGCGGTCAAGTGTTCGAATAGGTTGAACTGCTGGAAGACCATCCCGATACGTGCCCGCGCGCGCTCCCGGGCCAGGTGGCGTGAGGGACGGAGGATGCCATCCAGGCGCTCGTAGCCGATGTGATGTCCGTCCACCGTGATCTCCCCTCGGTCCATCGGCTCCAGATGCGCGATCATGCGCAGCAGCGTGCTCTTGCCCGAGCCACTCGGCCCCATAATGGTGACCACGTCGCCACGATGCACGGTGCAATCGACGCCCTGGAGGATGGCACGGTGTCCGTACGACTTCCAGACGCCGACGCAGCGGACAAAAGGCCCGGCGTGGTCCGTGGCTGCGCGCGCGGCCTGGGCCCCGACCAACTCGACTAGGTCGACGCGCGCAGTCGGGGATTGGTCGGCCGCTCCGGGGAGGATGGCTATCCCCGCGGGCACTCTGTCCGGCTCGGGCGGACGGAAGCGGAACCCGAAGAAGCGGCCGAGGGCGTTGGGACCCCTCGGTCGTCGCCCCCGATCCACGTCGGGACTCACTCGCCGCTCGAGCAAGAACTGGACGCCCGCAATCACGGTCGTGACTGTCAGGTACATCAGTCCAGCCGCTGCGAAGACCGGAAAAAATTTGAAGTTCTGGGCCACGATCTGCTGGCTGCGCAGTGTCAACTCGTTCACTGCGATTACCGATGCCAGGGAGGTCCCCTTCAGCACGCTGATCGCGTCGTTGCCCACAGCGGGCAGGATCGCGCGCATCGCTTGGGGCAGCACGATCCGACGCAATGTAAGAAGTGGACCCATGCCGAGGGAGGCCGCAGCTAGGGTCTGATTGCGACTGACCGAGAGGATGCCCCCCCGGATGATCTCTCCCGCAAAGGCAGCTTCGTTGAGAGAGAATCCAATGATCGCAGTGGTGACCGCGGGCATCACGATGCCTACGAATGGCAGCGCGTCGAACAGGAACACGAGCTGGAGCAGTACCGGCGTGCCCCGGACCAACCAGACGTAGCCCCACGCAAACATCGAGACCAGCCGGTAAGGAGACAGACGCATCAGCGCAATCAGCAGGCCGAGCGTGAGTCCCCCCACCATCGAGGCGACGAAGATCTGGAGCGTGAGGCCCAGCCCTTCCAGCAGGAAGGGTAGCGTGAGGTACTGAAGGAACGCCTCCATGGCAGACGGGGCCTACGCTCGAGGGGGGGCTCGCCCGGCTCTTAGCGACCGATCTCGACAGGAATGGCGAGCGACGGATCCATCCCGTTCTTCTGCAGCAGCGCTTTCTGCGTGCCATTCTCCTGCAACGTGGTGATGGCTTCCTTGATTGCGTTGACAAGTTCCTCGTTGCCCTTCTTCACCGCGACCCCGATCTTAATGTTGGTACGGAAGGAGAAGGCGCGCTCAAACTTGTCGGGATTGGTCTTCACTACTTGATCCACCAGCACCAGGTCGTACATCGAGATGTCGGCCCGATCGTTCTCGATCGCGCGCGAGGTGGCCGGCGCGTTCGGATACGGCGTGATCTGAATGGCGGGCTTGCCGGCCGCCACGCACTTGGCGCTCGCATCCTGGAAGCCTTTATCTTCCACCGTGCCCAGGATGGGCGCGGCCCGCGTGCCGCACGCGTCGTCGAGGCTCTTGATGCCTTTCGGATTGCCTTTCTTTACAATGCCGGCGGTGCCGGTGGTGGCGTAGATGACGAAGTCGGCCGCTTGGGCCCGCGCCGGAGTGTAGTAGATGTTCGACCAGATGAGCTGGATCTGCCCGGCCTGCAACGTCGGAATCAGCGTGCCAAAATCAAGTCCGACCAGCTCGTACTTGAGCCCAAGGCACTTCATGGCCGCCTCGATCATGTCGGGATCTTGGCCGATGATCTTGCTCGGGTTGTTCGGATCCCGGTACATGACGGGAGGCAACGTCGGGTCGAGCCCAACCTTGAGGGTCTTCCCGGCCAATCCCGGATACTTGGAGGCAACCTTGTCTGGCTCGCACGCCGCCTGTGCCGGCTGTGACGCCCCGAGGGCGAGGATTGCCGTCACCACCAACGCCACCACAACCGCCCCACCCGTGTATCTCATTCCCGAGCCTCCGTTCCTCACGTGAAGCGATGCACTCCAATCCCGGACGCTAGGCGCCTCTGTTGCTCCGATGGCGCAAGAGATGCCGGCCGCGGCCCGCCGAGCCCACGAATTGTCCGTCACGCGCGATCACTTCGCCCCGCGTCAGCGTCAGCACGAGCAGCCCGCGAAGCGCGAAGCCATTGAAGGGGTCATAGCCTGCACGCGAGTGCAGCTGCCGTTCGTCCACCACCCCGGCCCGTGACGGATCAAACAAGGCGAGATCGGCATCGCTGCCCACCGCGATCGTCCCCTTCTGCGGGTAGAGCCCGAAAATACGTGCGGGGTTGGTCGAGAAGGCAGCCACGAACGTCTGCAGCGGAATTCGCCCGCGGCTCACCCCTTCGGAGTAGATGACCGGCATCTCGGTCTCCAGGCCGGGAACGCCGTACGGCACCTTGGTGAAGTCTCGGGCGCCCGCGGCCTTCTGCTCGACCGACCACGAGGTGTTGTCGCTGCCGATGGCTTGGATGTCGCCGGCGCGCAGTCCGTCCCACAGCGCCGCCTGATCCCGCGCGGTGCGGAGCGGTGGAGCACCCACGAACTTGGCGGCCTCGGTGCCGCCGATCGCGTAACGCTCGTCAGTGAGGGCCAAGTAGATTGGACGCGTCTCTGCCCAGACCCGCAACCCGCGACGGCGGGCTGCGCTCACAGCCTCCAGCGCGTCGGCGCAGGAGAGATGAACGATGTAGATTTCTGCGTCGACCAGCGTCGCGTAGTCGATGGCGCGCCGAGTAGCCTCCGCTTCCGCGAGGGTAGGGCGGCTCTGTGCATAGTAGCGCGGGTCGTGCCGGCCCGCGGCCAGCAGCGTGCGTGTGCAGTGGTCGAGCATGTCGCCGTTCTCGGCGTGGACATTCACCACCGCACCCGCCTTCCGCGCCGCGTCCATCACGCGGACGAGTGCATCGTCTCCGATGCCGAACTCGTTGATCATGAAAACTTTGAGGCTCGGGTAGCCGAGGTCGACGAGCCGAGGGATCTCGGCCAGGGTACGCTCACTCGCGTCACTGACGATGACGTGGAAGCCATAGTCTACGTGGGCGCGGCCCGCCGCCTTGGCCTTCCAGGCCTCGATGGCGGAGGTAAGGGACTGGCCACGCGCCTGCCAGGCGTAATCACAGATCGTGGTCACGCCGCCGCAGGCCGCCGCGATAGTGCCCGACTCGAAGTCGTCGGCGCTTCGCACGCCGCCCACCTCTGCGTCGAGATGCGTGTGCACGTCCACACCGCCCGGCAGGACCAGCAGTCCTGTTGCGTCTATCTCTCGTCGGCCCGGAGCCAGGGACGGCGCGATCGCGGCGATGCGGCCGCCGTCGACTCCGACATCGGCCCGGACGGAGTCGGAAGCGGTGACAACGGTCCCGCCTCGCATCACCAGCTCGTGGCTCACGACCGCCTCCCGTTCGGCATGGATTCCTCAGGCGACAGTGACGCGATCTCGCCGTCGAAGCGGAGCTGGGGAACGCGCAGTCGCTCCTCGACGGTGGCCAAATTCCGGTGCCGGGCAACGCCGATGATGTCAGCGTGCTCGTCGAGCGCGCTGACGTCGCTGCCGAGGCGGGCGAAGGCGAAATGCGCCTCCCTCCCCTGGAGCGTCGCGTGGTCGAGCCACTCGATTGCACTCCGCGCCGCGAAGAGCTCGCCCAGGCTGCCCATGCACCTAAGGCTGCCGATCAGGCCTGAGTACCTGCTCCTTGGGACTTGACCCTCACCGGTGCTTCGCCGGACTCGGACGATGGGCTGAAGTACGTCAACATCTGATGTCTCCTCGGCTCGCCTTGCATTCGGGGAAGACGAAAGGAAAGTCTTCCATCGCTCTTGGCCACTCATCTGCGGCACACTACCTCAGGAGGCCGATGCTCCGCCAGCTGCATTCCTGGGTGCTCTATCCGGCAGACGGCCCGGTGTCTGGTTACTACCATCGCCATCCGGATCCCGTGGTCCCAGTTTGGTGGCGCGGCGACGAAATCACGCCGTCGGTGGAGAGGGCGATCGTGCGGTATCAGGGTGCAGGAAGATGACGCGCAAGCTGGCCGAGGACCACCTTTCCGGTCGCCGGCTCCTGTCACCGCTCGAGGCCGCCACCTATCTCGGCCTCCCGAGCCGCTTCGCCATCTACCGCATTGTTTCGAGCGGCACTCTGCCCGCAGTTCGGCTGGCCAACAAGATCCGCCTCGACCTCCATGATCTCGACGAGGCGATCGAGCAGGCGAACGCCCTGGTCCCGCGACGGAAGGTCTCTGTCACCAGAGGGCCGCGAATCCCGCGAAATGTGCCTCAGCAGCTGGCGCCGCTGCGATCTCACAAGAGATCAGTGACCACTTCGGTGACAGCAAGGCCGGCGAGTTCGTAACCGTCCGATCTCGCTCGGCAATCTGAGCGAGTCAGAGTGGATCCAGGATTTTCAGTCCTATTCCCCGGTCTTCCTAAGTGCGCATAACTGTTTGATGTGGAACACGAGGCTCTCGACGGCCTCGGAAGCCGGAGTGCGCTGGAATGACCAGGAATGCGCCTGAGTTGGGCACAACTTGGGCACAAACTCATCGGGCTGCTACTTGATCACCCGGTCGGCCTATAGCAGGCAGTGCGAGATTGCTACATCGAGCTGCGTTGGGCCGAGTTCATTTGACGATCAACTGCCCCTTCATGCCAAGTGCAGAGTGGCCGGGAAAACTGCAGACGAACGTGTACTCGCCTGGTTCAATAGGAGCCTCGACGGTCACCTCGGCGCTCTCGCCGGGCTTGACGAGCGCAGTGGCAACGATGACTTGGTCGTTCATCGCCGCTGGAATGAAACCTGTCTCCTCAGTCGCCTTGGCGGCCTTGTCGACGAAGGTCTTCGGCGCCGTTCCCTTCTTCAGCAGCACAAAGTTGTGGCCCAGGGCGGCCAACTTTCCCACGCCCTTGAGGACGATTCGTACTCGCTCCCCTGGCTGTGCCTGGATGACCGACGGCGTGTAGCGCATGTTATCGCCGACATTGAGCTCGATGGTCGAGACTTCAGCCCCTTGGCCCATCGCGGAGATATTGGCGCCCAGAAGCAGTGCGACCACGACGCGCGCAATAGCGTTTTGGTCTTCACTGGATCACTTCATCCGCCCGCCCCAGCAGTGACGGCGGGATGGTCAGGCCGAGCGCCTTCGCGGTCGCGAGCCAGCGGTATTCGGCTTGCACCCTTACCCGGCCCAGGGTAGGCCAATCGCCACGAAATCCTCCTGCGTGTGGATCCAACCCTCCTTCCCGTCAACGCGGACCTTGAGCCACGGGTCGTCGCCGATGCCCATTCCGATCCCGTCTGTATCCTCCTGCCAACGCAATTCCACTTCGGCCTCGAGGAACTCTACTTTGGAGTCCTGCCTCACGACGACGTGCGCGGGGATACCCATTCCCTCCTCCGCCTCGACGTGCAGTCGGACAAAGGTCATGTCTTCGCCCGGAGGCATCCGCTGCGCTTCGATTGGATACTGGCACACGGGCCGTGGGCCCTTGGGCGTCATCCTTGAGCAACGCCACGCTGGTCCGATTTCGTTCCGGAACCAGAGGATCCGAAGGGGGATGATCACAAAAAAGTTACCGGCCCAAACACGGAAGTGCAAGACGTCGCCCTGCAGCTTCGGTTCCTGCGACGTCTGGACGATTGATTCTCCTGGCCTTCCGCTGATGAGTTGCCCTTCGGTGGAAATCGGCTTGCTGAAGGGAACGATCCTCCCGTTGAGGGGTGCGGAAGGTGGACCGCTGAACGGACCAAAGACCTGCCAGGACTCGCCGCCGAGCGGTGTCGAGGGCAGGCTGCTATAGGTGATGAGAATTCCGCTTCCGTGCGTGCCTTGCAGGACCTGCACTGTCGCGTCCAGGGTTTCGGTGAAACCTTTCCCAGTTTCCTCATAGGCGAATGTCTTCTGATACTGGACCGCCCCCGCCTCGTTCTTGATCTCCAGGCGCGCCAGGGTCTCGCCAAAATCCGGATCCGCGTTTCTCGGCGCGCGCTTTTTGTGCAGCACTACCGTGAACCGCTGGGCCCCTATCTCGAGGGGGCCCACTGCCCGCTCCACGTCCTCCAAGCGCGCCCCCGCTCCCCCCTGGGCCACGTTGAGAAGCAAGATCCCACCCACGAACGCTCCGAGTGATCCCCTGAGGGGTCGCATCGCAGCAACATTCTATCAATTCTCGCCCGACACGAAAAAGACGAACGTGTATGGACGCTCGAACAATCAAGCGAGCTTTCGCTCGGAAGCCTTCCAGGGCCCCCTCGGAACAGAATCCCCTTGCGTGGGCGCGGAGTTCGTACCTGGCGCGGGCAGGGCCATGATTCCCGAAACGGCTTGGCCGTCGATTCACGTCACCCGTCGGCGAATCGCGTGGTAGACCTCACGTCCTCTCGTCTACGAGAACCTCGAAGTGCTTCACACGCGCGTCAAAGCGTTTCAGGAGGGTTTCCGCCTCCTGCTCCACCACAGCCGCGAACGGGTCCGCGCCGGCAAAGCGACGGATCGACGCCATCGAGTCCCAGAACGTAAGAACCGTCACCTCCACCTCCTCGCCCTCGCTCGCACCTCGAGTGAGGACCATGGCTCCTCGGTGCCCGTCGAGGCTCTGAAGCTTGGGCAGCAATATGTTTCGAAAGTACGCGACGTAGCGTTCGCCGCCGGTCGCGGTCGCATGTCCGGACCAGGATCGCACGATCATCTCAGCCTCCTCACCCGTCCGCCTCGCTGGCGACGCTCCTCGCGGCGCCGACGCGCCGTCGCCGATGACGATCCCCCATGGCAGTGTCGTCACAGGGCACTCACTAGC
>JBKOVG010000449.1:0-8582 GCA_046723845.1 Candidatus Methylomirabilota bacterium | reverse complement strand
GAACGAGCCACTCGTGGCGGGCGGGAAGCACAAGCTGCGGCATCAGGCTCCTCCTGGGGGAATTGGCGGGCGATCACACCCGAGGCATCCGAGTATACCAGAAAGCTCCCGCGGGCCAAACCACGCCGGCCAAGTTTGACTCATCCGGCGGACCCGGGCAGAATTGGAGAGAATCATGATGGAGCGGCCTCGGTTTCTCAAGAGCTCGGCCGACGCCCGATCCCACACCGGCCGACCGTTCCGACAGCTCACGTGGGGCGTGGTCTGCCTCCTCGCCCTCTTCCTCGGGCTCCAGGTGTGGTGGCTCGTGACCGCCACGCCCACCGTGGCCGCCGGTCCGCGCATCATCGAGATCCCCGCCCATCTGGGCGTGCTCGACATCGCGCGACGGCTCGACAAGGCCGACATCATCCGCAGCCCCTTCGGCTTCGCCCTCCTCGCCCTCGCCCACGGTAAGGAGCGCAGCCTCAAAGCGGGCGAGTACGAGATCCCGCAGGGCGCCAATACCTTTGCGGTGCTGAGCCTACTCGAGGGCGGCAAGGTCCTCTACCATCCCGTGCTCTTGAAGGAGGGCGGCACCCTGGCCGAGCTCGCGCGCACCATCGAGGCGGAAGGGCTGGCCCCTGCCGACGACATCATACGAGTCGGCCACGATCCGCTCTTCCTCAAGGCCCTCGAGATTCAGGCCACGTCGGTGGAGGGCTACCTCTTCCCCGACACGTATCAGTTCGCCAAGGGCGTCAGCCCCGAGGAGATGCTCTCGCGCATGGTGATGAAGATGCGCGCCCAGCTCACCCCCGAGCTCCTCGACGCGGCCCGCGAGCTCGGCGTCACCGTGCATCAGCTCCTCACCCTGGCCTCCATCATCGAGCGCGAGGCGGTGGTGCCCAGCGAGCTGCCCCTCATCTCCGCGGTGTTCTGGAATCGGCTCAAGATCGACATGCCGCTCCAGGCGGACCCGACGGTCCAGTACGCGACGGGCAAGGGGCGCCAGCCCCTCACGCGCAACGATCTCCTCGTGGATCATCCGTACAACACCTACCGCCGCAACGGCCTGCCCCCGGGCCCCATCGCCAATCCGGGCCTGCTCGCCATTCGCGCGGCCGCGCACCCCGCTCGCGTGAACTACCTCTACTTCGTGGCCCTGGACGAGCGGCACCACAAGTTCTCGCAGAGCCTCAACGACCACAACGAGGCCGTGGCGAGGTATCGGCTGGGCAAGCTCCGCTGACGTAGGCGGCCCGGGCGCGCTTGAGCGGGCTCTCGCCTTGTCTGTCCGGGGGGTCGATGCTATAAACACAGGCGAGCCCATGGCGCCCGGCGACGAGTCGAGCACTCTCGAGATCATGCCGGCCGCGGGACTGCGCTCCGCCCGGCCGCGCGCCCCGCGTTTTCCCTTCCTGTATCAGCTGATGCGTGGCGCCTGCGCACCGGTGCTGCGCCGCCTCTTCGGCCTCGAGATCGCGGGGCTCGAGCGGGTGCCCACCGAGGGGCCGTTCATCCTCGCCGCCAATCACCACAACTATCTCGACGGCGTGGTCCTGGGCGTCGCCGTGCCAAGGCCCATCAGCTTCCTCGTCATGCCGCGGGTCTTCCACGCGAGCCCGCTGCACCCGTCCTTTCATCGGCGCATCGGATCGATCCGGGTCAGCCTCGGCCGACCCGACCCGGGCGCCATGAAGCGAAGCCTCCGGGTGCTGGAAGAGGGCGGCGTGGTGGGAATCTTCCCCGAGGGGCCGTTCAGCCGAGAGGGACGGCTCATGCCCGGGCAGCCCGGGGTCGCGTTGATGGCGCTGCGGGCCGGAGTGCCCGTGGTTCCCGCGGCCGTCAGCGGCACCTACGAGGCGCTGGCGGGCCGCCGCTTCTACATTCCGCGCGGCCGTCCCCTCGCCGTGCGCTTCGGCCAGCCGCTGTACTTCCACCAGCGCCGTCGCGCCAGCCATGCCGAGCGCGAGGAGATCACCCGCCGCATCATGGGACACATCGAGGCGCTCCTCCACGCCGGCCGTCCCGCCGAGTCCCGGCGCGGCGAAGCCGGCGTGTCGTGACCGACCCGAGCGGCACGCCTGGCTCGAGCAAGCCCTGGGGAGGCCGCTTCAGCACAGGCGCCGATCCCACCGCGGAGGCCTTCACCTCCTCCCTCGCCTTCGATCGCCGCCTGTGGCCCCACGACATCCGTGGCTCCGTGGCGTGGGCGCACGCTCTCGAGCGCGCGGGGCTGATCGACAAGACGGAGTGCGGGGCCATCGAGCACGGCCTCACGCAAGTGAGGGCCGAGCTGGAAAGCGGCCGCTTCACCTTTCGCCGCGAGCTCGAGGACATCCACATGAACATCGAGCGCCGGCTCATCGAGCTCGCCGGCCCCGTGGGCGGCAAGCTCCACACCGGTCGCTCGCGCAACGACCAGATCGCCCTCGACGAGCGCCTCTACGTGCGCGAGGTGCTCGCCGATCTCGACACGGCCCTCGCCGGCGTGCAGTCCGCCCTCCTCGACCAGGCGGAGCGTCATCGCGCGGCGGCGATGCCCGGCTACACCCACCTCCAGCGCGCCCAGCCCGTGCTCCTCGCCCATCATCTGCTCGCCTACGTGGCCATGCTCGATCGCGATCGCGAGCGGTTTGCGGACTGCGCGCGGAGGGTCAACGTGCTGCCCCTGGGGTCGGCCGCCCTCGCCGGCGCGGCCTTCGCCATCGACCGCGAGGCCCTCGCCCACGAGCTCGGCTTCACGGTGCCGAGCGCCAACAGCATGGACGCGGTGGCCGACCGCGACTTCATCGTGGAGGCCCTCGCGGCGGCGGCCGTGCTCGGGATGCACTGCTCCCGCCTCGCCGCGGACCTGACCCTGTGGGCCACCGCGGAGTTCGGCTTCGTGGAGTTCGCCGACGCCTTCGCCACCGGCTCGTCGATCATGCCGCAGAAGAAAAATCCCGACGTGGCCGAGCTCATCCGCGGGAAGACGGGACGCCTGTACGGCAACCTCATGGCCGTCCTCACCGTGATGAAGGGGCTCCCCCTCACCTACAACTCCGACATGCAGGAGGACAAGGAGCCCTTCTTCGACACTATCGACACGCTGGAGGCGATCCTGCGCGTGCTGCCGCCCATGCTGGGCAGCCTCACCTTCCGCGTGGATCGCATGCGAGAGGCGGCCGGCGCCTGCTACTCGACGGCCACCGATCTCGCTGACTATCTCGTGCGCAAAGGGCTGCCCTTCCGCGAGGCCCACGAGGTCGTGGGGCGCGTGGTGCGCGAGGCCATCGCTCGCCGCCAGGAGCTCGGAGACCTCTCCATCGACGAGCTGCGCGGCTTCTCGCCCCTCATCGAGGCGGACGTCTTCGACGCGCTCAGCGTCGAGTCCTCGCTCCGGGCCCGGGCGGTCACCGGCGGCACCGCTCCCGAGGCGGTCGCCCAGGCGCTTTCCCGGGCGCGCGCGCGCGTGACGAGGGCCACCGGGCGGTGATTCGCCCTCGGCGGAGCGCCGTCATGGCCGCGGGCCTCGCCATGGCGGTGCTGGCCCTGGGCGGCTGCGGCAAGAAGGGCCCCATCGTGCCGCCGGAGCGCCGCCTCCCCCTGCCGCCCTCGGACATGCGGGCCAGCGTCGACGACCGCGTCATCGTCGTGCAATTCGTCGCGCCCCGCAATCGCGTCGACAACTCGCGGCTCCGCGATCTCACCCTCATGCGACTCTTCCGGCGCGAGGAGGCTCCGGACGGTGCGCCCAAGCCCGCCATGCGCTCCGGCGAGCGCGTGGTCGGCTACGAGGAGATCGCCCGCATCGACCTCGGCGAGACGCCGCCGCCGACCTCCAACGTGCAGGTGAGCGGAGGGGCCGTGGTCGTCAAGGACGAGAAAGCGCTGAGCTTGGGCAAACGCTATGCGTACACGGCCACTGCCGAGGACACGAGCGGGCGCATCAGCGCTCCATCGGCCCCCGTGGCCGTCACCTTCCTGGCGGGGCCCGCGTCGCCTCCGGGGCTGGTCGCTCAGGCGGGCGACGGGCAGGTGAGCCTCCGCTGGGACGCACCCACGACCTTGATCGACGGCGCCCCCGCAAGCGGCGAGCTGCGCTACATCGTCCTGCGGGGCGCCGGTGACGGCGGGCTCGCGCCCATCACCCCCACGCCCATCGCGGCCACCACCTACACGGACAGCGGGCTCGCGAACGAGACGACGTATCGCTACGCGGTGAGGGGCGTGCGCGTGGAACCGGCGGGCTCGGCGAGCGGCCCCGCCTCCCAGGCCGTGGCGGCGACGCCTCTCCATACCACGCCGCCGTCGGCACCCACGCGGCTCGTGGCTATCCCCGCCTCCGGAAGCGTGAGACTCGCCTGGAACGCGAGCCCGGAGACGGACGTGGTCCAGTACGCGATCTATCGCGCGGAAGGGAGCGGGCCGTTCACCCGCGTGGCGACCGCGCCTGCCCTCACGACCATCTATACGGACCGCGACGTGCAGTCCGGCCGGACCTACCGCTACGCGGTCACGGCCCTCGACCGGGCGAAGCTGCCGAACGAGAGCCTGCGATCGAACGAGGTCACCGTCACCGTCCCGTAGTTAGGACAAGCCTGGACTATTCACGAGCGCCGTACGTGTGATCGGGGCGGGTGGACGGTGGGGCGGGGGTGCACTCCGGCGGAGTGGGACCCCCTCGTCCTGTGCGCCGCCCGCAAGGCGGCGATTCAGGCGAGTGGGTGACGCAGCTGGAGCGCTCCCCCGCCCCCGCCGACGGGCCCCGACCCGCCTCGCGCTCCGCGTGTTCGTTAATGGTTCGGATCAGACCTCGTTGGCCCAGACGTCCTCGGGCGCCTGCCGGCGGCGGAGCAACCGCAGCGAGCCGTCGGCTTCCAGCATGACCTCCGGGGCCTGCGGGTAGGAGTTGTAGTTGATGGTCGCCATGGCGGCGCAGTACGCGCCGGCACCCCCGATTACCACGAGGTCGTCGATGGCGGGGCGCGGCACCCACCGCGGCGCGAGCGCCTCGGGATCGCCGGGCGCGGGCGTGAGGATGTCTCCCGACTCGCAGCACGGTCCTACGAAGACCACCGAGGCCTGCTCGCGCCCCTGGGCGAGCACGTCGATGGGATGCTGAGCGCCGTAGAGGGACGGCCGCGTCAGCTCGGGCATGCCCGCGTCGAGCTTGGCGAAGAGATAGCCCTCGCGCCCCGTATCTACCACGTCCACGCAGGAGGCCACGATGGTCCCCGCGTTGGCCACGAGGAAGGTGCCGGGCTCCAGCTCGAGGCGGAGGGCACGGCCGTCGCGCTCGCGGAACGCTTCGAGCTCTGCGCACACGTGCGCACCCACGTCGACCATGTCCACGCTCGGCTCCTCCGGCATGCGCCCCACCTTGAAGCCGCCGCCGAGATTCACCACCGAGACGTCGGGGAAGCGGCCCACCGTGTCGAGGGTCATGCGCGCCACCCGCTTCCACACCTCCGAGTCCGTGCCGGAGCCGATGTGGGTGTGGAGCCGGGTGATGCGCAGGCGATGCCGCTTGGCAGTGGCCAGGACGTCGTCGAGGTACTCGTGCCAGATGCCGAAGCTCGAGGCAGGCCCCCCGGTGTTGGTGCGCTTGGTCGAGCCGCTGCCCAGCCCGGGATTGATGCGCACGGAGACCTCCGCACCCGGCGCGACGCGGCCGAAGGCTTCCAGCTGATGCAGCGAGCAGGCGTTGAAGAGGACGCCGCGTCGCACGTGCTCGGCGAGCCGGCGCGACGGCATCTGGGAGGTGAGCTGGACCCGCTCCGGCGAGAAGCCGGCGCGCAGCGCACGCTCCACCTCGAAGTCGCTGGACGCGTCCACGTGCAGGCCGAGGTCGCGGAAGAGGGTGAGGATGCCATGGCTCGGATTGGCCTTCATGGCATAGCGGAGGGTGAGGCCGTGCGGAGCGGGAAACGCCAGCGCCTGCCGGGCCGCGGCCTCGAGGGCCGCGCGGTCGTAGACGTAGCAGGGAGTGCCGAAGCGCTCCCGCACCTGGGCGGCGACCTCGGCGGTGAGGCCTCCGGGCCAGCCGGGCGCGCGTGTGCCGCTCATCGGATCTCCTCCTCGTGGGTGTGCCGCTCGTGACTGACGGCGGCGGCTGGCCGAGGCGAATAGTACCGCATCCGTCCGTGACCGCGCAGCAGGAGCTTGGCGCCGCGTCGCCGGGGACGTCCAGGACGCTTGAAGTGTTTCCGGCTTGAGTGCTAGAGTGAAACGACTTCCTCTCCCGGACGGCCTCGAGCCATGGAGGGTTTCACTATGCGGCCCATGTTCCAGGGTTCCATCGTCGCGCTCGTCACTCCCTTCACCGACGGCAAGGTGGATGAGGCCAAGCTGAAGCAGCTTGTCGAGATGCACGTGGCCCAGGGCACGGACGGCATCGTGCCGTGCGGCACCACGGGAGAGTCGCCCACCCTGAGCCACGACGAGCACCGGCGCGTGGTGGAGATCGTCATCGAGGCGGCCCGCGGCCGGCTCCACATCATCGCGGGCACCGGGTCCAACGCCACCTCGGAAGCGATCGACCTCACCCGCCACGCCAAGAAGGCCGGGGCCACCGGCGCCCTCGTGGTCAACCCGTACTACAACAAGCCGACCCAGGAAGGTCTCTATCGCCACTTCCGCGCGGTGGCCGACGCGGTGGACCTTCCCATCGTGCTGTACAACATCGCGGGCCGCACCGCGGTCAACGTGGAGACCGACACCCTGGCCCGTCTCGTCAAGGACTGCCCGAACGTCGTGGGGGTCAAGGAAGCCTCCGGGTCGCTCGACCAGATGACCCAGGTCATCCTCGCGTGCGGGCCGGACTTCAGCGTCCTCTCCGGCGACGACAACCTCACCCTCCCCCTCATGTCAGTGGGGGGCCGCGGGGTGATCTCCGTGGTGGCCAACATCGTGCCGCGCGAGACGGCGGAGATGACGCACGCCGCGCTCGCGGGTGAGTGGAAGCTCGCGCGCGACCTCCATCTCAAGCTCTTTCCGCTGTCGCGCGCCATGTTCCTCGAGACCAACCCCATCCCCGTGAAGGAAGCCATGGGAATGATGGGAATGCTTGCCCCCGAGTTCCGGCTGCCCATGTGCCCCATGGGCGCCGCCAATCGCGAGCGGCTCAAGACCATCCTCACCCAGCACGGCCTCCTCAAGGGCTGAAGTCCGCGATGGCCGATGTAGTGATCGCCGGTGCCGCCGGCCGGATGGGCAGTCGTCTCGTCGCCCTCATCCAGGAAGAGCGCGACCTGCGTCTGGCCGCCGCGCTCGAGGCGCCCGGCCACCCCGCGCTCCTCAAGGACGCGGGCGAGGTGGCGGGGATCGGCAAGCTCGGCGTGCCGCTCACCGCCGATCCCGAGGGCGCGCTCGGCCGTGACCGCATCCTCGTCGAGTTCTCCGTCCCCGACGCGAGCCTGGGTCATCTGCGGATGGCCGCGCGCCAGGGCGGGCGCGCGGTGATCGGCACCACGGGCTTCGCCTCCGCCCAGCGGGAGGAGATCGAGCGGCTCGCCCGCGAGATTCCCATCCTGCTCTCCCCCAATATGAGCGTGGCGGTGAATGTCGCCTTCCGGGTGCTGGCCGACATGGCGCGCTTCCTCGGCGACGACTACGACGTGGAGATCACCGAGGTCCATCACCGCTTCAAGAAGGACGCCCCCAGCGGCACCGCCGCCCACATGGCCGAGGTGGTGGCCAAGGCGCTCGGGCGCGAGCTGACCAAGGTCGGCGTGTACGGCCGCCACGGCCTGCCCGGCGAGCGGACGCGGAAGGAGATCGGCATCCACTCGATCCGCTCGGGCGACGCGGTCGGCGAGCACACGGTGAGCTTCGGCAGCCTCGGGGAGCGCCTCGAGCTGACCCACCGGGTCCAGAACCGCGACACCTACGTCCGGGGTGCCCTCCGCGCCGCCAAGTTCATCGCCGAGGCCAAGCCCGGCCTCTACTCCATGCAGGACGTCCTCGGGCTAGTCTCGCGATGAAAGCCAACCGAGTCACCATCCGCACCTGCTCGCGCCCTCGTCATCTCGCCATCCACCGCCGCTCCTCAGCGGATAGCCCTAACGCTCTCGCCCACGGTCAACATGCCGACAGGCATGTTGAGGTTAAATGAAAATAGTCAGGTTCAAGGCGGCGGGCAAGACGCGCTACGGCGTGCTCGACGGCACGCACATCGTGGAGTACGCGGGCACGCCCTACGGGACGTTCAAGAGGGGACGGAAGCGCTGGCTGGTCAAGCAGGCGGTGCTCCTCGCTCCGGTGGTCCCCACCAAGATCGTGGCCTTCGCCCTCAACTATCGCGAGCACGCGGAGGAGATGCGGCTCCGCGTGCCCGACGAGCCGCTGCTCTTCCTCAAGCCGCTCTCCGCGCTGTGCGGGCCGGACGATCCCATCATCTATCCGACCCAGGCGAGCCGGGTCGACTACGAGGGCGAGCTCGCCATCGTCATCCGCAAGCGCTGCCGGCACGTGCCGCCGGAGCGCGCGCGCGAGTACGTGCTGGGCTACACCTGCCTCAACGACCTCACCGCCCGCGACATCGAGCAGCGCGATCATCAGCGGACGCGGGCCAAGGCCTTCGACACGTTCTGTCCCATCGGTCCCTGCATCTCCAC
>JBKOVG010000067.1:0-6252 GCA_046723845.1 Candidatus Methylomirabilota bacterium | reverse complement strand
GCCACGTGCCGCGCCATGTAGCAGGCCGACCGGTCGACCTTCGTCGGGTCCTTGCCGGAGAACGCCCCGCCCCCGTGCGGGCAGGACCCGCCGTAGGTGTCGACGATGATCTTGCGCCCGGTGAGCCCGGTGTCGCCCATGGGCCCGCCAGTGACGAAGCGCCCGGTGGGATTGATGTGATAGGTGATGCGCTTGGGATCGACGAGGTGGGCGGGGATGGTCGGCTTGATCACGTGCTCGATCAGGTCCTCGCGGATCGTCGCGAGGCCGACGTCGGGACCGTGCTGGGTGGAGATGACCACCGTCTCCACGGAGACCGGCTTGCCGTCGACGTAGCGGACGGAGACCTGGCTCTTCCCGTCGGGACGCAGATAGTCGAGCGTCCCCGCCCGGCGCACCGCGGTGAGGCGCTGCACGAGCTGATGCGAGAGCATGATGGGCAGCGGCATCAACTCCGGCGTCTCCGTGCACGCGTAGCCGAACATCAAGCCCTGGTCGCCCGCCCCCAGCTTGTCCACGCCGATGGCGATGTCGCCCGACTGCTCATCGATGGCCGTGATCACGCCGCACGTCTCGTAGTCGAAGCCGTACTTGGCCCGCGTGTAGCCCACTTCCTTGATGGTCTCGCGCGCGACCCTGGGAATGTCCACGTAGCAGGAGGTGGTGATCTCCCCCGCTACCACTACGAGGCCGGTGGTGAGGAGCGTCTCGCAGGCGACGCGGCCCGTGGGATCCTGGGCCAGGATGGCGTCCAGGACCGCATCGGAGATCTGGTCGGCGATCTTGTCCGGATGCCCCTCGGTCACCGACTCCGAAGTGAACAGATACTCCTCGCGCGCCATCGTGCTTCCTCCTCAGGTGGTGAATATGGTGCGGGGGGGCTCACCACGCACTCTGGGCAGCCTAGCATGGCCCTCTACAGGGCTCAAGCGAAATGGGTCCTCACGACACGCGCGGAATCGCGCGCGGCACGACGTCGAGGGCCACGTCCCACGACGCGCCGGGGGCGATGGTGACGGGCCAGCTCACAAGGATCGCCGAGCCCTGGTAGATGCGCTCGAAGCCGCCCTCGGAGAGCGACACCGTCTCGATGGGCGCGAAACCCAGGTCGGCCGCCGCGCTCGACCGGAGCTCGATCTCCGCGCCCACCCACTCGTCGACGAGGGTGAGGGTGTCCGCGGTGATCCCGCCGCGGGCGCCGAGCGAGGGGGAGCCCGTGATCCGGTAGTAGCGGCCTGGGGCCTCGCCCGCGGTCAGGGTGAGATTGAGCTGCGTCGCCCATCGTGCGACGAGCGGCTCACCGCCCCGCCACGTGAGCCGGTAGCGCACGGTGAACCCGGCCCTCCCCGCCCCGATGCGCACCCGCTTGTCGATCCAGAGCGGAAGCTCGTCGAGCGTGACGGGCCCGAGGGCCGCCTCAATCTCGTGGGCGCGCTCGACGATCTCGGAGTCGAGGACGCGCTCGCCCACCGCTACCATCGCCTCCGGCCACGGGGAGAGCGGATCGGGGGGCGCGCCGGCGCGGAAGAGCCCGTCGAGGAGCGAGGCGCGGCGCAGCGGATCGTAGTCCAGCAACTCGACGAGGCCGCTCTCCTTCGCCTCGGGAGCGCCGTGGATGGTTTGCGACAGCCCGTCCGGCGAGGCGACCACACTGTCCTTGACCTTTTCGTGATAGAGCTCGCGGCGGCGGGTGAACACGCCGGCCACGTCGAGGTCGCGCGCGAGGAGGGCGAGCTGGGTCACCGTGCCGCCCCTCGCCGGCCGGAGGGTCAGCGCCTGCTCCCGCGTGCGCACCTCGATCTCGGGGCGGCCGTCGCCATCGACGTCGCGCCGGGTCCAGGAGAGCGGGGGAGCGTCCGTGGCCGCGTCGAGCTGGCGCTCGGCGGCGACGAGCGCACTCAGCACCGCGCGGCGGAGATGCGGCAGATAGGCGCCGCCGAAGATGCCGTGCCAGTACGCGTCGTTGCCCTGCCCGCGCCAGAGATCCTCCCGCGCGGCGAGGAGCCGCCGGTCCCCGGGGTTCGCGGCGAGCGCCTCGTGGATCCGCGCAGAGACGCGCAGCATCCGCCAGTACGCGTCTCCCATCTCGGGATACTTGACGAGGAAGTTGCGCCAGAAGCCGCCGCGCAGGAGCCGCGCCAGCCGCGCCCCGTCAGGGAGCCCGCCGAGCCGCTGCCGCGCCTCCTCGAGCTCTCTCGCCTTGTCGGTGGGCAGCGACCACTCACCCATCTCGGAGTAGGACGCGGCGGGCAGATAGATGCGGCCGGCCGGCGGCAGGGCGTCGAGGCAGTCCCCGAACGTGGACATCTCGATCTCCGACGCGCTCGCGAGGGCGTCGAAGAAGCGGCGGAGCCAGCCCTCGCCGTAGACGAGCCGATTGGTGCCAGGCCACACGCCGAACTTCTCCCCGTCGTCGAAGAGGGTTACCGCGCCGGCCTCGCGGCGCCCGATCAAGTAGCGCACCGCCTCCGCGGGCTCCGCGAAGGGCACGAGGTAGCGGAGCTGCTGGCTGATGGGGAACACCGCCACGGAGTCGCCCTGCTCGTCGGTCAGGTAGTAGCCGCCCAGCGCGTCCGGCTCGAGCCCGGCCAGGGCGAAGTGCGCATCGTCCACGATGACGAACTCCACGCCCGCCGCCCTCAGCACGCCGGGGAGCTGCGGCTCCCACACCCGCTCGGCCAGCCACATGCCGCGCGGCCGCACCCCGAAGTTCGCGCGCAGGAACTCGCTCAGCGCCTGGATCTGTCCGACCTTGTCGTGGTCGAGGAGCATGGCGAGGATCGGCTCGTAGAAGCCACCCGTGAGCAGCTCGACACGCCCGTCCGCGGCGAGGCGGCCGAGGAGGTCGAAGGTGGGCCGCGCCCGCTCGCGGAGGAAGCCGAGGAGCCAGCCGGACGAGTGCACGGTGAGGGACATCCCCGGCGCGTCGCGCACCGCCTCGAGGAAGGGTTGGTAGGCGTCGCGAGCCGCGTCGAGGATGACGGATTCGAAGTTGCCCGCGGGCTGATGGTTGTGGACGCCGAAAAGGAAGCGGACCCGCTCACTCACGATCGACGTCCCGGTGCCGCACCACGGGTGACAGGCCCGTGCGCTCGAGGGAGCGCCGGAGCAGCTCCACCAGCGTCACCGAGCGATGGCGGCCGCCGGTGCAGCCCAGGGCCACGGTGAGGTACGCCTTGCCCTCCCGCTGGTAGAGGGGGAGGAGGAAGCGCAGGAGGTCCTCGATCTTGGTGAGCAGCGTCCGGCTCTCCTCGAAGGACAGCACGAACTGCTCCACCGCGGCGTCGCGGCCGTCCAGGCGCTTGAGGCTCTCCACGAAGTGCGGGTTGGGCAGGAAGCGCACGTCGAAGACGAGGTCGGCGTCGTAGGGGGCCCCGTGCTTGAAGCCGAAGGACATGCGGGACACCGTGAGGGCATCGGCGGTGCGCTGGGTCCCGTAGCCCTCGACGAGGCGCTCCTTGAGCTGGTGCACGGACAGCCCGGTGGTGTCGATGATGCGGTCCGCGCTCTCCCGCAGGTTGCTCAGCGCGCGCCGCTCGGCGCGGATGCCCTCGAGCACGCTGCCGTCTCCTGCCAGCGGATGCCGCCGCCGCGACTCCTGGTAGCGCCGTACCAGGGTCTCGTCGGCCGCCTCCAGGAAGAGCACCTCGGGCTTGTGGCCCTGGGCGCGCAGCTCGGCGAGCGTCTCCAGGAGATGGGCGAGATAGCCGCCCTCGCGGATGTCCACCCCGAGGGCGATCATGCGGATGTCCCGGCTCGAGTGCACGCAGAGCTCGGCGAAGGTGGGAATGAGCGTGGTGGGGAGGTTGTCGACGCAGAAGTACCCGAGGTCCTCGAGGCACTTGATGGCGAAGCTCCGCCCCGCCCCCGACATGCCGGTGATGATCACGAAGCGGAGGGCGGCGGTGCCGCCGGTCGGCTCCGCGCCGAGCGCGCTCACCGCTTCTTGGGCGCGAGTCGACGCTGATGGGAGGGCAGGATCCCCAGCTCCTCCCGGTATTTGGCCACGGTGCGCCGCGCGATGGTGAGCCCCTGCCCGCGCAGCACGAGGGCCACGTCCTGGTCGGAGAGCGGCTTGGACGTCTCCTCTGCCGCCACCATGTCGCGGATCTTCTTCTTGATGGACACCGAGGACACCATCTCCCCCGTGTCGGAGGCGATGCCGCTGTGGAAGAAGTACTTGAGCTCGAAGAGTCCCTGCGGCGTCTCCACGTACTTGTTGGTGGTGACGCGGCTGATGGTGGACTCGTGCATGCCGATGTCCTCGCCCACGTCGCGAAGGGCGAGGGGGCGGAGGAAGGCCACGCCCTTGTCGAGGAAGTCCCGCTGGAACTTGACCAGGCTCTGGGTCACCTTGCGCAGGGTGCGCTGCCGCTGTTCCACGCTCTTGATGAGCCACACCGCGGAGCGGAGCTTTTGCTCGACGTACTGCTTGGCCTCGTCGCTGGAGCGGCGGAGGAGGGAGCGGTAGAGGGCGTTGACGCGGAGCCGCGGGATGCCCTCCTCGTTGAGCACCACCACGTAGTCGTCGCCCACCTTGTGGATGGACACGTCGGGGGCGATATAGCGCTGGTCGGAGGTGGCGAAGCGGCGGCCGGGCTTGGGCTCGAGGCCCTGGATCTCCTCGATGGACTCCATGATACGGTCGAGAGGCAGCTTCATGGCCCGGGCGATGTCGGCGTAGCGGCGGCGCTCCAGGTCCTCGAAGTACTTCTCCACGATCTCCACGGAGACGGGATCGGGCTCGGAGTCGGCGGTGAGCTGGAGGAGCAGGCACTCTTGCACGCTGCGGGCGGCCACCCCGGTGGGATCGAAGGCCTGGATGAGACGGAGGATCTTCTCGACCTCGTCCGGTGAGGAGCCCGTCCCCACCGCGATCTCCTCGACCTCCGCGCGCAGATAGCCGTCGTCGTCGAGATTGCCGATGATGGCCTCGCCGATGGCCACCGTGCGGGGATCGTCGGTGGCGAGGCGGAGCTGCTCGTTCAGATGCTCGTCGAGCGAGGTGCCGGTGCGCCCGAGGTTCTCGAAGGGCATCTCCTCGCGCTCTTCCATGGACACCGGCGTCCGCTCGTCGGGCTCGTCGAACACGGCGGAGGTGAGATCAAAGGGCAGCTCGTCCGCGCGCTCCCCATCCACGGAGGTGGTTTCCTTGGACACGGGCTCGGTGGCGGCGGGCGTGGCCGGGGCTTCCGCGGTGGCCGCCTCGGGCGAGGTGGGGGCCTCCGCATCGACGTCCTGGGTCTCTTGGGCGACTTCTTCGAGGAGGGGATTCTCCTCGAGCTCCTTGCGGACGACCTGCTCCAGCTCGAGGGTCGAAAGCTGCAGCAGCTGGATGGCCTGCTGCAGGAGCGGCGTCATGACGACTCGCTGGGTCTGGCGAAGTGATAGGCGCATGGCTCAGGCGGCTCCGATCTGGCGCATCAGAGCGAGAACTTCTCGCCCAGGTAGATCTCGCGGGCCTTGGAATTGTTGGCCAGCTCGCTGGCCGTTCCCGAGGCCAGGATCTTCCCGTCGTGAAGGATGTAGGCGCGGTCGGTGATGGCCAGCGTTTCGCGCACGTTGTGGTCGGTGATGAGCACTCCGATACCTCGTTCCTTGAGTCGGCCCACGATCTCCTGGATGTCCCCGATGGCGATGGGGTCGATGCCCGTGAAGGGCTCGTCGAGCAGGAGGTAACGCGGATTGGTCACGAGCGCCCGCGTGATTTCGAGCCGACGGCGCTCGCCACCGGACAGGGTATGCGCGCGGTGGCGGGCGAGCCGGGTGAGATCCAGTTCGGCGAGCAGCTCCTTGAGACGCTCTCGCCGCTCCTCTTGCGACAGGTCGAGGGTCTCCAGGATGGCCAGGAGATTCTCCTCGACGGAGAGCTTCCGGAAGACCGACGACTCCTGGGGCAGATAGCCCATGCCGAGACGGCAGCGCTTGTACATGGGCAGGGCGGTCACCTCCTGCCCCTCGAGGTAGATGCGGCCGCCGTCGGCGCGGAGCAGACCCACGATCATGTAGAACGACGTGGTCTTGCCCGCCCCGTTGGGGCCCAGAAGGCCGACGACCTCGCCCGGGTGGATGTCCAGACTGACCCGATTCACCACCACGCGGTTCCGAAAATTCTTGCGAAGGCCCTGGGCGATCAAGCCTTCCATGCTATGAGCACTGCCCCGGGGCGGTCTTGGGACGGGCGGCGCCTTCGTCCTGGTTGCGTGGGTAGAAGACCGCCTTGACGCGCTCCTGCTGGCCGCCCTCCACCAC
>JBKOVG010000175.1:0-11052 GCA_046723845.1 Candidatus Methylomirabilota bacterium | reverse complement strand
GCGCTGCGGGGTGTGGCGGATCGCTTGCTGGCGATCTTCGTCGCCATGCTCAAGACCGACACCCTCTACGATGCGGCCCGGCCCCGCCGACGCGAAATTGCTGCTTGACGACGGGTGGGGAGTCCGCCCGCCTCGCGTGGCCGGTGTCGGGCGAGGTGGGATCACCAGATGTCGCGGACGGTGTAGCCCTCGGGGAACGGATCGTCGGCATCCACCACGTAGCTCGCGAAGCCCGTGATCCAGGCCTGGCCGCTCAGCGTCGGCACCACGGCAGGGTAGGGGCCTACCGTGGTCTCCGCGATCAGGCGGCCGGTGAAGACGGTGCCGAGGATGCCCTCGTGACGAAAGTCCTCGTGGAGGCCGAGCCGGCCTCGCGCGTGCAGCGTGGCCATGCGCGCGCAGGTGCCCGTGCCGCAGGGTGAGCGATCGATCACGCCCGTCCACGTCGAGGGCCGGCTCCAGTCGAGCTCGCCCGTGGAGACGGTGACGGCGTTGCGCATGTGGGAGCCGGGATGCGCGGGCGGGCCCGAGAGCTGGGCGATGGTGATGCCACGGAAGCGCGGCTCCAGCGGATGCGCCACGGGGAGCTGCTCGTGGGCCGCCGCCTTGATCATCTCCGTGATGCGCACGATGTCGCGCCCCTCGTCGGGAGTGAGGGCGAGCCCGAAGGCGCGCGCATCCGCGATAGCGTAGAACATGCCGCCGTACGCCACGTCCACCGTCACCGTGCCGAGGGTGGGCACCTCGATGGCGCGGTCGAGATGCACGGCGAAGGCGGGGACGTTCTGGAAGGTCACGCTCCGCACCTTGCCACCCGCGCACTCCGCGCGCACGCGGATGAGGCCCGCTGGCGCCTCGAGGACGAGCTCGGTCACCGGCTCGCGCATGGGCAGGATCCCCGTCTCGAGGAGCACGGTGACGACGCAGATGGTGTTGGTGCCGGACATGCCCGGATACTCGACCTGCTCCATGATCACGTAGCCGGCCTGGGCCTCCGGATGCGTCGGAGGCAGGAGCACGTTGCAGTTCGCCGCGGGATAGCCGCGCGGCTCCCGCAGCATGCAGGTGCGGAGCCGGTCACCATACGCTTCCAGGTGGCGCGCCTTGTCGAGCATGCTGGCGCCCGGCACGTCGAGCACGCCGCCCACCACCACGCGCCCGGGCTCTCCCGCCGCGTGCGCGTCCACGGCCTGGATCATCCGGGCGAGGCGCATGAAGGGCTACGGGGAGCTCAGAGCACCGCTTCGATGAGGCGAGGCCCCCGCGTCCCCAGCGCCGCCGCAAACTGGCGGTTGAACTCGTCGGTGGTGGTGGCACGCGTCGCCTCCACGCCCATCCCGCGCGCGAGGGCGACCCAGTCCAGGTCCGGGCGGCCGATGTCGAGCATGTCGGCAGCCTTGCGCCCCGGCGTGCCCGCGCCCACACCACTGAGCTCATGGCGGAGGATCGCATAGGTGCGGTTGGCGAAGACCACGGTGGTGACGTCGAGCCCCTCGCGCGCCTGCGTCCACAGGGACTGCACCGTGTACATGCCGCTGCCGTCGCCCTCGAGGCAGATCACCTTGCGGTCGGGGCAGGCGACGGCGGCGCCGGTGGCGAGCGGCATGCCGAGCCCGATGGAGCCCCCCATGTTGTTGAGCCAGTCGTGCGGCGGCGCCCCCGCCGTCATGCGGAAGAAGCCGCGCCCCGTGGTCACCGACTCGTCGGCCACGATGGCGCCCTCGGGCAGGAGCGCGCCGAGCGAGTCGGCCAGGGTGTCGGGCGTGATGGGGCCGCCCGCGGGCAGGGCGGGACGGCTCGCGCTCTGCACGACCTCGCCGTTCTTCTTGGCGCCGACCTCCTCGGCCAGCCACTCCAACGCGGCGATCGAGTCCTCCGCGATGGTGCTGAGCCGGTGGATCTGGCAGCCATCCGGCGTGAGGACGCTCGGCTTGTCGGGATAGGCGAAGAACGCCACGGGTGCTTTCGATCCTACGAGGATGAGATGGCGCACGTCCTTGAGGACGGCGAGGGCCTGCTCGACCGGATAGGGCAGCCGCTCGATGGGCACGCGGCCGGCGCCCCGCTCGATGCGCGCGTTCGATCCCTGGGCTAGGATGCGCGCGCCCGTGGCGGTGGCGATGCGCCCGGCCAGTGCGAGGCCGCGCTCGCGCACACCCTGGCCGGTAAGGAAGAGCATGGCCGGCTCCCCCGAGCTCAGCGCCTTCGCGCAGCGGGCTACGGCTTCCGCGCTGACCTTGGCGCGCTCGGGAGCGGGCGCGGTAGCTGCGACCCCGGGCGCGTCATTCCACGCAGTGTCGGCCGGAAGGATGAGGGTGGCGATCTGGCCGGGCGGCGTGGAGGCGGCGGTAATGGCGGTGGCGCCGTCGGCGGCCACCGCTCCCGCGCTCGCGGAGGTGCGGATCCAGGCGGAGACTGGGCGCGCGATGCCCTCGATGTCCGAGGTCAGCGGCGCATCGTGCTTGATGTGATAGGTGGCGTGCTCGCCCACCACGTTGACGATGCCCGAGCTGGCCTTGCGCGCGTTGTGCAGATTGGCGAGACCATTGCCGAGCCCCGGTCCCAGATGGAGCAAAGTCGCCGCGGGCCGCCCCGCCATGCGCCAGTAGCCGTCGGCCGCTCCCGTCACCACGCCCTCGAAGAGGCCGAGGACGCAGCGAATGCCCTCGACCTTGTCGAGGGCGGCCACGAAGTGCATCTCCGAGGTGCCGGGATTGGTGAAGCACACGTTGACTCCACCCGCCACCAGCGTCCGCGCCAGGCTCTCCGCACCGTTCATGCTCGCCTCCCGTGTAAGGTCTCGCCGCGCCCGACATCATGCCACGGTTCGCCGCCGCGCCTCGCGCCAAGACCGGGTCTATGATGGACGCGACGCGCGCCACCCGTCGACGGAACGCAAGGAGGACTCCCCATCATGCGACTGCCCTGGCCGGCCGCCTGGATCGCCTGGCTGCTCGCTCCGCTCCCCACGTGGGCGCAGGAGCGGAGCTTCGAGTGGCAGTGGGACGTGCACCCGATCTGGTGGCCTTTCGCTTTGATCGCGGTGAGCCTGCTCCTGCTCGTCCTCTTCGGCTGGGTGCTGCTCAATCTGGCGCCGCTCGTTCTCGCCGCCATCGCCGCCGTGCTCGGCATCCGCTGGCTGACCCGAGCGAGCCGTTCCACGCGGCACGATCCTGCCATCGCCATCCTGCGCCAGCGCTACGCGCGTGGAGAGATCACGCGCGACGAGTTCGAGGCGAGGATGCGGGATCTCGACGGCCGGCCCTGAAGCCTCGCGTCAGCGGAGCGAGCGAGGCGGACGGCCGGGCGGCGCGGGCGGAGGAGGACGGCGCGCCGCCGAGGCGACGCGATGGAAGTCCGCGCTGTTGGAGTCGGTCTTGCCCCCCACTGCGGTGCCGCACACGCTGCACGTGTAGTCGTACTTGTTGCCGGTGGGCAGCACGAGGAGGAGCTTCTTCCGCACCGGAGTCGCCCGCTTGCAGCGGGGGCAGAAGAGGCTCGAAGCTTCCAGCTCGCCGAAGCTGTCGGGCATGGCGTTTATTGTAACTTGGGCGTCGAGCCCAGGCTGGCCATGAAGTGCACAAGGCTCACGATCTCCTCTTCGCTCAGCGGCTGCGCGGCCATGGTCATGGTGCCGTCGAGATCCGCCGCCGTCTTGGCCTTGAAGCCGCGGAGGAGCCGGAGGAGATAGTCGTAGTCCTGCCCGGCCAGCCGCGGGACCTGCTGCTGCCCGGTGAGATCAGGACGATGGCAGGAGGCGCAGTGATGCACGGTGGCGAGCCGCTTGCCCTCGGCGACCTTGGCGGGATCGGTGGTGGCGGGGCGAGGGCGCGCCGTCTGCGTCGCGTAATAGGCGGCGAGATCGGCCATGTCGGTGTCGGTGAGGTCCTTGGCGAAAGGCGACATCTGCGCATCCTTGCGTCGGCCGTCGCGAAACTTGATCAGCTGCCATTGGGTGAAGAAGACGGGCTGGCCGGCGAGGCTGGGCGTGCCGGGAATAGTCGCGTTGCCGTCAAGACCGTGGCAGGCCGCACACTTCTCGGCTTTGCCCCGGCCCGCTTCCACGTCGGCGGCGTGCGCCGGTGCCTCGAGGGCCGCCAGGAGAGCGACGAGCATCGAGGCGCCGGCCAGGATCCGCACTGAGCTCAGCGCTGGTAGCTGATCCGGTAGATCGCGCCCGCGTAGTCGTCGGCGATGAGGAGCGAGCCGTCCTTCATCTGCTTGGTGTAGACGGGCCGGCCCCAGATCTCCTGCCCTTGCAGCCAGCCCTGGGCGAACGGCTCGTACTTCGGCGCGGCGCCTGGGCTCAGGGTCACCATCATCACGCGGAAGCCGATCTTCTCCGTGCGGTTCCACGATCCGCGCTGGGCGAGGAAGGCGCGGTTCTTGTACTCGGGTGGAAACATGGAGCCGGTGTAGAACTCCACGCCGTTGCCCGCCACGTGGGGGCCGGTCTTGATGAGCGGGGCCACGAAGTCCTTGCAGGAGCGGCCCTTGCCGAACTCGGGGTCGAGGATGTCGCCCTGATGGCAGTAGGGAAAGCCGAAGTGCTGCCCCTTCTTAGTCACCACGTCGAAGCGATCGCTCGGCTCGTTGTCGCCCATCCAGTCGCGGGCGTGGGTGGCGAAGTAGAGCTGCTTCGTCACCGGATGCCAGTCGAAGCCCACGCTGTTGCGCACGCCGTGGACCACGTACTCGAAGCCGGTGCCGTCGGGATTCACGCGCGAGAGGTTGGCGTGGGTGTCGGGCGGCATACAGATGTTGCAGGGCGCCCCGATGTTGAAGTAGAGCTTGCCGTCGGGCCCGAAGGCGAGGTACTTCCAGCCGTGGGGCAGGTCCTTGGGCAGCGTGTCGTACACTAGCTCGAGCGCGGGCGGGCTGTCGAGCTTCTCCTCGATGCCGGGCATCTTGCTGATCTTCGAGACCTCGGCCACGTAGAGGGTGCCGTCCTTGAAGGCCACGCCGTTCGGCAGCTGGAGACCAGTGGCGATGGTCTTGACCTCGCGCGAGCCGCCCTTGTCCACCACGGCGTAGACATTGCCCGCCACGCGGCTCGACACGAACAGCGTGCCCTTGTCGCCCCAGGTCATGGCGCGCGCGTTGTTGATCCCGGAGGCCCAGAGCTCGGCCTTGAAGCCGGGAGGGAGCTTGATCTTCTCGACGGGGATGTCCGCCGCGGCCTTCGGCGCGGGCGGCTGTGGTATGGGAGCGAGCGTCGAGTCCGCCATGCTGGCGGGCTGCCCCTGCTTCCATGTCGGCGGCGCCGCCTGCTGGGCCCAGGCCAGGGCAGCGAGCAGGGCCACCGCCGTGAGTGCCACCGTTAGGGATGTCAGCGTGATGCGCCGCATGAGAGGCCTCCCCTTTGAGGATCGGTCGGGACCTGTGCGCGAGAGCCCGCGGACTGTCGCCGCTCCACGGAGTTGGACGATACGTCGGACATTTCATCCTTGTCAAGGCTCGCGCCGCTCCACGAGGGAGGCGAGCGCGCTCCGGTAGACGAGAGGCGTGGGCGGAGCATACGCGGCTTCCCGCCGCGCCGTCTCGATGAGGGCGTGATCCGGCGAGAAACGGCAGGTCGGGTCCGTGACCGCGGCGTCGCCCGTGAGGTGGAAGGCCTGGCAGCGGCAGCCGCCGAAGTCGACGCCTCGCTGCTCGCAGCTCCGGCAGGGCTCGGGCATCCAGCCCTCGCCGCGGAAGGCGCCGAACCCCGCGGAGTGGCGCCAGATGTCGCCGAGCGAGCGCTCCCGCACGGAATCGAAGCGGAGCCCGGGCAGCGTGTGGGCGGCGTGACAGGGAAGCGCGAGCCCGTCGGGGCTCAGCACGATGAAGCGCCGAGCCCAGCCGTCCATGCAGGCCTTGGGCAGGTCCGTGTAGTAGTCTGGCGTGACGAAGAGCACCTCCATCCGCCCCCGCAGGCGCCGTCGCGCTTCCGCCGCCACCTCGCGCGCCCGCGCGAGCTGCTCCCGGGTCGGGAGCAGGGCGGCCCGGTTGAGGAGCGCCCAGCCGAGGTACTGGGTGTTGGCGAGCTCGAGACGGTCGGCGCCAAGCCGCTCGGCGAGCGTGACGATGTCGGCCACGTGGTCGAGGTTCTCGCGATGCAGCACGGTGTTGAGGGTGAGGGGGAAGCCGAACTCCTTCACCCACGCCGCGATGGTCAGCTTCCGCTCGAAAGCGCGCCGGCCCGCGATCCGATCCGAGCCGGCGGCCTCCGTGTCCTGTATGGAGATCTGGACGTTGTCGAGGCCGAGCGTCCGGAAGGCGGCCAGGCGCTCGCGCCGGAGGGGAATGCCGCTCGTGATCAGGTTGGTGTAGAGGTCGAGCCGCCGCGCCTCCGCGATGAGCGCCTCGAGATCGTCGCGCACCAGCGGCTCGCCCCCCGTGAGGTTGAGCTGGACCACGCCCAGGTCCTCCGCCTCGCGCAGGACGCGGAGCCAGGTCTCGGTGTCGAGCTCGTCGCGGTGGCGGCCGTAGTCGAGGGGATTGGAGCAGTAGACGCAGCGCAGCGGGCAGCGATAGGTCAGCTCGGCCACCAGCGTGTACGGCCGCTCGGCGCCGCTCACGCCACCGCCTGCACGAGGCCGCGATCGGCCATGGTCTGCAGGAAAGTCATCACCTCGCGCTCTACGGCCGGCCGCTCGTGACCATACTGGTGGGCCAGCTCCTCCACGATGGAGTCCACCGTGCGCTCGCCGTCGCAGCGCTGGAGGACGTCGGCCGCGGTGAGATTGAGGACGAGGCCGCGCTCCGGATACAGGAGCATGTAGCGCGAAGACTTCCGGTCGAAGCGGAGGCGGGCCTTGGCGGCCAGGCGGAGGCGGCTCTCCGCCGAGATCATGTCGCGCGCGCCCCGCCCGGGCCCCAGCCCGGCTCGATGTAGGCGGCGTAGGTGCAGTCGAGGAGGTGCCAGAGGATCTCGGTCTTCCGGATGAGAGCGGCGACGCAGCGCTCCTGCATCTCGTAGGTGATGGCGTGCTCGATGACGAAGTCGATGGCCTCGAGCGAGTCGCGCCGGGCCCGCGGCACCCGGGAGCGGAAGTAGGCGAGCATTTCCGGGCTCACCCACGGGTAGTGCTGCTCCCAGGCGAGCACGCGCTTGGACATGAGGTCGGGCGCGAAGAACTCCGTGAGCGAGGAGGCGACGGCCTCCACCAGCGTGCGCTCGCGCACCAGCTCCACGTAGGCGTCGCAGGCGAAGCGCACGCCGGGCAGCACGGAGCGGCAGCTCTCCACCTCCTGCCGCTCGAGCCCCACGCCGTCGGCCAGGCGCAGCCAGAGACCGAGCCCGGCCTCGCCCGCCTCGTCGCCGTCGTGGTCGCGGATGCGGCGAATCCACATGCGGCGGAAGGCAGGGTCCTCGGACTTGGAGAGGATGATGGCGTCCTTGATGGGGATGCGCGTCTGGTAGTAGTAGCGGTTCAGCACCCACTGCTGGAGCTGGATCCGCGTCAGCTTCCCCTCGTGCATGAGGGCGTGGTAGCGGTGATGGTCGTGGTAGCGCGCCTCGCCCTCGAGGCGCACCCACGCCACGAAGTCGTCGCGCGACAGCGGGGGGCGCGGCGGCGCGGTGCTCACAGGCTCACTTCCATGCCGTCCCACGCGACCTGCCAGCCGCCGGCCTCGACCTGGCCACGCTCCGCCGAGTCCTCGCGCAGGAGCGGGTTGGTGTTGTTCACATGGATGTAGATGCGCCGCGACGCCCGCAGGCCGCGAAGCGCGCCGAGGCTGCCACCTTCGCCGCCCACGGGCAGATGCGCCATGTCCTCCGCGCGCTTCGTCCCGAGCCCCTGGGCAGGCAGCTCGTCGGCGGACCAGAAGGTGCCGTCGAAGAACACGCAGTCGGCGTCTTCCAGGGCCTTGGCCACCATGGGCGTGAGGCCGCCCGCGGCGGGGAAGTAGGCGAGGCGCCGGCCGGTGGCCGTCTCCCGGATGCGGAGGCCGATGTTGTCCTCCGGATCGGGCGCGTGGCGCCCCTCGGGTCCGTTCTCGAGATGAATGGGTGGCTTGCCCGGCACGGGCACGGCTTCGAGGGCGAGCCCGGTCTCCGGCACCTCCTCCTCGGCGCCCAGCATGAGCGTGCGCCAGGTGACCTGGCCGGAGAATCGCTGGAGCGTGCGATAGAGGACGTTGTGCTCGACGAAGCCCGAGCGCACGTGATCGGTGGCGTGGAGCACCAGCGGATGCGACTCACGAAGCGAGAGGAGGCCCAGGGTGTGATCCAGGTCGCCGTTGGTGAGCACGATGCCGCTGATGGGGGAGTGGCGCGGCGCCCGCGGGTGAAGCCCTTTGAAGCCCTCGATCTGCTCCCGGATCTCCGGGGAGGCATTCAGGAGGAGCCAGCTCCGGCCATCGGCGCTCACCGCTACGGATTCCTGTCGCCGCGCCGTCGCCTGGATGGTCCCCGCCCGGAGGCCGTGACAATTCGGGCAACCGCAGTTCCACTGCGGGAAGCCGCCGCCGGCCGCAGAGCCCAGGACCCGGATGAGCACTCTCGATCCCCCGGAGAAGCGACAGCCCCCGGCCCGGCTCGTGGCCGAACGGGGGCTGTCCCTTGCCGATTGGACGGTCGCGCGCTAGAAGCGGTCGTCCTGTTCCCGGTCGAAGTCGTCCTGGTAGGAGTTGATCTCGGCGTCCATCTTGACCTCGACGAAATCAGGTGCTTCCCAGGTCATGTCGTTCACCTCCGTGAAGGGGGCCCAGGGCCAACGGCTCGTGGGCGAGATAGTATCCGCGCGGCGGGGTGTCCGTCAATCCTCTGTGCGGCCTCCGGTTTGACCCATCCCGGGCTATCTGGCAGGATTCAGCGCGGCATCTCACGCCCAGACCGGACCGGGAGGGTCACATGAAGGTGGAGGACAAGCTCAAGGAGATGGGGCTGACCGTGCCCAATCTCGAGGATCTCTACCGTACCAACGCCTCGGGCGCCCACTACATCTCGCACTTCCCCGTGCAGGGTATGCTCCATCTCTCCGGCACGGTGCCCATCAAGGACGGCAAGCCCTATCTTCCCGGCGTGGTGGGCGAGAACGTGACCTTGGAGCAGGGCTACGAGGCAGCACGCTACGCCGCCCTGACGACGCTGGCCGCCGTCAAGTACGCCCTCGGCGACCTCGACCGCGTGCAGCAGATCGTGCACATGACGGGCTTCGTGAACTCCGGCCCCGGCTTCAACGATCAGCCGCGCGTGATCAACGGCGCCGCCGATCTCCTGGTGGCGATCTACGGGGAGCGGGGCAAGCCCACGCGCGCGGCCATCGGCTGCCGCGGCCTCGGCGGCAATGCCTCGGTGGAGATCATTGTCCAGCTCCTCTTCTCGGGCACCGACGTGCGTCCGCCGCTGGCGCGGGATCATTTCGCCACGTAGCCTTCCCCGACTCGAACGGAGACCTCCATGGAGCTCGATCCCCAGGTCATCGGCGTCACCGCTTCCTACAAGCTCCTCATCGGCTGCGTGGTCCCGCGCCCCATCGCCTGGGTGTCGACCATCGCCGCCGACGGCGTGCCCAACCTCGCGCCTTTCAGCTTCTTCATGGGCGTGTGCAACGATCCGCCCACCATCGCCTTCTCCTCCGGCCGCCGCGAGAACGGGAGCAAGGACACCGTGCGCAACCTCGAGCACACGGGCGACTTCGTGGTGAACGTGGTGGACGACGGGCACGCCGAGGCCATGAACACCACGTCGGGGGAGTATCCGCCCGAGGTCGACGAATTCGCCCTCGCCGGGCTCGACGTGGCGCCGGGCGTGCTCGTGCGGGCGCCGCGGCTCCTCACCGCGCCCATCAGCATGGAGTGCCGGGTCGCCCAGATCGTGCCGGTGGGGCGCGGCCCGCACAGTGTGGTCTTCGGCGAGATCGTCTACTTCCACGTGCGCGCCGACGTCTACGATGCGAAGACCGGGCGCATCGACATCCACCGCCTGCAGCCGGTGGGACGCCTGGCCGGCCACCAGTACGCGCACATCCACGACATCTTCGAGATGAAGCGCCCCAACGAGAACTACAAGGGCTAGGAGAGGACCATGGCCAAGAGCGCGGTCACGCCGGAACGCTTCGCCAAGGGCATGACCTTCGATGGGTACGTGAAGTACACGGGCAGCCCGGAGAATCTCGCCCGCGAAGCCTTCGGCAGCTATTACCCGGATGGCGGCGCCAAGGGAGCTCCCCGGAAGGACAACAGTGCGGTGTTCCGCGACCGCTACGCCCGGGCGCGGCTCAGCGACGAGCAGGCAGCGGCCATCAAGTGGCTGGCCGCTCAGCCGGGCGGCCCCGCGAAGATCCTCGTGCTCTCCGAGGACTGGTCATCGGACTGCCGGCGCGACCTGCCCGTTCTCGCCCGGCTCGCCGAAGCGGGCGGACTCGAGATGCGCATCTTCAACCGCGACGGCAAGAAGGTCCTGGGCACCCGGCGGCCCGATCCGGCGGTCGCCCCCGACGCGAACTACGACCTGATGCTGGAGTTCCTCAACAAGAAGAACGGCGCGGAGTGGGCGTCGCTGCCCGTGGCCGTCTTCTACACCAAGGAGTTCGAGGAGCTCCACCGCTACATCGAGTACCCGGCCATCTACAACAAGGACCGCATCCGGGGCCATCAGCAATCCGCGCGCCCCGGCGAGACGGAGGATCAGGCCAGGGATCGCGGCATGAAGGAGTTCGTGGCGCTCCAGGCCGGACCCTTCTTCGATCTATGGGCCTCCGCCGCCATCGGCGAGATTCTCAGCGGCATCCACGAGAAGCTGGTGGTCGGCGACACGTAGTCACGCGCTGGAAACCCGACGTCTGGGACGCGAGGCGGGCGGGGCCTGTCGTCGGGGGCGGGATGCGCTCCCCAGACCACGCTGAGTCGCCATCCGCGTGGGCACTCTGGCCCGCCACGAGAGTTTGGTTTGCTGCTTCGCCTTCTACGTCGGCATCGACAGGGGCAGTGAACGTCATCAAGTGTGTGTGCTCGACCCCGAGCGCCGCGTGCACGGCGAGCGCGCCGTCGAGCACAGCGGCCCGGGCCTGGCCGCGTTGGCCGACTGGCTCGTCGCCCTGGCGCCCGGCCAGCCGGAGCGGG
>JBKOVG010000190.1:0-8020 GCA_046723845.1 Candidatus Methylomirabilota bacterium | reverse complement strand
GCGCTGCGGGGTGTGGCGGATCGCTTGCTGGCGATCTTCGTCGCCATGCTCAAGACCGACACCCTCTACGATGCGGCCCGGCCCCGCCGACGCGAAATTGCTGCTTGACGACGGGTGGGGAGTCCGCCCGCCTCGCGTGGCGACGTGACTACGTGGGTCGACTGAGCCGATCGGCGAGGTGACGCGCCCAGGCCATGGGCTCGTCGGACATGACGAGCTTCTCCGCGCCGCCCTCGCCGAACTTCCGCGTGGCATCGATCCCGAGCTTGGCGGTGAGCCCCTCCGGGCTCGCCGAGGGATCGAGGATGGCACCCAGGCTTCCCTCGATGACCACCAGATCGCGATTCGCCTGCATGCGCGTGGCCATGGCCCACAGCACGTCGGACTCGTCGAAGACGTCGATGTCGTCGTCCACGATGATGACCAGCTTGAGGTAGTGATCCACGCCCAGCACCACGGGAATCGCGTGCTTGGCCTCGCCGGGCCGCGTCTGCTTCATCGATGCGTAGGCGGTGAAGGAGGCGCCGCCCGAGGTCGGCACGTGCACCGCGCGCACCCCAGGGATGACGCGACGGAGCGCGTTGCGGATCTCCGCCTCGCGCAGGACGCCCAGGGGCAGGATGTGGTCGGGAGCGCGGCCGGAGGCGATGGAGTGAAACCACGCGCCCTCGCGCATCACCACGGCGCGCGCGATGAACACGTTGTCCGTGCTGCGGCGAGAGAAGTAGCCGGTGAACTCCCCGAAGGGGCCCTCGGGCTCGCGCTCGCCGGCGAGGATCTCGCCCTCGATCACGATCTCCGCCCACGCCGGCACGTCGAGATCGATGGTCTCCGCGCGCCGGAGCTGCATCGGCTCCCCGAAGAGGCCGCCCACCACCTCGAACTTCGAGATCTCCGGCGCGGGATAGGAAAGCGAGCCCATGCCCACCGCGGGGTGCAGGCCGAGCGCGATGGCGCAGGCGAGGCTCTGCCCCGCTTTCTCCGCGCGCTGCTGGAAGTCGAACATGCGCCGGCGCGAGTGCAGGCTGACGCCGAGCCGGTTGCGTTCCTTGACCTGGAAGCGGTGAAAGCCCGCGGTGGACACCCCGGTGGCCGGGTCGCGCGCCACGAGGAGCCCCGCCGTGAGGTAGGCGCCGCCGTCGCCCGGGAAATAGGTCGGGATGGGCAGCATGGCCAAGTCCACCGCATCACCGCGCCGGACGGCCAGGGCGAGCGGCGATCGGCCGAGCACGACGGGCTTCACCGGCTCCTTCAATCGCGCGGCGTACGTCTCGGGCAGCGCCGATTCCTCGACACCGAGGGCGGTGGCGAGCCCGCGGCGACTCGCCATGACGTTCGAGACCACGGGGATGGTATGGCCGCGGACCTGCTCAAAGAGGAGCACGGGAAAGCGCCGCCGCCGCTCGAGTTCGAGGGCGAGCGCCTGCATCTGGAAGGCGAGATCGACGGGCTCCGTGACGCGCACCACCTCGCCGGGATGGGCTCGCTCGAGCTCGGAGATGAAGCCACGGAGACTCTGGAAGGCGGCGTCGTCGGTCATCGAAGTCCCTCGCTGATTCGCGGGCTTGGCGTCGATCGGCTCGTGCGGGTTCGATGATACGCCACTTCCCGCCGGGAGCCGTAGGCAGCTTCCGGCCACTTCGCCTAGACTGGACAGGTGGGTACTCCGAAGGTGTGGCGCTCCCTCCTCGGCCTTCTGACGCTGGGCGCTCTCGCAGGATTCGTCCCGGCGATGGCGCAGGTCGGCGCGCCGCCGCCGCGCATCGGCCAGTCGGCCCCAAGTGGCGATCGCGCGGAGGTGGGCGCCGCCGCCACCCTCGTGCCCTTCGGCACCATGACGGCCATCATCGTGTGGCGCACTCCCGAAGCGATGCAGGACGGCATCGCACTCGCCAAGGCCAACGCGCCGGCCATCGAGGTCTATCCGCTGGTGAGCTGCATCGCCGAGGCGGGCGCCAAGGTGAAGATCGTGGACGACGGCGAGTGGGACAAGCACTACGTGATCAGCGTCGTCGAGGGCCCGCACACCGGCTGTCAGGGCGCCGTGCTGAACCTGAACGTGCGGCGATAGCCGCTCGCTCGTGGCGCGCTTCAGGATGCCGTCGTATACTCCCGCCGTGCTGCGCCTCGCCGGCCTGAGCATCCTCGCCACCGTGTGCCTCGCCCATCTCGGTTGTCGCACGCCGATCGCCGGCGGCTCGGGCCCTGCCGATCCCGATGCGTCCCGCACCCTCGCCGTGGTGGGCGCGCGCGTCTATCCATCGCCCCAGCGTCGCGCCCGTGAGCGACGGCGTGGTGGTGGCGGTCGGGGACCGGATCAGCGCGGTGGGACGCCGCGACCAGGTCACCGTACCGGCGCAGGCCATCGTGCTCGACGACGCCGGCCTCACGGTGACGGCGGGATTCTGGAACGCGCACGTGCACTTCGCGGAGCCGGAATACAGATCATCTACGAGCGCGCGCCGTGACAGCGGCGCCCGCCGGAGCGGGGAGGCGATCATGAGGATTCCCAGGTTCGGTTTCAACCGGTTCGACGCCCGCTCGGTGGATCTCTTTGCGGCCGACGTGCGCCGCGCGGAAACGCTCGGGTGGGACGCCGCGCTCCAGCCCGACTCGCAGCTCCGCCGCCGCGACACCTACGTGCTCCTCGCCGCCGCCGCGCGCGCGACCGAGCGCATCATCCTGGGGCCGCTCCTCGCAAACCCGGTCAATCGCCATCCCACCGTCACCGCGTCCTCCATCGCCACCATCGACGAGCTCGCCCCCGGCCGCACCATCATCGGCTGGGGGGTGGGCGACACCGCCGTCCGGCTGGCCGGGCTCAGGCCCGCGCGGGTGAAGGAGCTCGAGGCGGGGACGCGGCTCATGCGCGCGCTCCTTGACGGCGAGGCGGTCGAGGTCGGCGCGGAGCGGCCGGCCACGCTGCCCCACCATCGCCCCGTGCCGATCTGGATCGCCGCGGGCGGGCCCAAGACGCTCCGCATGGCGGGCGGCGTCGCCGACGGCGTCTTCATCCGCGTCGGCACCCACGCGACGAACATCGCCACCGCGGTGGAGGCGATCCGTGCCGGCGCGGCGGAGGCGGGGCGCGATCCCGAGCGCGTCGGGCGGGGGGCCATCTTCCACACCGTGCTCGTCGACGCGCCCGACCTCGCCCTGACCATGGCCAAGTCGATGGCCGCCGGCTACTACGAGTATTCCCCCGCGCTCTTCACGCCTCCGCGCTTCGAGTGGGCGGGGCCGGATCCCGAGACGCTCAAGCGTCGGCACCAGGTGCATCCCGACTTCCACCACGCCACCGATCTCGAAGCGAGCGGCCGCGTCGTCGACTTCCTCGACCGGTCGGTGGCGGATGCTTTCAGTCTCCGCGGCGGTCCGGAGCAGGTCGCCGATCAGCTCGTGGACGTGCTGCGACGCGCTCCTGTCGAGTTCGACTACGTCGTGCTGCATCCTGTCCCGAATCCGCCGTCGCCCGACGATCCCGAGCGCGGGTACACGGCGCGGGTGGCGCGCGAGGTGCTGCCGCGCGTGCGCCGCGCGCTGGCCGGGCGGTAGCGCCTCGCCGATGTGCGGCCGCTACACGCAGACTTCCGCCCTCGAGGAGCTCGCCCAGCGCTTCGGCATCAGCGTGGAGGACGACGAGCCCGCGGAGCTGACCCTGCGCTACAACACGGCGCCGTCCTTGTCGGTGCCCATCGTGGTTGCCGACGACGGCCGGCGCCGTCTTCGCATGGCGCGGTGGGGC
This sequence comes from Candidatus Methylomirabilota bacterium, assembly GCA_046723845.1. Taxonomy (GTDB): domain Bacteria; phylum Methylomirabilota; class Methylomirabilia; order Rokubacteriales; family CSP1-6; genus AR37. The sequence continues at coordinate 4,275 of JBKOVG010000190.1, read as the reverse complement.
TTCCGTCCCGCCTGGGCCAAGGGCGCCGCCGCGCCCATCAACGCCAAGGCCGAGACCTTGGCTACGAGCCGCCTCTTCCAGGAATCGTTCCGCCGCGGCCGCTGCCTCGTGCCCGCCGACGGATTCTACGAGTGGCAGGCCGTGCCGGGCCAGAAGCGCAAGCAGCCGTACTACGTCAAGCTCGAGGACGGGCTCTTCGCCTTCGCCGGACTGTGGACGCCGGGAGTCGGCGAGGCACCCGCCAGCTGCACCATCATCACCACCCCGCCCAACGAGCGGCTCGCGGAGATCCACGACCGCATGCCCGCCATCCTGGAGCGCGCCGACGAGGGTCGCTGGCTGGACCCGCGCGTGACGGACACCGGCCTGCTGCGCTCGTGCCTGCGCCCGCTGCCTGCCGAGCGCATGGAGGTCTACGCGGTGTCGAACCTCGTGTCCTCGCCCGGCAATGAGGGGCCCGAGCTGGTGGAGCCGCTCAGGCGATGACGCGGACGGTGGAGGTCTTGTGGATCAGGTCGAGGCGGCTCTGCTCCTTCACCCACGCCACCGCGCAAATCGGGTCTAGCGACCCCGGCCGTCCAGGGGCAAGGACAAACTGCCGGGACCCTCTGCTACACTAGCGCCATGGCCAACGACGGTCCGAAGAGCGCCTACGAGCTGGCCATGGAGCGCCTCCGCCAGAAGGACAAGGAGGCGAGCGTCGAGGAGCGGCCCCTCAGCGAGGAGCAGAAGGCCGCCATCGCCGAGGCCCGCCAGTTCTACACGGCCAAGAGCGCTGAGCTCGACATCCTGCACCGGGCCGCCCTCGCGGGCGCGGGATCCCACGAGGAGATCGAGCGCCTCAAGGACAATCTCCGGCGCGACAAGGAGCGGCTGGCCGGCGATCGCGACCGCAAGATCGCGCAGATCAGGAGTCAGCAGTCCTCGTAGTGGTTCCCCTTCGCCGGGCCGCCGACCGGACGCCATGCTGAGCTCGGCGGCCGCGCGCCGTCTCGCCCTCCTGCTCGGAGTGACGGGCCTCGCCCTCGTCGCGCCTCCCGCATCGCACGGACAGACCTCGCGCGCCGGCTCGGTCTCCCAAGTGCGCGCCGACGACGCCCGCCTCGAGCAGCTCGCGGCCAACGCTCGGCGGGATCTCGCGAAGTACCGGGCCACCCTGGGGCCGGTCCTCGCCGCCTACGAGCGCGAGCTCGACCGGCAGAAGGAGCTGGCGGCGGCTCGCCAGGATCTCTTCGAGCGGGGCGCCTTGTCGGAGAGCGAAGTGCGGGCGGGGAAGCGCGCGGTCGCCGCGGCGCAGAAGGACGTGGACGAGACGCGGCAGGCCATGGCCGAAGCCGATCGCATGATGGGCGAGGCGCGCATGGCGGACCTGGCCCGCACGCGTCCCCTCGCGCGCGGCCAGTACGAGGAGACGCCCGGCCTCGTGCGCTTCGCCGGCCTCAGCGAGTGGTCGCTCGCCACCGACACGTCGAGGCTCGAGGCCTTCTTTCGCCAGCGCTTCGGCCGGGCCCTGCCCATCAGCGCCTTCGGGCAGACCGCGCTCCACGACCGGATGGGCTTCGATCATCGCAACGCCCTCGACGTGGCGCTGCACCCCGACAGCCCGGAGGGCCGCGCCCTCATGGCCTATCTGCGGACGAACGGGATCCCGTTCATCGCGGCGTGGGGCACGGTGCCGGGCCAGGCGTCGGGCGCTCACATCCACGTGGGCCAGCCCTCACCGCGACTCTTCGCGCGGCGGTGACCGTGCCGCGTGCGGACGACGCGGCACGTTGCGCCGCCGCCGTCCTGCGTGCGTTCGAGACCTACCTCGGCGAGTTCCGCAACATCACGCGGCGGGCGGGCCTTCGTCATGAGCGGCGGGAGTGGCAGGCGATCCAGAAGGACGCGCGCCATCGTCTCGACCTCCACCCGGCCCTGGTGGCGCGCGCGGTGGCCGAGCTCGGCGGGGCATTCGGCGCGCCCGCGGGGCACCGTGACCGCTGGGTCGACGCGAAGCGCGCCTACGGCGAGCAGGTGGCGGAGCGCCCCGACTACGAGCTCGCCCAGACCTTCTTCAACTCGGTGACGCGGCGCCTGTTCACCACGGTGGGCGTGAATCCCGCCCTCGAGTTCGTGGAGCAGGAGTACGACCGGCCCCGCCGGCCCGCGGCGCGGCCGATCTTCACCTCGTATGCTCCGCCGCCGACCACGAGCGCGCTCGTGCAGTCCCTCCTGGGCGGCCGGCGCGTGGCGAATCAGCCCATCACCTTCGACGCGGCGCGGCTCGCCGAGATCATCGATCGCCGCCGCGAAGCGGCCTGGGGCGCCCAGCCCATCGAAGGGGTGGACGTGCTCGAGCCCGTCTTCTACCGGAACAAGGGCGCCTACCTCATCGGCCGCATCCGGGGAGGGGGCCGGCTCCTGCCTCTGGTGATCGCCCTCGTCAGCGACGGCGATCGCGTGGTGGTGGACGCCGTCCTCCTCACCGAGGACGAGGCAAGCATCGTCTTCAGCTTTACCCGCTCCTACTTCCACGTGGACGTGGAGGCGCCGCACCACGTCATCGGCTTCCTCAAGTCGATCATGCCCGCCAAGCGCGTGGCCGAGCTCTACATCGCCCTCGGCCACGACCGCCACGGCAAGGCCGAGCTGTTCCGCGACCTCAACCGCCACCTCGCCGGCTCCACCGACCGCTTCGAGTTCGCGGAGGGCGACCGCGGCATGGTCATGGTCGTGTTCACCCTGCCCTCCTACGACATGGTCTTCAAGGTCATCCGCGACCGCTTCGCGCATCCGAAGCAGACGACGCGGCGCCAGGTGCTCGAGCGCTACGAGCTGGTCTTCCACCACGACCGCGCAGGCCGGCTCGTCGACGCGCAGCAGTTCGAGCACCTCACGTTCCCGCGCCACCGCTTCGGCGACGACCTCCTCGCCGAGCTCGCGGAGGAGACGGCGGACACCGTGACCATCCAGGGCGATCGCGTGGCCATCCGTCATCTCTACGTAGAGCGTCGCGTGCGGCCTCTCAACCTGTTCCTCCGCGAGGCGCCCCCCGCGGCGGCAAGGGCCGCCACCCTCGACTTCGGCCAGACCATCAAGGACCTCGCCGCCACCAACATCTTCCCCGGCGACGTGCTCCTCAAGAATTTCGGAGTGACGCGGCACGGGCGGGTCATCTTCTACGACTACGACGAGCTCGCGCCCCTGACCGACTGCAACTTCCGTCGCATGCCCGAGCCGCGCACCCCCGAGGAGGAGATGGCGGCCGAGCCGTGGTTCTACGTGGGCCCGCACGACATGTTCCCGGAGGAGTTCCTGCCCTTCATCGGCCTCCACGGCGAGCTCCGCGAGCTCTTCCTCGAGGCCCACGGCGACCTCTTCGACGCGGACTTCTGGAACCGCATGCAGGCGCTCCAGCGCGCGGGGGAGATCGTCGACATCTTCCCCTACCAGGAAGCGCAGCGTCTCCATGCGCGCTGACCGCGCCCGCGTCGAGTCGAGCTAGAAGCATGTTCGCCTCCCCCGGCGCCATCGCGGTCCAGCTCGGGCCCCTCTCCATACGCTGGTACGGGCTCTTCACCGCGGCGGCCATCGTGGTCGCCCTCTGGCTGCTGGACCGGCAGTCACGCGTCGAGGGACTGCCCACCGAGCACGTAATGGGAGCGGCGGTGTGGGCAGCGGTGAGCGGCTACATCGGCGCGCGTCTCTATGAAGTTGCGTTCAGCTGGAGCTACTACAGCCGCCATCTGGAGAGGATCCCCGCGGTGTGGGAAGGAGGGCTCGCCATCCACGGCGGCCTCATCGTGGGGGGCATCGTGGGCGCGTTGGTCGCCAAGCGTCGCGGCCTGCCCGTGCTGCGGACGCTGGACCTGGTGGCGCCGGCGGGAGCGCTGGCCCAGGCCATCGGACGTTGGGGGAACTTCTTCAACGAGGAAGCCTTCGGCGCGCCCACGGATCTGCCGTGGGGACTCTACATCTCGCCCCAGCATCGCCCGCTCGCCTACCAGGCGGTGGAGCGCTTCCATCCCACCTTCCTCTACGAGTCGCTGTGGGACCTCGGCATGTTCGTGGTGCTCGCGTGGTGGCTGAGGCCGCGCTGGCACGACCGGCCGGGCGGACTGTTCTTCTGGTATATCGGGCTCTACTCGGTGGGGCGATTCGGCATCGAGGCGCTGCGTCTCGACAGCTACTGGCTGGGCCCGTTTCGCGTCGCCCAGCTCGCGAGCGTGGGGGGTATCCTGTTTGCCGTCGCCGGTCTCCTCTGGGTGAGCCGGCGGCCGCGGACCGAGACAC
>JBKOVG010000149.1:0-13568 GCA_046723845.1 Candidatus Methylomirabilota bacterium | reverse complement strand
CTTGATTTAGGGAGTGCTGTTCTTGGGCTCACATCGTTTCCCCTCGGCTATTTGCTTCACACGCTTAACCTAAAGCCACGATGAGCGAGACCGCGGCGATGGCGCCATCGTCGATGTGGGTGACGAAGCGCGGAACGGCGTAGAACTTGCCGTCGGGCGATTCGTCGAACCGCCGGAACATCAGCAAGTCACGTGCAAGATGGCATTCGTGTCAACGGGGGCCTGCCTCAGGGCCTTGATGGCTTGGGCCGTCGGGAAGATGAGCAACTCGACGTGGCGGCGGATGGCTTCGAGCCTCACATCATCCATCACGGGCAGGGCGCCGGTGCCGGTCCCGACGACCAGCCGCCGGCATTTCCAGGGGATCTTCTCCTCCACCGAGAGCGGCGTGTGGCCGAACTGGTCGCGAAACTTCTTGGACGGCTTCTTCTTCCTCTTGCGAACCTCTCCGCGGTCGATCACGACATCGTGATCATAGGTGACGCCGTCGATCCGGATCGAACCAAACGAAAACGCCTCGTACCGCATATGCGTTTCCCTCCACGTCAGGCATCGCACCCATTTCGGATCCCGAGCCATCCTGCGGCGCCGCGGGACGGTCGTCAAGGCGCTGGGCGGTCCACGGTTGAGGTGTCGCGCTAGCCTTGATTCCGATCTGACTCTAGCTACGATTTCGCCCTCGCTGCGTTGCGGGGAGGAGCGATGTTCAACAACAGGGAATCTGTGGAGCTTGGTGGCCTCATCTCTTACGGAGCGAGCCTTACAGACTTGACCCGCCGCGCCGCGACGTACGTCGACAAGATCTTGAAGGGCGTCAAGCCCGCTGATCTTCCCGTCGAGCAGCCGACGACGTTCGAGCTGGTTATCAACCTCAAGACTGCCAAGGCCCTCGGCCTGACGATCCCGCCATCGTTGCTCGCCCGCGCCGACCAGGTCATCGAGTGAGTCGGAATCGGGCCGCCCGCTCCCACCGCAACTCCGATCAGCCTGACCTCTCCCGCACCGTCTCGCCACGACGCCGGATGAGCCTCCCCGTCCCGGAAGAGGCGGCCAAGCTCGCCATCGCCCGCAGAGCCAAACCGTCGTCTGTACCCGACCATGTACGGCTCGTCCTCACGCTCGAACTTCGGCGTGCCTTGGCCGAGCAGTTGAGTGCTCGGGCAATCCGAGAAGAGCGAAATATCGAGGCGATCATCATCGCGTTGCTTGAATCGGCCGCAAAGCGATGGCGATGACAGTGTATCTGGTCTAAGACATTGTGGGCGTTCCCTGATCTCGCCATACTGCTCCATCGTGTGCCAGCTACTCGACGATCTCGTGGCCTTCCTTCAGGAGCACCGACGCTCCGGAAAACTGGACAGCGGAATTGATGACCGCTATGTGTGGATGTCGTGTGAGTGTGGAGGAAGGATCATGCAGCGCAGAGAGGGACCACACCACAACCGGCAGAACGACGACCAGATAGGGAGGGAGCGGTGATGGGAATGAAAAGACGCCGGCTCGGCGGCGCGGTGATTGTGCTCGGCGCACTTGCTCTCGCGGCATCGGCCTCCGCCGAGTGCGCGTGGGTACTCTGGGGCGTGCACGGGCGTATAGCGAGGAATGAGGATATAGAAACGGCTCGCTGCGGCGCGAACCGCCAAGAGCCGATGGACCCACGAGGGAGGGGTTGATGAGCAAGTCGAGCGTATCGCCGCCGCGGACCAAGCACGGCGCATTTCGGATGGTCGAGGGCGGGCTAGACCGAACGCTACAGGCCGAGATCCGAGACATCGTTGAAGAGCAACGCTGGGCTCATTTCACCACCCGCCGAAACGCAGAAAACGACGCGACGCATAAGGCGCTCCGGGCTCGCCAGCGCTCGAAATCACCCTGGCGGGTATTTGCCGTTCGGCGTTGGACGGTCGACGTGCAGGGGATCGCCATCGCTGACAACTCCGGCCGATGGCAGCCCTGGGTTGAGCTGGAATACGAGGACAGAAAGTGGCGTCATCTCCTGATCATGCCCAGTCAGGAGCGGACCTTTCCCACAAGAGCCAGAGCGGAGGACGTCGGGAGCATGATCGCTCGGGCTTGGATCGACTCTCACGGTGAGGAGGACCAGTTCAAGTCAAAGAAGCGTCGGCCTCGGCGACTGGCGAGCGCCGGAGAGCTCAGCCTTTCCCTCGAGGAAGTCGCCGCACGCCTCAAGATCACTCCTGACGCGATGAGGCGATGGCTCCGCCGGCAACTTTGACGAGCTGGGGGAGTAAATTGACCCCAGGCCGAGGAGATCCAGCGGCGTCTCAGCGAAGCCGTCATCGACATGATCAACGAGTTTCGCCTCCAGATGCAGGCAGGGCCGCTGCCCGACAAGGCGCTCGATCACATCATCTACCGTGCTGCGCACAGCGTCGTTCAGGTCCTCGCGCCTTACAACCGCGATGAGCGCAACGCGCTCTAGCCGAGCGTGATCCGGATGCTACTTGCATCGTTCCTCCGAGAGATTGGCATCACGGACGCGACGCATCAGGAACAATCGGCAAAGAAGAACGAGGGAAGACGAGGCAGACTCCACGAGGAAGGAATCCCTTGATTGATCGGCGCATCTGTTCCCAGCGACCCTAGTCCCAAGCCCATCCGGCGGTCAATAAGGGCAAGTAACCGAACCGACACCAGGATTTGTCCACGTAGGACCGCTGCCGCCTCTGCTAGACTCCCGTCCAGCCTGCTAGGAGGGCTCGGACATGAACCCGATCCGATGGCCCCCGTCCTGTCATCTTCCCTGTGCGTCCTGCACAGATCTCTTCCGGATCACATGAAGTTCATCGTCGACAAGAGAACGGGCTCGTCGAAGGCACCGTGGCCGGCGATCTATTTACTTTCAAACAGCTGAATGGTCCTCTTGAGGGTCAGTTGACTGTCAGGGGAGATGAGATGACTGGGCTGGCATCGGCCCTCCTCTGGGAGCCTCGTTCCATGCCTCAACGCACGAACAAGGACCACCTGAGGGCAGCAGACGTCGCGGCCCAGACGCTGGGCGTACGGCTTCAAGTCGTTGAAGTGCGAGGTCCGGCCGATTTCGATAAGGCCTTCGCGGACATGACCCGGGCCCACGCGGATGCTGTAGCTGTGTTGGGAAGCACCATGATCATCACCGAGCGCAGACGCCTCGTGGACCTGGCGGCAAAGCACCGACTACCGGCAATGTACACATGGAGGTGGTTTGTTGATGCCGGGGGCCTCATGGCCTATGGACCGAACGTTGCTGATATCTTTCGGCGCACCGCTAGCTATGTTGACAAGATTCTCAAGGGAGCCAAGCCCGCCGACCTGCCCGTCGAGCAGCCGACGAAGTTCGAGCTGGTCATCAACCTCAAGACCGCGAAGGCTCTTGGCCTCACCATCCCTCAGTCCTTGCTGATCCGAGCTGACGAGATCAGTCAATGATGGAGCGGCGAGGGTTCATCGCCATGGTGGGTGGCAGCATCCTGAGTGGACCGCTTGCGGCAACCGCGCAGCAGCAGCGAACGGTGCCGCACGTGGGCGTTCTTGTTGCGGAATCAGCGCCTCATCCGTTTACCAAAGCCTTCCGATCGGGGATGCGTGAACTCGGCTACGTGGAAGGGCGGACCGTTGTAATCGAGTGGCGTTATGCCGACGCGTTGTTCGCTCGCGCCGTCGAATTGGCTACTGAGCTTGTGCGGCTCAAGGTCAACGTGATCGCCGCACATCACACGCCGGCCGTCAAAGCCTCCATGACGAGTGCCATCCCGATCGTGATGTCGCCAGCTGGGGCTCCCGTCCATCGCGGCGAGGAGCACCGCACCCGTGCCCGCGAGGAACGTGCGCCGATCCATCACTGGATGACCTCATCGGCCCGCCCGAGCAGCGACGGCGGGATCGTCAGGCCGAGGGTCTTGGCGGTCTTGACAGCTCGAACTTGGTGGGCTGCTCGACGGGCAACTCGGCGGGCTTGGCGCCTTTTAGGATGCGGACCACGTAGAAGGCGGCGCGGCGGCACGACTCCGAAAGGTCGGGTCCGTATTGCGCAAGGTTGCCGGCTGCGGCAAAGCCCGGCTCAATCCCAACCGTCGGCAGATGATGCTCGAGGGCGACCCGGGCGATTTGCTCGCGCGCGCGCCAAGTCTCGGGACTTGCCAGGGCAAACACACCGCCGACTCGCTCATGTCGGGCAAGCTGGAACGCCTTCTCGATGTCCCCGGGACCTTTCCACTCCACCGGAATGACACGGACATTGAGCCGGCGGGCAGCCTCCTCGACGTACGGCAGCACTCGTGGGTGCAACGGAATGCTAGAGTTCCACAACACGGCGGCCCGCGAAAGGCCCGGCACGGTCTCTTTGAGCAGTTCGAGTCGCTTCGCCTCAAGCTCCCGGGACAGGGTCACGGTGCCTGTGGCGTTGCCGCCCGGTCGGGCGAGGCTCGCGACCATCCCGAGTTGGACGGGATCCTCCCCCATCGAGCAGAAGACGATGGGAACGGTGTCCGTGGCCCGCTTGGCAGCACGGGCGGCGGCGGCGCTGATGGTCAGGATCACATCGAGCCGGCCCTGGACCATTTGGGCCGCGAGCCGGGTAGCCATCGCGCTCGCCTCCCGGCCATCGGTAATCGAGGTGAACGTGCTGCCCTTCAACGAGAAGTACCTGGCCTCACCAAGATCTTGTTGGTCACCCTCTCGTTACGTGTGCGTCAAGCCGAACAGTAAAGTGTGGCGCCCGAGCACGATGCGAACGTGGTGAGTCGCACCGTCATCGCTGAGCCGGAGCTTTCGGATGCCTGAAGGCAAAGGAACGCCGTCAACCTCGATCGTTGAGACGCCACCCGTCATACCGCATGGATTCTCCACTGTCACTTCGTAGCGCGATGCGCGGTACCGGAACCTTATCTCGAACGATGGCCATCCCCGCGGGATACACGGATCGACATGGAGAAACGATCCCCGGACGTGAAATCCCAGGAGCCATTCGATTCCGGCGCGGTACATCCACCCGGCTGAGCCTGTATACCAGGTCCATCCACCCCGCCCGACGTGTGCCTGCTCCGCGTAGACATCGGCGGGCATGATATAGGGCTCGACCTTGTACCGGTCAACGTCGTCTCCGGTACTCGCGTGGTGGATCGGGTTCAGGATCGTGAAGAGTTCGTGCGCCGTATCGCCGTCGCCGAGACAAGCAAAGGCGATCACGGACCAGATTGCCGCATGAGTGTACTGGCCTCCGTTCTCGCGAATGCCCGGGGGATACGCCTTGATGTAGCCGGGGTCGAGGGCAGCGCGCACGAAGGGCGGCGTGAAGAGAAGGATCAGCCCCTGGTCACGCTTGACGAGATGCTCCTCGACCGCGGCCATGGCCTGGCCCGCGCGGGACGGTTCCGCGGCGGCCGAGATCACCCCCCACGATTGGACAATCGAATCGATCCGGCATTCCGAGTTCACGATGGATCCGAGGGGAGTCCCGTCGTCGAAGAAGGCGCGCCGGTACCACCGGCCGTCCCATCCATGCTGTTCGAGGGAGGCCTTGAGCGCCCGCGCGTGCTCTCGCCACGGCACGGCCCGCTTCCCTTCGCCGCGCTCCTCGGCAACAGACGCGAACCTCCCGAGCACAGTATGGAGGAACCACCCGAGCCAGATGCTTTCTCCACGGCCCGACTGGCCGACACCGTTCATGCCGTCATTCCAGTCGCCCGTACCGATCAAAGGAAGGCCGTGGGCGCCCACCGCAAGACTCCGGTCGAGGCCTCGCGCGCAGTGCTCGAAGATCGTGGCCCGCTGCGACGAGACACTCGGCTGGAAGTACGATTCGTTCTGCCCCGCCGCGAGGATCGGGCCGTCAAGGAAGGGCACGACCTCGTCCAGGACGGAGCTGTCGTCGGTCGCGTCCAGATAGTGGGCGACGGCGTACGGCAGCCACACGACATCGTCGGAAATCCGCGTCCGGACGCCCCGCCCGGAGGGCGGGTGCCACCAGTGCTGAACGTCCCCCTCCACAAATTGGCGGGCGGCGGCCCGGAGAAGGTGCTCGCGTGTGACCTGCGGGCTAGCCACGGTCAGGGCCATCACGTCCTGGAGTTGGTCGCGGAATCCATAGGCGCCGCCGGCCTGATAGCATGCCGCTCGCGCCCAGACCCGGCAGGCGAGCGTCTGGTAGAGCAGCCACCCGTTGAGCAGGATATCCATCGATCGGTCGGGGGTCCTCACCTGCACCGCGCCCAGTACCTCGTTCCACCGCTCCGCGACGGATCGCAAGGCCGCATCGAGATCGGCCGCCCGGTAACGGGCGATCAATTCCCGTGCCTCCTCTCGGCTTGCCGCCTCGCCGAGGAGAAACACGATCCCGGCGCGCTCTCCTGCGCGCAACTCGATCATTGTCTGGAGGGCGGCGCAGGGGTCGAGACCGGCACCGACCCGCCCCGACAGCCGGATTCCCCGCTCGAGGCCGGCCGGCTGCTCGAGTGCGCCGTTGCGCCCGAGAAACTCTGTCCGGTCGCCGGTCCAGGCCGTCTGTGCCCCGCCGATGTCGGCAAACGCCACGCGGCCATCAAAATCGCTGCTCCAGGTGTTGCGGGCGAGCATGGCGCCGGTCGTCGGGTCGATCTCGGTGACGATGAACGGTGCGGAGCGGCTGCGAGACACGCCGAGCACCCATTCGACATAGGCGCTCACGGACAGCCGCCGAGAACGTCCTGACGCATTTGTCATCGTCAGACGGCTCACCTTGATCGGGTCCTCCAGCGGGACGAATTGCAGCAGCTCGAGCGAGATGCCATGGGAGACATGCTCGAATCGGCTATAGCCCAGTCCATGGCGGGCAAGGTATCGATGACTCTCTTCGCGAATCGGAAGCGCCGTCGGGCCCCAGAGATCGCCCGTCTCCTCGTCCCGCACGTAGATCGCCTCGCCCGGCGGATCACTTACCGGATCGTTCGACCATGGCGTGAGTTTGTTCTCACGGCTGTTGACCGACCAGGTGTACCCCGAGCCCGACTCCGAGACCTGGAAGCCGAAGAGCGGGTTCGCGATCACGTTGATCCAGGGGGCCGGCGTCTGTCGTTCCCCGTCGAGGATCGTCACATACTCCCGTCCGTCCGCGGCAAAACCGCCGAGGCCATTGAAGAACTCGAGCCCAGGCCGCGGCGGCTCCACGGTGGCGGGCGACTTCTTCGCCGTCGGCCGCCGGGACGGAGGGGTCCTGGCCATCTCGGACCCGTGCGAGCGCGCGATCTGTTCGGCCAAGGTCCCCCCGCGGCTCGACAACACGGCGCGGGCCGCGGCCTGGAGCACGTCGCGCTGGGGCGTCGTCAGACGGTCGGCACGGAGAATGAACACGCTCCCACGCGGCTCGTGTCCCTCGGAAGGCCCGCCCGACTGGCTCGTTCGAACCCGCGCCTCCAGCAGGAGCTGCAGGTCCTGGACATACGAAGGCGCGCGATCGTTCAGGATTACGAGGTCGACGGCAAGCTGCTTCATTCGCCAGTACTCGTGGGCGCGGAGCAGCTGCCGCACGATGCCCATATCCTCGGGCTCGTCGATCTGAACGAGGACGATCGGGATATCTCCCGATATCCCGTTGGCCCAGAGGGCCGCGGGCCCTCCCGAGCCGCGCGCGAGCACGTCCGCCGAAGGCCGGAGGGATCGCTCCGAGTAGAAAATGCGCCGGGCAAGACTTTGGAAGAGGTGGGCCTCGTCGGGACCGATGCCGATGTGATGCAGCTGCACCTGAGCTTGCGTCCATGCCAGCGTGGCGGCGCGGTCGAAGATCGCCGCATCGTGATACTTCTCGGCGAGATTCAGGGCCTCCTCCCGCGACTGCGCCACCATCGTCGAGAAGGCGACCCGCACCGTGGCGCCCGGTCGAAGCCGGATCCGGAGTCGAAGGCTCACGATCGGGTCGAGCACCGAGCCTGCGGTGTTAGAGAGGGGCTGGTTACGGACCATCGACAGCGGTGCCCGGATGCCGCGGCCGCGGCCCAGGAATCGAGCCCGGTCGGTTTCCCACTGGAGGTCGCCGACCCTCTCACCTTCCGCGGCCACCGTGTGGGCAAGCCAGACTTGCCGCTCGTCCAGCACTCGCGGCCGACGCGTTGCGAGCAGGGCCTCGAACTCGGGCGCGCACTCCGTGTCGACGAAGAGGTTGGAAAACGCCGGGTGAGCAGCATCGGCGGCCGGCGGGGCCAGGACGACCTCGGCGTAGGAGGTCAGCTCGATGGTGCGGGCCCGTGGCCCAAGGTTCGTCAGCGACACCCGTCGGATCTCGGCATTGTCTTCCGGGGACACGATCACGTCCAGAGTGGTCGCGATCGGCCCGTCCCGCCGGGCGATCCTCGCTCGGTCCTCGGAGAACACGACCTCGTAGCTCTCCGGCTCGCAGCCACTGGGCTGGTAGCCGGCCGACCAGCTCTGGCCACCGTGCACGTCGCGGAGGTACACGTGCATCCCGGCCTCGTCACGCGTGACATCCTCTTGCCATCGGGTCAGCGCGATGTCGCGCCAGCGGCTGTATCCGGAGCCCGCTGCCGTCAGCATGACGGCATACCGCCCGTTGGAGAGAAGGTGCGTGCGGACGGGGCCGTGCGCCGAGGTGAAGCGCCGGACGACCGGGGGAATGAATTCACGTACATCGGCCACCGCCATCACCTCTTCCGCGCGCGGCCGGGCGACCGCAACATCGCGCGGCGTCCTCTCCTGAAGCAGCAGCTCGGTCGCCTGGACGATTGGCTCGGCATGGAAGCGCGCACGCATCGCGCCTCCGTGGAGGACGTTGGCGAGGGCGACGAGCAGCATGCCCTGGTGATGCGCCATGTACGTGCGTACCACCGCGACCCGGCTTCCCTCCGGAAGCCGGGAGCCCGTGTAGTCGAGGGCCTCATAGAGACCGTAGGCGCCGCCCGCCCCGGCCTCGCGGAGCCGTCGAAAGTTTTGCACGGCCGCCGTGGGATCGATCATGGCCGCCAATGCCGTCGCATACGGAGCGACGACCACGTCCTCGCTGAGCCCACGCCGGAGTCCGAGGCCCGGCACGCCGAAGTTCGAATATTGGTAGGTCTGCTCGAGGTCGCGCATGTTATACCCCGACTCCGAGACACCCCAGGGCACGCCGCGCTCGGCGCCATACGTGATCTGCCGGCGGACCACGAGCCGTCCACTCTGTTCCAGCAGGCTTCCTCTTGGAGCGCGCATCACGAGCCCGGGCATTAGATACTCGAACATCGACCCCGACCAGGACACGAGAGCGGAGTCCTGTTCCACGGGGGTGAGCGCGCGGCCCAGTCGGAACCAGTGCGCGACCGGCACATCGCCCTTCGCGATGGCGACAAAGCTCGCGAGTCGAGCTTCCGAGGCCAGCAGATCGTAGTGGCTCTGATCGAGGCTCGCATCCTCGACGCGGTAGCCTATGGCGAACAACTGCCGGACCGGGTCGAAGAGAAAGGTGAAATCCATCTCCGCCATCATCGACTCCGCCCTCTGGGCGAGAGCGGCCCAGCGATGGATCAGGGACTCGGACAGGGGGATCGTCGCGGTGAGATCACGACGGTGACTTTCGATGGTCGCGCTCAGAGCCTCGGCCCACAGGACAACCTCGGCCGGCGGGCCCGCGCCATCTTCCTCCGCCACGCTTTGCGCAAGGGCGGTCACGACAGAGGCGTGTGCCCCCAGCTCCGAGAGTCGCCGAGCCCACTCGACTGGAGTCCCGGGTCCTCCCGCGACCGCCGCCGTGACGGCATCGAGCGCTTCGTCCAGGACGCGCCGGGTACGCGTGCTTGGGCGCCGGCCCTCCGCGAAGAGGCGTGAGGATTCACGAACGAGCACCGCCGCGTCTTCGATCCCCCGGAGCGCTCTCCCGGCGAGGAGCCCATGGTCGACCGGTTCCAGGCAGGCGTGCTTGAGGGCGATGAGATGGCCGGCGAGATTGCCGCTGTCGACCGATGACACGTAGCGTGGATTGAGCGGTCGACAATCCATGGTGTCGTACCAGTTGAGAAAGTGGCCGCGGAAGCGCTCGAGACGGCCCATCGTCTCGAAAGTGGCCTCGAGCCGGTCAATGGTGTCGAGCGCCCCGATCCAGCCAAAATCGTGCGCCGCCACCGTGGACAAGAGATAGAGGCCGAGGTTCGTGGGCGATGTCCGGTGCGCCACGACGGGGCTCGGGGCTTCCTGGAAGTTGTCGGGAGGCAGAGCGTGGTCTTCGCGGCCGACGAACGTCGAGAAGAAACGCCACGTCCGGCGGGCGACCAATCGCAGCGCCCGCGCATCTGCCGGTGACAGCGGTCTCGTCCTCGCGGCAGGCGATGGCACGCTGATCGATCGCGCCAGCACGGGCGAGGCGGCCCAGAGCAGCAGGAAGGGCAAGGCGAAGGGCCAGGCCGCCGGCCGTCCCCACGCAATGGCGGCGGTCGAGACCGCCGCAAGAGCGACTCCACCGGCCATCCGCTGGTAGAATCCGCGGAGATCGAGGCGGAGACCCGTCTTGGCCTGGGCGGCCGTCACCCACTCGAGCAGGTGGCGATGCGTCACGTACACACGAATCAGCGAGCGCAGCGTCGCGTCAGCCATCAGCCAGGCTTGATGCGCCAGCATGGTGATCGTGAGCACCGTCTGTGATCCGGCGAGCATGAAGTCCCGGGTCACCGCGCGGACGTGGCTGCGTTTCGAAAACCCGTGTCCTCGGGGAATCAGTCCGATGAGAACCGGCAAGAGCGCCGGCAGGGCGATGGTCCCGAGGACAAAGGCGGTCCACGCGAGAGGCGATGCGGCGAGCAGCGTCCATCCGAGGATCAGTGTTACGAAGGCGGCGGGAGCCGACAGCGTGCGCCGGAGGTTGTCGACCATCTTCCAGCGCCCGATCACGGGCACTCGGCCTCCGAGGATCCACGGAAGCAGCTGCCAGTCTCCGCGCGCCCAGCGGTGCTGGCGGGCCGCGGCGACACCGTAATGCGACGGGGCACTCTCGAACAGCTCCACGTCGGTGACCAGGCCTGCCCGCGCGAAGAGGCCCTCGAAGAGATCGTGGCTCAGGAGGGCATTCTCGGGCACGCGCCCCGCGAGGGCCGCCTCGAACGCGTCCACGTCATAGATTCCCTTGCCCGTGTACGATCCCTCCCCGAACAGGTCCTGGTAGACATCGGATACGGCCGCCGCGTAGGGATCGATGCCGGACGGGCCCGACGACAGGCGCTGAAAGAAGGAGCCCTCGCGGCCAGGCAGCGGTGAGGTGACGCGTGGCTGCAGCACCCCGTACCCCTGGATGACGCGGCCGGCGTTGGGATCGAGCCGCGGGCGATTGAGTGGATGCGCCATCGTGCCCACGAGGCGCTTGACCGCTCCTCTCGGCAAGCGGGTATCGGCGTCGAGGGTGATGACGTAGCGGATGCCAGCGGGGACGGTCGGTGCGAGGCCTTCCGCCGGCAGAAACGACGTGTCCGTCGCTCCCCGAAGGAGACGGTTCAGCTCATGGAGCTTCCCACGCTTCCGTTCCCACCCCATCCATGCCCGCTCGCCCTCGTTCCAGAGCCGTCGGCGGTGGAAGAGGAAAAACCGCTCACCCCCTTCCGCTGGCATCCCGTGACGGCGATTCAGGCGTAAGATCCCTTCGCGGGCCGTGGCCAGGATTTCTTCGTCGCCCGGCACCCTCTCCGCGGACGCGTCTGTCCAGTCGGAGAGCAGAGCGAAGCGGACATCACCGTCCGCGTTCGCGAGATAGTGCACTTCCAGTCGCTCGATCTGCTCCTCGACCTCGGCCGGACGGGTCAACAAGGTCGGCACGACGATCATGGTTCGCAGCGACGGCGGCACCCCGTCACGAAGCTCGAGGCGCGGAAGCGAACCCGGCCTGAGCAATGCGGTGACGCCCCGGTTCAGCAGCGCAATGGCCAGATCCGAGGCCGGGAACCCGGCCACCAGCCCGAGCACGAGCAGCGTCCCCACCCCGGCCCCGGATTCCCACGCCGCGAGAAGCGGCGCGATGAGAATCGTCAGAGTGAGGACGGCGATCGTTCCCAGATAGCCGGGGGTTGCTCCCGCCACGTAGGCGCGGATCAGCCGGCGGGCGAGTGGCCCCTGGAAGCCGAGCATCAGCTCGAAGGCCCTGCGCCCATCCCCGACGAGATAGAAGCCGGGATCGTTCAGGCGGCCATCGTGGGGATTGTTCGCTGCCGCCCGAACAATTGCTTCGCGGGCCACGTCGAGCTCCGAGCGACTCGATCCTCTCGCGAGCTCCTCGATCGCATGACGGTAGCTGTCGCGTGTGTGGAAGTCCATCGCCGCATAGCCGGCGTCCGCCCGCAGCACGCCGTCGACGAGGCTGACGCTCTCGAAGAACTCCCTCCAGTCCAACGCGGACATCAGGCCCATGCTCATGATCACGTTCCGCACCGTCACGTTCATCGCGGCTTGCCGCTGATGCTCGACCCGCACGATGTCGTCGGAGGTCGTCCCCTGCAGGGCCAGCCGCCCGTCCAGCCACAGGAGGGCAGGCGTCACGGCGGGATCCTGATCGCGCAGCCGCTGGACGAGCTGCACCGCGAAGGCCGTCACGAGCGGCCTGCCTTCGAACTCCTCGAGGGCCCAAGCCGCCGTCTCGAGCGGGTGCCCACTGAGCCCGAGCAGTTCGTCCGCGAGCGCGTCGGCCGCCTGACGCGCGGCTCGCCCCCGCACGATGCTCTCCGTCAGGCGGCGAAGATTCTCGACGAGCACGACCCGCAGGGTAATGGCGACCGCCCAGAGCTCGCCGATGGTCAGCGGTTGGACGCGCTGGTACGCCTGCACGAACCGACGGAGGGTATCCGGATCGAACCGGCTGTCCGTATGCGCGACAAACGCCCAGGCGATGCCGTAGACGCGCGGGTACCCGAGGAGAGGACCATCGGCCAGCTTGGGCAGCTCGCGATAGAAGCCCGGGGGAAGGTCGTCGCGGATCTCGCGCAACTGCTCGTCGACAATGTGGAAATTGTCAACGAGCCACTCCGCCGCCGGCGTGATGGCGCGCTCCTCTCGGATCGCTTGGGCGATCTCGCGATATCCCTCGCGGAGCACGCGCCCGTTGTCCTGGACACGGGGCAACAATGAGCGACCCTTGCTCGACTTGCTTAGGATGGGCTGGGCCGCGGCCAGGCTCTCGCCGTGCTGCTCGAGGCGCTCGATACCGAAGAGTTCTGCCCGGATTGGCGCTTCGACGGACTTCGATGCGAACTCCAAGGGAGGAGGGGGGCTGGGCATCGAGCGTAGACGGCGCAGTTGAATGACTACGCGTTCGAGACCGCGCTCCGAGGCTCGGTGACGCTTTCAGGCACGAGATGCTGGAGAATTCCCGGCGGCGGACCTTTCATCCCTTTCTCCCTACCCCGGTGACTTCAGAGCCTCCGGCTTCCTTCCTTTAATTAATCGCTTCCAGTCCTGGCCTCTGATCGGTGTCCTCGGATCTCGCAGTCAGCTCCGGGGAATCCGCACGGGCACCCCGGTGATCTTGACCAGCCCTACGGCCGACAGGCACCGGATGACCACCCACGAGGGATCGAACTCGAAGCGACCCATGCTGAACTTCGGGGCCCGCGGGTGTGCGTGGTGGTTGTTGT
>JBKOVG010000386.1:0-13770 GCA_046723845.1 Candidatus Methylomirabilota bacterium | reverse complement strand
TCTACGGCGCCCGCCTGCACTGGGGAAAGTTCTTCCCCCTCACGCACCAGGCCGTCGAGCACCTGTATCCGGGTCGTCTCGCACACTTCCGGGAAATCTGCACGCGCTACGATCCCGCCGGCACGTTCCGCAATGCCTACGCGCAGCGGGTGTTGGGGTTTGCCGCCGCGTACTGCCCAGAGCCCGGAGATCCTAGGTCATGGCGCCTGCCGACAGCCCTCCAAGCAGCGATCGAGCCGCCTGCAGATCGGCGAGATCGAGGCCTTCGGTGAACCACTCGATGGTCTGAGCCAGCCGGTCGCAGGCGCTCGCCGTTCGGCCCTGCCGACACCAGAGACGCGCAAGACTCGTGACGGCCCAGAGCTCGAAGACCTGCGCACCCTGCGCGCTCGCCAGCGCGATCGCCTCTTCGAAGCAGGCGCTCGCTCCCTTCTCGTCGGGCGTGGCCCGGCCCAGCAGGGCTTCTCCCTCGATCCTCGCAAACTCCGCGCGGTAGGCACGCTCCTCGCCCCCGGGCGACCACGCCCGCGCCTCTGTCAGGACGGCGAGGGCCTCGTCGGCGTGCTGCGCAGTCACGAGGGCCGCTCCCAGATGCGCCAGGTGCGCCGAGCCCAGCTTCATCCCGCTGGCCCGGTACACGCGAGCGCCCTCTCGCATCAGCTCGAGCCCCTGTTCCGTCTCCCCCGGAGCGGTCGTGAGGGTGAGGCCACAAAAGCCTGAGCCGCCGGCAAAGAAGAACGGGAACTGCTGCTCACGGGCCAGAGCCAGCTCCTCTTTCCCGATCTCTCCGACCATCTGCATCTCGCCGCGGAGATGCCGAACCATCCCGTTCAGATGAAGCGCCAACGCAAGAGTGAACGGGTGGGAGGTGGCCCTCGCCCGCTCGAGCCCTCGCACGGCCGCCTCAGCGGCCTGATCACGATAGCCTTGCAGGGCGAGCGTCCAGGCAAGGAAGCAGACCGCAGCCACGCCGAGGTCCTGCCCGTACGCCAGGGTCTGAGCCGTCGAGTGCTCGGAACGGTAGCAGGCGATCGCCCGCTCGAGGTGCTGCCGCGCCGCTTCCAGCTCGCCCTTGTAGAAGAAGGGCACGCCGCACGCGACATGAGCCGGGGTGGTGAGCCTTTCGTCAGGCTGTCGCTCGGCGGCGGCGAGCAGCTGGGCCGCCAGCTCCTGCGCCGTGGCGATGTCACCGCGGGCGAGGTAGAAGCGCCACAGGCCGAAGAGCACGGGGAAGAGATGCGGCGACTCCCCCATCTGCTGGCACAGCTCACGAGCCCGGGCCAGCGTCGGTTCGAGCTCAGGCGAACCGTAACCTGCGCTCATCACCTGTGCCTGCCCAAGGGCGATGCGCAGCGCCAGCTCATGCGGGACTCGCGGTGGCGTGTCGGGCAGCTCGTTGAGGAGATCCAGACCCTTGCCGAGATGCGCAATCGCTTCCGCGCTCGCCGAACGCTGGATCGCGCTCTGCCCGGCAAGCTGCCAGCAGGCAATGGCGGGCTCGCGCAGCTTCGCGTGCGAGTAGTGCCAGGCCAGCAACTCGGGTCGTTGCTCGCGAATGTCTGGAGACAGTGTCTCGAGCGCCTCCGCCACCTTGGCGTGCAGCGGGCGTCGACGATCCTCCAGCACGCTCTGATAGGCCGCCTCATGTGTCAACGCATGCGTGAACGCGTACTCTTCGGTCGGGGTCACGCGCGTCTGATAGAGGAATTCCGACGCCTCGAGGCGGGACAGCCGGGGACGCAGCACCTCCTCAGGGAGGTCGGCCACCGCCGTCAATACCGGGACCGCGACTTCCCTGCCGACGACAGATGCCGTCTGGAGGGCAGACGGTCGATGCGGGCCACGAGAACTCCCTGGATCGTGTGGGGCACCATGACGTCGGACCGAAGATCGGGGTGGTCGGTCACCGCACGGGCGAGCTCTTCCAGGAAGAACGGAACACCCTCGGCATGCGACAGGATGACCTTCGTCAGATGCGGAGGCAGCTCTTCCTCGGGAATCACCGAATGGAGCACCGCCAGACTGTGGGCGCGCGTCAGACGATTCAGGCCGATCTGGGTGGCATACGATCGCTCGAGCCACTTCGGTCGATACCCCGGGCGGTATGTCGCGATCAGCATGATCGGGCAGCCGGCGAGGCTGTCCGCCAGCGAGGCGAGGGCATCTTCTCCCGTCTGGTCGATCCACTGCTGATCCTCGATGGCGAAGATGATCGGCCGTTCGCGGCTGGCGGCTATCGCGGTCTGGCGCAATGCCTCCATGGTGCGGACCTTGACCGCCTGTGGACTCAGCCCCCGCACGGCCTCGACGCCGCTCCGGCAACCGAGGAGATGAAGCAGGTAAGGCGCTGTCACCTCGCGCTCCACCCCCAGAGTCTCGACGATCGCATGCACTTTCTGGGTGATCACGTCCGGGGCATCGGTGTCGAGGACGCCGAAGCTGTTGCGGACGATGTCGATGATGGGCAGATAGGGGATCGTGTTCCCATAAGACAGGCAACGGCCCTCGATGTACGCAGCTCGGCCGCGCTCGAGGCCCTGCCGGAACTCGTGAAGCAGGCGTGACTTGCCGACACCTGGGTCGCCCAGGATCCCAACAACCTGGCCACGCCCATCCTCCGCCCTGGCCAGCAAATCGTTCAGCGTGGCCAGCTCGCGGTCCCGGCCGACGAATGGGCTCAAGGTACGGCCGCCCACTTCAAAACCACTCCGCTCGTGCCCGATCACCCGATAAGCCGGGCCCGCGAGCCCGGTCCCTGCTCCCATCGGGCTCAACTCGAAGCGGCGCTCTAGGAAGCGGGCAGTGTCGCCGTCTACCACGATGGTGTCTGGCTCCGCCTTCCCCACGAGCTCGTCAAGGATGCTCCACGCCCGACGGCGGTCGTTGGCGTCCATGCCGGTGACGTCGCTGACCTGAGCGATCAGGTAGTGGCCGGTATGGATGGCGAATCGCCCGGTGAGCCGGGGCGCGGACCCCTCTTCGGTGCGCTCGAGCGCCTTGAGCATGGCTGCCGCCGAGTTCGAGGCGCGCCGAGGCCCATCTTCGATCGGGTCGAACCCGAAGGCGGCCACGACACGATCCGGCGTCAGCTCTTCGATGCGCGCCCCGAAGCTCCTCGCTTTCGTGATGAGGTCCTGAAGGGCGGGAGCGAGCTGAAATGACGGCGTGTCCGAGGGACCGTTCAGGGCGGCCCCGAGGATCGTGATGAGGCGCCGCTCCCAGCGCACCGCCGACGCTTGGGGAGGCGCTATCGCCTCCGACGGGGTAGCGGAAGCCGGCATCCCCTCGCCGGCCGCCTCGCTGAGGGTCGAAGGAGCTCCGCCGCCAAAACCCTTGATCCCGAGCTTTCGAATGCGGGAACGGAGCGTGTTCCGCGCAATCCCGAGAATGGCGGCCGTGTGCGTGATGTTGCCGCCGGTCTGCTCAAGCACCGCTTGGAGATGATCACGCATCGCCTTGTCGAGCGGGGCAGCGGAGGGCCCCGGCACAGGCGAAGGTGCGGGGGCCACGGTCGGCGACAGGTCCTTCAGATCGAGCGTGGCTGCGGTCACCTGCGGTGTGTCGGAGAGGAGGGCCACTCGCTCCATCAGGTTGGCCAGTTCCCTGACATTGCCGGGCCATGGATACCTCAGGAGGCGGGCCTTGGCCTCACTCGTGAGGCTCCTCGGCGGCAGGGAAAAATCGGCCAACGCACGAGTCAAGTAGTGCTCGGCGAGCATGATGACGTCGTCGCCCCGCTCCCTGAGCGGCGGCAGCACGAGCGTCAGGCCGGCCAGGCGTTGGTAGAGATCTTCCCGAAAGCGGCGTTCCAATATGGCGGCCCGGAGTTCGACATTGCTCGCGCTGATGATCCAGACGTCGACGCGCTCGCTCCGGGTGCTACCGATCCGGCGGACAGATCCTTCCTCGATGGCCGTGAGCAGCTTGGCCTGCAGGGCCCCGGGCAGGAGGCCGACCTCGTCGAGGAACAGCACACCCCGGTGAGCGGTCTGAAAGAGGCCGGCCTTGGCCTGTCTGGCGTCGGTGAAAGCGCCCCGCTCGAAGCCAAAGAGCTCCGCCTCGAGCAGACCCTCCGGGATGGCGGCGCAGTTGACGGCCACGAACGGGCCACCCGAGCGCGGGCCCGCGCGATGCAGCGCGGCGGCAAGCAGACCCTTGCCGGTTCCCGTCTCGCCTTGGATCAGTACGGGAGGGAGCCGGGACGATCCTCGAGCACGGCCCATGATCCGGCTGACCTGCGCGCGGAGGGCCTCGATGGCGGGGCTCGCACCAAGCACCTCTTGCATCGGCCCGGTATCTTATCCTCGGCCTCGAGCGGCCGCTCGAGAATCTCTCCGTCCGGGACGCCGTCGCAGGGGGCACCCTGGCGGCCAATCCGCGGGTCAACACCGGTCGATATGTGCGCAGGTTGACCGGCACTTCCGGCGGTCGTTGGCATAACCTCCAGATTTCGCTTCCCTTCTCGACTGGCACTGGCCTTGCCCCTCGGATGGTCATGCAAGACGCCTCTTCCTCCGATCAGGGCACCCCGAGCCTGACCCACCCGGAGCATCTCCTGAGCGCGGAGGCGATCCATGAACATCAATCCGCTCATCGCAGGCTGGCCCTTTGCCATCCTTCTCATGCTGTACGTGCGGTACGCCGGTCGGGCCCCGCTCTGCGGCATTGTGAGAGGGAAACACCAGCAGGGCAGGATTCTGATCCTTGAGCGAGATGGGAGGAGTATTTCAGCTGATGTACGCTGTGGCATGAACTTCTAGGATCCGGGAAGTCCAGGGCATGGAAGCTTATGTCGCCCATGCGGGCGGCGCCCAGTCGTCCGTGGCTTGATCCGCCGCGCGAAATAATCCCAGGGCCTCGCCCGTACTCTTTTGGCAGACGGCGAGGAGCGAGCGGTCATCGAGATCGGCGATGCGGCGGCCCCGGCTTCCGATGCAGACCACCGGCGAGCAGAGCTCGAGCTTGCGCGTCGTGCCCGCCACGGCGACGCCACGGCCTTCGACGATCTGGTGCGGCGCTTTCACCGGCCCGTCCATCGCTTCTGCTGGCGACTGCTTCGATCCGCCGACGCCGAGGATCTGGCCCAGGACACGTTCGTGCGCGCCTTCGTTCACTTCGAGCGATTCGACCCGGAGCGCCCGGTGCTGCCGTGGCTCATCGCCATTGCCCGCCGGCTGTGCCTCGATGTCTTGCGGCACAGGAAGGTAATAGCGAGGGCAGAGACGGTCCCGGTCACCGGCCCGCCGGCGCCAGGGCCAGAGGGCGAGGCCTCGATGCGGGAGCAGCTTTCGCGTCTCGATCGGGCACTCGCCGATCTGGACGAGGGGCCTCGGGAGGCCATCGTCCTCTTCCACATCGAGGAAATGTCGTACCGGGACATCGCGGCCGCTCTCGAGGTGCCGATCGGCACGGTGATGACATGGCTTCATCGGGGTCGCGCCCAGCTCAAGAGAGCGCTAGAAGGCGCGCCCATCGCATGAGCCGACAATCCGACGACTACGCTCAGCTCACCCGCCTGCTCCAGGCGCTTCCCGCGCCGGCGCCGTCGGGCGAGTTCCTTGCCGGCGCGCGGCGCCGCTATCTCGAGGCGATGGAGGCCCGCGACCGCCGTGCGGTCTTCACCGGACTCGCCGCTGCGCTCGTCGGTCTGGTGGTGATCGTCACCTTGCTGGCCACGACCATCGAGCCGGCCGCCCTGGTCACGTGGCTTGCGGAGGCGGCGGCTGACCTCGCCAGATGGGCGACTGGTCTCGGCGTCGTGATCGCGCTCGTGCCGGTGAGCATCTGGACCTCGGCCGTGCTGGGCTCCACCGCGGCTATTCTCTCGCTGATTCTCTTGGCCCGAGCGCGATCGTTCGCCCCTGTGAAATAAGCCGGGCGCTCGACCGTACTCCCGAGCGAAGGGAGATCGCACATGAGCGCAGCCAAGCTGATCGTCGTTCTCGCCGTCGTTCTCGTGCTTCTGCCGGACCTGGCATGGGCCGTGACGCCGGACAGCCGCCGGCTGGAGGGTCGACTGCCCGACGACACTCCCGTCGTCTCGATCGACCAGCCGCGCGGCACGATCCTCGACGCGTTGAGCGCGATCGCCAAGCAGACGGGCTGGAGCCTGGTCGTCACCGCGCCCGAGAGCGCGACAACGCGCCCACTCAACCTGCAGGTTTCCAAGCGCCCCGCCGGCGAGGTACTCGATCTGGTCCTCGAGGCGGGTTCCCTCCGGGCCTCGTTCGTTGACGGCGTCCTTCGAGTTCGCCCGGACGCCACGGCCGCGTCCGGCGATTCATGGTGGGAGCGAAGGCGGGAGCGGCGCGGTCGTCACGGCTCCGAGCGCGCGGTGTTCGGCCAATCGCTCAACGTTGGCGCCGATGAGACCGTTGACAAGGCTGTCGCGATCGGCGGCTCGGTCACGATCGCCGGCCACGTGCGACGTGATGCGGTGGCGGTCGGGGGCTCGGTCACGCTCCTGCCCGGTGCCCGCGTCGAAGGCGATGCGGTCGCGATCGGCGGAACCGTGACCGTGCCGGAGGGCGCCACGCTGGAGGGCGACAACGTGAGCCTCGCCGGGACGATTCCGACGACGCTTGGTTCGATGGTCCGGTGGATCGTTGGCGGGCGGCCGCACGTGCTCTCGATGTTCGGCTTCGCTGCGCGGATGGCACGTGCGCTTCTGCTGTTTATGATTGCGCTGTTCATCGCCCTGGCGTTCCCCGGCGCCGTGATGCGCATCAGGACGTACCTCGTCAATTGGCCCGGACTCTCGGCGGTGGGCGGGATCGCTATCCTCTTGGGGTTTGTTCCCCTCTGCGCGCTGCTGGCCGTGACGATCATCGGCATCCCGCTGATCCCGGTGGCGGTGATGCTCCTCGTCGCCTTGTTCCTCTTCGGCTTCACGGTGTCGGCCGGATGGCTCGGCGAGCGGATGCCGGTCAGCGCGGAGAACCGGACGCCCGTGAAGTCAGTGGCGCTGGGCGGCGCGATCCTCGTCGTCGTCGGGCTGGTGCCGTGGATCGGAACGTCGGTGCTCATCCTCGCGGCCGCGATCTCGGCCGGCGCTACGCTCCTCTCGCGCTTCGGGCGCACCGGGGCGGTTGCGGTCTAACGGGGCTTGCAGCCCCTCGCACCGACGCGGGTACTCTCCGGGCACCTCGTCAGGTACAAGAGGAGAGGCTGAGCGGAGAAGGATAAGTCCGCGCCCCCGATCAGCGCGCAATGAAATCGGATCGGTCGTAGCTACTCGGGGTGCACTGCTCAGATTGCCTCACGTTTACCATCCCGCCGGTAGGCAGGGGCGGTCCCGCTCGCCGCCCCTCTCCCGCACAAAGTCGCGGAATTCACTCCGCTTGCGGATGACGGTCAGATAGAGAGGTGGTGAATCGAGCCGGTGCGCGTCGCGCTGCTCGCGACCGGCGCCCCGGAGCGCCTCAGCGTCCGAACCGCCGCTGGCGCTGCTGGAACGCCCTGATGGCGCGGAGGAAATCGACCTTGCGAAACGCCGGCCAGTAGGCGTCGCAAAAGTAGAATTCGCTGAAGGCGCTCTGCCACAGCATGAAACCGGAGAGACGAATCTCACCGCTGGTCCGAATGATCAGGTCCGGATCCGGGCACCCATAGGTGTAGAGATACTTCTCGACGGTCTCCGGCGTCAGCGCTCCCACCATTTCCTCCGGGGAAGCGCCGCGCGCGGAGCTCTCCTCGAGGTAGCCCCGCACGGCATCCACGATCTCCTGCCGCCCGCTGTACCCGACACCCACATTGAGCACCATCCGCTCATGCTCTCGGGTCGCGGCCTCGGCCTGACGCAACGCGCGCAGGGCCGACGCCGGAAGCAGGTCCAGCCGCCCGATGGGGCAGATCCGGATGCCGGAATGCATGGCGAAACCGTTCGTGACCCATTCGCCCATCTTCGTCTCGATCACCCCGAGGACGGCGGCCACATCATCGGGATCCCGGTGGAGATTCTCCAGGGACAACCACCAGAGGGTCACCATGGGAATCCCCAGCTCGAGGCACCAGCCGAGGACCGCCTCCGTGTTCGTAGCCCCAAGGCGGTATCCCTCGCCGAAGTCGCCCAGCCCGACCTCACGGCTATAGCGCCGGTGCCCGTCCTGGATCATCCCGAGATGCTGCGGCAACGCTCGACGCCGCACCTCGGCCAGGAGGCGTCGCTCATAGAGGTAGTACAGTGCCCGCTTCATTTGTGGCGCTCCGATCACGATACGACCCTCCCCTGAGAATCTGCTGTCGCAATGATAGACCGTCTCGTCCGCTTTGGGGGCGTGCCGCCGGGATGTCCGCCGATGTAGGCGAGCACGGCCTCGCTGAAGCTGGTCAGGCTCGCCGGCCCTTGGCAGAGCCTCTTCGAGCAGTTTGACAAGGCCGCGGGGCGCGAGCACCATGCAGGTGGCCCCAGCCAGGGAGGATCAGCCATGCCTCGATACGAATACCTTTGTGAGGCCTGCGGTCGCACCGTCACCCTTCGGCTATCGGTCAGCCAACACGACAGTGCCCCGGCATGTCCGGATTGTGGCAGCAAGAAGCTGACCCAGCAGATAACCCCGTTCCTGACCCAGACATCCCGCAAGGCCTGACGCCGCCGGGGCCGTCCCACGGGTGCGCGGAGGCGCCGATGCCGACTCGCGCAAGACCGCCGCCCAGCTCGGAATGAGACGACCACTCCGGGTCATGGAATTTGCGGGGGCGCTTCGGCCAGCAATCGCAGATCGTCGTCGTCATGCACGGCGAGATCGACATGGAGCTGGGCGATGTCGACGCATCGCCCTGCAGTGGACGCCGATGGAGCCAGAAGGGAGGAGGTCCTTCATGACCGTTGCCGCGATCCTCAAGGCAAAGGGTAGCCACGTGGAGACCGCGCGTCCGGACACGACGCTCTACACGGTGGCCTGGCAGCTCAAGAGTCGGAACATCGGAGCGCTCGTGGTAGTGGGCGAGGACGGTGCCACCATCCTCGGCATCATCTCGGAACGTGACGTGGTGCGCGCCCTGATCGAGCACGACACGCATGTGCTCTCGATCCCTGTCTCCAGAGTGATGACGACACGCGTGTTCACGTGCACACCGCGCGATCGGATCACCGCCGTCATGGCGCTCATGACCCGCCATCGCGTCCGCCACCTCCCCGTGGTCGAGAACGGCAGGCTCGCCGGGATCGTGAGCATCGGCGACGTCGTCAAGAACCGGATCGACGAGCTCGAGCTGGAGGCGAACACCCTGCGCGAGACCTTGATGGTCGGTCACTGAAGGGTGCCTCGTCGTCTCGGTTGACCCGGCGGTCATACGACGAGTTGCCGATGACCAGGGCCAGTCGCGGCTCGCGGGCGATCTCGGCCCGGTCCTGGGAAGAGGTTGATCGGCGGGCTCTTGTAGGGATTGGTCTCGAGGGTTTGGGATTCTGCTCCGCACTCGATGAGTACCTCGCACTGACCCGCGACCTCGCCGATCCCCTCGCCTTACAATGACGAAGCGGTGTAGACCCGCTCGTGCGGGGCGTCGCTCGACCCAAGAGCTTCTGGCCCAGCGGGCAAGGGTGCAGCAGAAGAAAGTCAAGTCGTCATAGGGGGACGATCCGACGAGATCATGCCGATCTCCTTCCGGATCTGTTGCGCCGCCCCCCTCGCCTCGGCGGCCCGCTCTGGACTCCCCAGGCGATTGGACGCGTCGGCCAGGGCCGCATGGCAATAGGCGAGCAGTGGGCGCATTCCAAGGCCTCGGGCCAGGTCGATGGCGGGCTCGAACATCTTCTCAACCGCCTCGGCTCCGGCTGATCCGGAAGTGACCCTGGCCGAAGCGAGCAGGAGGAGCGCCCACGCCTCGTGACCACGCTCGCCGCGCTCGCGGGCGCGCTCGATGGCGGCCTCCGCGGTGCGCTGCGCCTCGGCCGCCCGATCGAGACACAGCTGCGCGTGGCCCAAGTACGTGAGCCACATCGAGTAGCTGGCGACCACATGCATGCGGTCAGCGTGCGCGACCGCTTCCTCCAACAGGGTGAGGCCCTCGGTCGCCCGGCCGGCGTTCGCATAGGCGTAACCCAGTGACGCAGCGATCGCCGGGAACCAGCTCTGGACATGATGGCTGCGGCACAGCTGGACAGCTCGCTCGAGTGAGGATATTGCGGTGGGAAAATCACCGCGACGAAGCTCGACGCTGCCCATGCCGAAGTAGCAGGTGGCCAGAAGCCATGGGCTGGATCCCGACTCCGCCGCCCTCATTCCGGTACTCGCGTGATCGGCCGCCTGTCGAAGCTCGCCGAGCTCGGCCAGGTACCGCGCGACGTACGTCCGGGCCGTCGGCCTGCTGACGACCCGCTCACGTGCCGACAGCTTCTCGCCTGCTGCCTCGTAGACCGACAGGTTGGTCTCCAGCAGTTCGATGGCTCGACCGTAGCTGCCCATTGCTCCGTGAACGATGCCTATGTAGAGCGTCGCGTCGCGCTCGATCGCGTCGTTTCCCGTGGCCCGAGCGACCGCGAGAGCCTCTTCACCGGCGGTCACCGCATCAACGTGCCGACTCGTGATGAAGAAATAGTGACAGCGCGCCACGGCCACGAGTCCCTGCCGTCGCTCGTCGTTGAGGTCCCGGGCGAGGTCGCCGGCCTCGGCCAGCACCTTGCCCATGCTATCGACCTCGCCGAGCGGCCACAGCGCACCTCGCAGATCGAAACGCACATCGATCGCCTCTTCTTGATGGGCACGAGTCCGCGGCAGGTGCGCTAGCGCGATGAGCGCCCGTGTGAAGCACTCGACCGCCTCGCGGTTGACCGACCGGGCGAAGGCGCGGCGGCCCGCACGACGGAGAAGACCCGCTGCTCGCTCCCACACCCTGCCTTCGAATGCGTGATGGGCCAGCTCGTTGATCTTCTCGTTCTCGCGGTCAGCGTAGACCGCTAGCATGGCGCCCATGGTCTGTGAGTGTAGGCGGCACCGCTGCTCAGCGGTCAGGCTCGTGTACGCGACTTCTTGAGTGAGGGCGTGGCGAAAGGTGTATTCATGCTCCTCAGTCTCAGCGGTCTGGTACAGGAACTCAGCGCTCTGCAGTTCATGGAGATGGGTGTCGAGCAACTCAGGGCGGACGGACGACACGGCGGCCAGCACCGCGTAGGGTACGTGCCGCCCTATCACCGCGGCCGCACGGAGCAGTCCGGCGGGACCAGCGCCCAGGCGGGAGATACGCGAGGCGAGCACCTCCTCTACGGTGCCCGGAACGACAACCCGGTCGAGAGCGCGGGTCAGTTGGTAGGTGCCGCGCTCGCCCTGAAGCGTTCCAGTCTCGTCCAGGGTACGTACGACCTCCTCGATGAAGAACGGGTTTCCGTCGGTCCACTGGATGAGCAGGGGGCGTAACTCGGCGAGCGACGCGTCGGCCCCCAGCAGGTCATCGACGAGCCGGTCGGCGCTCTCTCCCCGGAGCGGCTCTACCCGCAGATGGGTGTAGAAACTCCTCCCGGTCCAGCTGTGCTCGTACTCGGGGCGGTAGGTCACCAACATGAGGATGTGGGCCATCGGGAGGCTGTCCGCGATCTCGTCGAGCAGCTCTCGTGTCTCACCGTCGGCCCAGTGAGCATCCTCGAAAACCAGGACCAGCGGCTGCCGAGCACTCTCGCGGAGCATCAAGCGCCTGATCCCGGCCAACGTCTGGCGGCGTCGCTCTGATGGCTCGAGTATCTGCCACCCGGCGTCGTCCACCGGGACGTCAAGCAGGGTCAGGAACACCGGAAGGGATCGCGTCAGGGTCTCGTCCACTAGCGCGAGCCGACGGGCGATCTTGTCGCGTACCGAATCCTTCGCTTCGCCAGGGGACACGTCGAAGTAGAGACGGAGCATGTCGATCACGGCGAGGAACGGGGCGGGCCTGCCCAGGGTCGCCGAGGCAGCCTCCAGTACGAGCCATCCACGGTCGACACCTGCGTGCAGAAACTCCCAGACCAGTCGTGACTTGCCGACACCTGGCTCTCCGACGAGCCCGACGACCTGGCCCCGGCCCCGGCCCGCGAGCTCCCAGCGCGATCGGAGAACATCCATTTCTGCCTGGCGCCCGACAAAGCGGGTCAGCCGGCGCCAGGCGCCGAGACCGCTTGGATCTGGTCGCACGACAATGAACAAGGGCTCACCTTCGGCTCCTGGCTTCTCACCTTCACGGAGTTCGAAGTGACGCGCGAGGAACGGCGCAGTCACTCCACTTGCCTGAACAACGCCAGGACTGGCGTGCTGAGCCATTCGATCCAGCGTGTCGCCGAGCATCACGCGGTGCGCCTCGTCGATCACGAGGGTGTCTCCCGCTTGACCCACCGTTGCCTGCTCCGTGTGTACCAACGTGGTTCCCGCGAACCCCGGTTGGCCCGCCTCGAGAACGGCCTTGTGGAAGGCGAGCGCGGCGCTCACGGCTCGCCGAGCCGCGTTCTCGATCGGCACGGCTCCGAATGAGATGATGAGTTGCGTCTGGCCGAGTATCTCAATGCGGCCGCCGAATCCAAGGGCCTTTTCGGCGACAAGGCTCACGAGGCGCTCTGCGAGTCGCGATTCGTCAGCGCTCACAGCGAGAGCTACCCGCAGCAGGGTCACGTGTCTCCGCTCCCAGCTCACCGTACCCGAGCGGGAGGCCGGCCTTACCTCTGGCTCCATGGCGGCACCGGTCGCCGCGAGAGCTGCCCCTTCGGGTGCCGCAGGAGGAGGAGCGACGGCGACAGAGCCTTTGAGCCCGAGCTTTCGAATACGGGAGCGGAGCGTATTCCGGGCAATCCCGAGAATGGCAGCCGTGTGGGTGATGTTCCAGCCGGTCTGTTCGAGCACCCCTCGTAGATGATCGCGCATCGCCTCGTCAAGTGAGGCAGCGCCGACTCGAGGCCCAGACGGCGGCACGGGCAGCGCGGTCACTGGCGCTTCCTTCAGGTCGAGCGTGACCGCGGTCACCTGCGCAGTGTCAGAGAGGAGGGCCGCTCTCTCCATGAGGTTGGCCAGCTCCCTGACATTGCCGGGCCAGTGGTACTTCAGGAGGCGCGCCCGTGCCTCGGGCGTGAGCGTCCGCGGCGGCAGGGAGTAGTCGGCGGACGCGCGGGCTAGGTAATGTTCAGCGAGAATGATGACGTCGTCGCCCCGTTCCCGCAGAGGCGGCAGAGTCAGCGTCAGGCCGGACAGGCGTTGGTAGAGATCCTCGCGAAAGTGTCGCTCCAGTACGGCAGCTCGGAGGTCGACGTTGCTCGCGCTGATGATCCAGACGTCGATGCGCTCGCTCCGGGTACTGCCCAGCCGCCGCACGGATCGTTCCTCGATAGCACTGAGGAGCTTGGCCTGGAGCGCCACGGGCAATAGTCCGACCTCGTCCAGGAACAACACGCCCCGGTTGGCGGCCTGAAAGAGGCCAGCCTTCGCATGCTTTGCATCGGTAAAGGCGCCACGCTCAAAGCCGAACAACTCCGCCTCGAGCAGGCCCTCGGGAATGGCGGCACAGTTGACAGCGACGAACGGGCCGCCGGCGCGGGGCCCGGAGTGATGCAGCAGGCTAGCTACAAGACCTTTGCCCGTTCCCGTCTCACCCTGGATCAGGAGCGGAGGAAACCTAGACGAAGCCCGAGCACGGCCCATGATCCGGCCGATGTTGGCACGGAGGTCCTCGATTGCCGGGCTCGCACCGAGCACAGCTTGCATCGGCTCGCTATCTTATCTTCGCGCCCAAGCGGCCGTTCAAGTTTCTGCCATCCGAGACGGAACATCGGACATCACGTCGAGGGCGTCTCCACTGTGCCTACACCGTGGCCGC
>JBKOVG010000349.1:0-7237 GCA_046723845.1 Candidatus Methylomirabilota bacterium | reverse complement strand
CGTGACCTCGCGGAGCTGGACGATCACGGGATGATCGGCCTCCAGCCGCCGGAACGCCCAGCCGTCCGTGCGGAGCGCCTCGGCCGCCACCAAGGCATCGCGCCGATCGTCCTTGGCCCCGGCGATGGAATGGCGATCCCGCACCGTCCGCGCGGTGGGCGGCTTCTGGAACGGCGTCTAGGTCCCCTCATCCCACCTTCCTTCGCGGGTGCGAAAGGTTCGAGTGTGGCCGATCGCTCCCCGGGGAGAGAAGCTAGGGAAGGCCGTCGAGGAAGTCGCGTAGCACGCGGTTGAAGGCCTCCGGCTGATCCAGATTCGACGAGTGCCCGGCACCGGCGATCACCTCGAGCCGCGCGCCGGGTATCTTCTTTGCCATGTACTCGCAGGGGGCGAGGAAGGGCTGGTCGCGGTCGCCCACGATGACCAGCGTCGGCACCTTGATGCCTGCCAGCCCATCGATCACGCTCGAGCCTTCCTGCGCGAGCATGCCCCGCGCGGCGTGGGCGAGCCCCTGCGCCGAGCGGTGCTCCCCCATGGCCTCGCGCATCTCCCGGCTGCGCCCGCCGAGGGCCTCGATCCCGCGGCTCTCCAGCTCGGCGGCCCGCTCGTGGGCGCGCTTGTTCCAGGCCGCCCGCGCCTCCGCGTTGCGGTAGCCAGGGCCGGAATCGCAGATGACGAGCGCGCGCACCGTCTCGGGGTGCGCGAGATAGAAGGCGAGCGAGACGTAACCACCCAAGGAGAGCCCACCCACCACCGCGCGCGGCGCCTTCACGTGGCGCAGCAGCGCCTCCATGTCGCTCACCGTGAGGGCGGCCGAGTACTGCGCCGGATCGGGAGGGCTCTCCGTCTGCCCGTGCCCGCGCATGCTCCAGCTGATGACCTGGTAGTCGGGAAAGGCGCGGTGCTGACTATCCCACATGCGCCGCGTGGCGGAATAGCCATGACTCAACAAGACCGGTGTCCCGCTACCAGACACGTCGTAGTCGATCTCGATGCTGTTCAGTCGCGCTCGGCTCATGGTTCAGGCTCCCTCTTGGTTTGGAGATCCTGCTTTCCTCGCCCGCGACGAGCTCGCGGAGAACCGCCGTTCCGCCCGGGCCACGCTATTGGGTGAACGCGCGTCGAAGGAAGCCCAACGCCTGGCACTCTCAGACCTGATCGAGGACGATCCACACGTTCTCGCGTTCGGCATCGGCCCGATCCGGAGGAGCCGTCCCACCAGGTCAGGATGCTACCAAATTTGCTGTTCGCCCCGCCGGCAAACGCCGAGCGATGAATGTGTCGCAGATCTGACCCCACGACCCAATGGCGTCAAACCCCAGCTGCGTGGGTGACCCCGCGACCGAAGCGTCTTGACCAGGAGGCCCCTGGCAGCACCCCAAGACGTGACGAGATAGAATCGGACGAAGCCTCACGTGGCGATGGAGGAAGGTAACGACTTCCGGTCTCCCGTACCGGGGAATCAAATCCTTCGGACTTCGCTGGTTCAAATCAGGGGCCCGCAACCACTTGCCGGCAAACAGGTCTCTCGGCTTCCGCTTCGAGGTGACGGCCTAAGCTGTGCCGTCGGCTCCCGGGGCGGCCGGCGTCCGAACCTGGGAGGTTATCTCACCGGGACGAGGGCCACGACTGAGGTGACCGCCGCCGGAGAGCGTTGATGTTGACTATCTTCGCCTGATGGCCATAGAGCGCCGATAAGCTGCCAATCGTCTGCGATCAAAATCCTCGCTTTTAGCCGTAGCGGAAGCTCGTGATTCTGCGCGCGAGCGCGCCGAAGCGGGTGGTGCTCAAGGTCCTCCCGCGGCGTGTGGCGAGCTGGGACCACCGCAAGCTGGGCGGAGGCTACTGAGGACGGAGGTCAGACGGGCCGCCGTACGATTGATCGAGCAACTCGAGGCAGTGCCGTCGGCTCCTGGGGCGGCCGGTGCCCGAGTCTGGCACGGGGATGGGGCCCACGGACGGGGCGCCCGCGCCGCCGGAGGGTGCTACAGTTGCCTAGCTCATTCGCCAAATCATTGGTATGGCGACATAAACTTGGAGCGCCTGCCCGCCCCGGAGTCTTTAGTGAAGAGCAAAGGGTAGACTTAAAGGTTCCGCAAATTCATTTGGCATAGGGCGAAAAGTTAGGAGATTTCTGTGGGTTCAGTTTTCATCAGTTACCGAAGGGAAGATAGCGAGGGTCAAGCCAGGGCGTTGTTCCAGGATCTTGTGGCCAGGCTGGGACGGGACTCGGTGTTTATGGATGTGGACAGCATTGGCTTAGGACGGGACTTCCGCCAGGTCCTTCAGGAACGGCTGGCGACGTGTGATGTGATGTTGGCATTGATCGGACGGGACTGGCTTGATGGCAAGGACACGTCAGGACGGCGCCGCCTCGACAATCCCGGCGATTTCGTACGCATGGAGATTGCGGCCGCTCTCAAGCGGAATATTCCGGTCACACCGCTGCTGCTACACGGCGCGCACATGCCCACTGTAGAACAATTGCCGGAAGATCTCAGCGACCTGGCGTACCGCAATGGATTCGAGCTTAGCCACAACCGGTGGGAATCCGATGTTCAGGAGCTAGTCAAGCGGTTAGGTCTGGTCACTCGCAATGACACGCCGTCCGGCACAAAGACCGATTCAGCGGCGCCAACGCGACAACCTGCGAAGAAATCTTGGGTCGCAATTACCGGAGCGTTGCTGGTCGCGATCGCCGTCCTGTCGCTCGTGGTGTGGACGGCGGTTTACATCTCGAATCCCTCGACGCCCCTCACACAGGCGGAGACGGTGATCGTCGTGGCTGCCTGCGCCGCCCTCGTCTTCGGCCTCAAGTGGATTGTGTCCAGGCTCGGCAAGACGCGGGGAGGCGATGAGCCTCATTCGTAGAGCGGCCCTGACGGCATCGGCGGGTCTGCTCGCCCTTTTACCGCCGAGCCCTGGGGGTACTGGCGTCGGGCATGCGGCAGAGCCTCTCGCTCTCACCTGCAGCACCGAGACCCCGACGGTTCCGCTCGGGGGAACGGTGATCCTCAGGGCGTGGGCGCAGTCGCCCTCCGGGCGCGCGCTCGGCTACACCTGGGCGGCCACGGGCGGGCGAATCGAGGGCCGCGGCGCGGAGGCGCGCTGGAGCTTGGCCGAGCTGCGCACGGGTACCTTCGCCGCGACCGTGAAGGCCGGCGATGGGGAGAGCACATCCAGTGAGTGCCGGATGCGCGTCACCGTCAGGCGGGATGTCCAGGGACGGGGATCCTCACGAGAGACAGGCGGGGCTTTCCTCGCGGCCGGCCGGTCCGAGGCGGCCGGCTATGGGCTCTACAGCTACCTGCTGCTGGGCGCCCCGCCGAGCGAGTCGAGCCGCGAGCGCTGTCTGAAGGCGATCGAGGCCTACCTCGCGCTGGTTCCCGACGTGATGAGCCTCGAGGAGTATGTGCCGCGCCGCGAGCTCAACATCTTCTATCTTCCAGTGCGGGGCGAGCCGGTCAAGCCCCTGTCTGGGCAGTGGGTCCTCGACAACTATGACTATGCGCGCGCGCGCAGCCTGCTCCGAGCTCTGCCGGGGCCCAATCGCGATGGGCCGTATATCCTGGCCGCGTTCAGGCCACTCGGCAGCGCGGCGGCGGGAGCCACCTCGGGTCCGTATCTCTTTCAGAACCTCTCGAGCGTCCCACCTCATCTGGCCGCCTCGTGGGTCAGAGAGTTTCTGAACCAGGCCGCGCAGGAGCGCTTCTGGGAGGAAAGGACGACGGTGCAGCTGGCCCAGCGAATGCGCGTGACCGTCGGCATTATGGGCGCCGGGCTCCCCGAGGTCCGGAAGGCGCTGGATGGCTGGATCGCCTGGGTCCGCTGACTCGGGGCCGATGGTTCCTCGCACACGGCGCTGTCCCTTTCCACCACGACCCGCGGCAAGCACCAGATTGCTTCGTCTGAGCGCAGAGGACGGACGCTGTTCCCTCGGCTCCACCGCGCGCTTCGGGTGGGCGACATGCGGCCTCCCCCTGCGGGCCCCAGCCTGACGCGCAGATATCCAGCAGCGGCCGACTCGGACCTTTAGCGACTGTGAGTGTCGTTGACTGCCTTCCGGACGCAAGCGTATACTTCCTCGACGCCTCCGATATCCCACTCGGCGCAGACGTGTCCAATGCGGGAGGGATGATGCTCGTCGCTCGGGCTGCTCGAAGGCACGTGGTCGGCTTTCGCCCGGCCTGGCGACATGTCCTCGCGTGGGCGGTTGCGGCCTGCCTCGCGCCCAGCTGCACCGCCGCGGGTGGAGACGCAGTGGCGCAGGCTAACCCGCAGTCCCGGTCGGTCGGCCGGGCCGAAGACCTCCTCATCGTCGACTGCCTGCTGCCACCCCAGATCCGACGGTTGGGTCAACAGGTCACGTACCTCTCAGCGCGGCAGGCCGTGAAGACTGCGGCACGCGACTGCGAGATCCGTGGGGGCGAGTACGTTGCCTTCGATCGCGCAAACTATGCGACGGCTCTTCGCGTGTGGTTGCCGCTCGCCGAGGGCGGCGACCCGGCCGCCCAGACGAACGTCGGCGAGATCTTCGAGAAGGGTCTTGGCGTCCTGCCCGACTACGCCGCCGCCGCCGTGTGGTACCGGCGCGGGGCCGAGCGAGGCTCCTCCCGGGCCGCCATCAACCTCGGCCAGCTCTACGAGCAAGGGCACGGCGTCCCGAAGGACCCCGTGCAGGCGCTCGGCTGGTATCGGAAGGCAGCTGGGCTCGGCGACCTCCCCTTCGGCCTCGCGGCGACGTCGGCGCCACCGCCTCAGGAAACGCAGCAACTCCGCGTCGAGGTGGCTCAGCTCCGCCGTCAGCTCGATGCCAAGCAGGCCGAGCTCACCCGGGCCCAGCGCGACCTCGAAGCGCTCCGCGGCAGTCTCGAGACGCGCCTGAACGACGCCAAGACCGAGCGGGACGCCCTCGCCCGGCTGCGCCGGCAGCTCGAAGCGGCGCTGCGCGAGCAGCTCGTCGACGCCCTCCGGCGGGGCCAGGAGCAGACGTCGTCTGGCAGCGTGAAGGATCTCGAGAAGGCTGTCGCCGAGCGGGAGGCGCGGCTGGCAGCACGGGACCGCGATGTGGCCGAGCTCAAGTCGCGGCTTACCGTCTCGGAGGCTGCCTCGACGGCCAAGAAGGCCGAGGTCGACCGTCTCCAGAAGGACTCCGCTGCCGAGATGAGCCGGCTCCAGCGCGACGCGGCGGCCCGCTCCACGACCGCCACGACAAAGGAGGGGTCATCAAGCCGATCCACTGGCCAAGCGGTGGGGCTCCCCCGGCCCAAGGACCTGGGAGCCTTCGGGAACTATCACGCCCTTGTGATAGGCAACGACGAGTACCGCCAGCTCCCGCGGCTAAACACCGCTGTGAACGACGCGCGCGATATCGACCGCATCCTCAAGGCCAGCTACAGCTTCAAGGTGACGCTCCTCCTCAACGCCGATCGCTACCAGATCCTCTCGACCCTCAACGGGATCCGTGAGCGCCTCACCGACAAGGACAACCTTCTTATCTACTACGCGGGACATGGGGAGCTCGACCGCAAGAACCAGCGCGGCCACTGGCTGCCGGTCGATGCCGAGCCTAACAGCAGCGCCAACTGGATCTCGAACATCGTTATCACCGACATCCTCAACGCGATGAACGTGCAGCAGCTTCTCGTCGTGGCCGACTCGTGCTACGCCGGCACGCTCACCCGCTCGTCCGTCGGACGGCTTGATGCCGCGCTCAGCGAGACGGAGCGGCTCAAGGTGATCCAGCTCATGGCGCGAAAGCGGTCGCGGATGGTGATGACCTCGGGCGGTCTCGGGCCGGTGGTGGACTCCGTGGGCGGCTCCCACTCTGTTTTTGCTCAGCCCTTCATCGAGCTGCTCCAAACCAACGTGGGCGTGCTCTCCGGACAGGAGATGTTCCGTCAGCTCCAGATCCGCGTCGCAGCGACGGCACAGCGAGTCGACGCCCAGCAGGTGCCGGAGTATGCACCGATCAAGTTCGCCGGACACGAGGCCGGCGATTTCTTCTTCGTCCGCGCGAGCAACTGACCAAGACTAGGTGCCCGCCCCGAGATGCCGTGCTCCGGCTTGACCATTGGTTGGATAGTCGATCGGTCTGTGCTAGAGCCTGACGAGGATATCGGGATGAGGCAACGCACGCGCGCGCGCCCGAGTGGGAGGGTCTGGGCCGTTGTGGCCGGGGCGGCAGTCCTGCTTCTGCCGGGGCATAGATCCGATGCCCAAGCCCAGACGTTCAACGACGCGATCCAGGGCGCCCTCGACGGTGGTGGCGGCGGTGCGTGCACTGGGCTCAAGGGCGGCCCCTTCCAAGGGAGTCTTAACTCGATCTGCGCCAGCCCCTACCCGGTGCCGGAGGGCCGGGCTCGTGGTTACACACTGCGCGACTACGACGTGGTGCGCCGGGCGATCTATTCGAACCCGAACAACGGGCTCAACGCCGAGGGGTCGGGGGTCAATGGTTTCGTCTAGGGCGACACCACCGGGAACGAGTTCCGCACAAGTGTCCAGACCGGATACGAGGTTCCTCTGGGCGCCCTCACGGTGGGTTCGTGCGCCGGGGTGAACTACAGCAGCAACGCGATCAACTCCTACGACGAGCGCAACTGGAGCCCGCGAGGTTTGGATACGGGGCTCCAACTGGCTTACGATGGCCAGAACCGCGAGTCGCTGGCAACTACCGTGGGCACCTTCGCGTCGTACGCGATCAGCAGGTCCATTGCGTTTTCGTGCCCTAGCTCCTTGGGGAGGGGTCCACGAGTTCCTGGACAATCAGCGGGTGATCTATTTTTCGCTTCTGCGAGGACCTCAATCAGACCAAGCTCCGCTTCCAGACCAATCCCCCGGACCGCAACTACGCCAATCTAGGTGCAGGCGTGGTCTTGGTTCTCCCGAAAGGCTTGCAGGTCTTCCTGAGCTTCCGGGCGTTGTTGGCCTACAGCGATCGCCAGGCCTACACAGGGAATGACGGCATCCGGATCGGCTTCTAATTATTATAACTTCAAGATCGAGGTGAAAGCGTCCCTTAACCGCCCGCGACCGGACAACGCGAGCACGCTTCTTTGCTGTAGCTGCCGGAGGGGGCAATCCCCCGCCCCTGCGGGCACGCGACTCGACGTGAGAGGCCGGACGCGACCCTGAGGAGCCCTTTGCGCACCCCAATTGGCTAATACTGCCGCGCATATCTAGAGCCCGTGTCGCCCACCACCAAAGGTGCGGGCATTCCGACGTACACCTTGGC
>JBKOVG010000378.1:0-22498 GCA_046723845.1 Candidatus Methylomirabilota bacterium | reverse complement strand
TGACGGGCTGGCCGATGAAGCGCTTGCCGTGGTCGATCACCACCATGGTGCCGTCGTCGAGATAGGCCACGCCCTGGCCGCTCTCCTTGCCCTCCTTGACCACGTGGACGTGCACCACCTCGCCGGGCAGGACCACCGGCTTGAGCGCATTAGCCAGCTCGTTGACGTTGAGCACGGGCACCCCGGAAAGCTCGGAGACCTTGTTGAGGTTGTAGTCGTTGGTGACGACCTTGCCTCCCAGCGACTTGCCCAGCTCGATCAGCTTCCGGTCCACCTCGCGAATGTGGGGGAAGTCCTGGTCTTCCACCCGCACCTTGGTGCCGGGGATCCGCTGCACGCGTTGGAGCACTTCGAAGCCGCGCTTGCCCCGGTTGCGCTTGAGGGGATCCGGCGAGTCGGCGATCTGCTGGAGCTCGCGCAGGACGAACTGCGGGATGATGAGGGTGCCCTCGAGGAAGCCCGCCTCGCAGAGATCCACGATGCGCCCGTCGATGATGACCGAGGTGTCCAGGATCTTGAAGGACTCGCGCCGGGCCGCCGTCTTCGGGAAGAGCTTTACCGACATGTCCTCCAGCTCGTCGCGCTTGGCGAGGGCCACCGCGGCACCCAGGTACGCCAAGAGCAGACCGAAGAGGCTCCGGCCGAGCGGGCCCGCCTCGGGAGAGACGGCGCCCATGGCCGTGCCGAGCCCGAGCCCCAGGCCGAGGCCGAGGATGCCCCCCATCGATCCCCAGAAGATGCGATCCACGGGGATCTTGCGCGCCTGCCACTCGAGGAGCACGGCAAGCACGCCGAAGAGGAAGCCCGCGCTGGCGAGCCAGTAGTTGGTCGCGTGAAAGCCGAGCGACGGGCCGAAGGCGAGACCCGCCCCCGCGGCCGCCGCCAGCATGAAGATGCGCACGATGATGATGCCCATGGTCGCCTCTCAGTGTCCCAACAGGGCCTTCACTGCCTCGTCCACCGAGCCCACACCGTGTACCTCGAGCGGCGGCACCGTGTCCGCCGCGAGATTGTTCTGCGGCACCACCGCCGCCGCGAAGCCGAGGGCGGCCGCCTCCTTGAGGCGCACGGCCAGTCCCGCCACCGCGCGCACCTCACCCGCCAGCCCGACCTCGCCCATGACCACGGTGTCGCCACGCACCGGCCGATCGAGATAGCTCGAGGCCGCCGCCACCACCACGCCCAGGTCCGCCGCGGGCTCGGCTACGCGGCCGCCCCCCGCCACGTTCACGAACACGTCCTGACTCTGCAGCGGAAATCCCACGCGTTTCTCCAGCACGGCGAGGAGGAGGCAGACGCGATTGTAGTCCGCGCCGAGCACGGTGCGGCGCGGGGTGCCGAAGCTCGCGGACGTGACGAGAGCCTGCAGCTCGAGGAGGAGCGGGCGCGTGCCCTCGAGGCTCGAGACCACCACCGATCCCGCCGCCCCCTTGGGGCGCTCGGCGAGGAAGAAGCCGGACGGGTTCGCCACCTCGGCGAGCCCCTGCCCGCCCATCTCGAACACCCCGATCTCGTTGGTGGAGCCGAAGCGATTCTTCACCGCGCGGAGGAGGCGATGGGCGTGGTGCTGCTCGCCTTCGAAATACAGCACGGTGTCGACGAGATGCTCGAGGACGCGCGGTCCTGCGATGGCGCCGTCCTTCGTCACGTGACCGACCAGGAACGTCGCGATGCCGCGTCCCTTGGCGAACAGCATGAGGCGGGCCGCGCATTCCCGTACCTGGCTCACGCTCCCCGGGGCAGACTCGAGGCCGGGCAGGAACATGGTCTGGATCGAGTCCACCACCAGGGCGCGCGGCTTGAGATCGGCGGCGTGCGCTTCCACCACGGTGAGATCGGTCTCGGCCAGGAAGTACAAACCGCGCGGGGCGACGCCGAGTCGATCCGCGCGCAGCTTGACCTGGGCCGCCGATTCCTCGCCCGAGACGTAGAGCACGGGTCCCGCGAGCTCCGCCAGCGAGCGGCTCGCCTGGAGGAGCAGGGTGGACTTGCCGATCCCGGGGTCGCCGCCGATGAGGACGAGGGAGCCGGGAACCACCCCGCTCCCGAGGACACGGTCGAGCTCGCCGATCCCCGTGGTGATGCGCTCGCCGGCCGTCACCACGATCTCGCCCAGGGGCACGGGCCGCGCGCCCACCGCGAGCCGCGGCCGCTCCGAGCGAGAGGGTGCCACGCGCTCTTCCACCAAGACCACGAAATTGCCGAGGCGCGCGCAGTCCGGGCACGTCCCCGCCTTCGGCGCGGCGAAGCCGCAGGCCTGGCAGCGATAGGTCGTGCGCTCCCTCGCCATTACTTCTCCTCGGCCGCCCGGCCCGAGTGAATGGTGGAGCGCACGAGCGAACGCAGGAGGAGGCTGCGCTGGGCGCCCTCGAGGAAGCTGACGAGGTTCTCGTAGACGGTCGGGTCCTCGATGAGCGCCCCCACCGTGCCCTCGCCCGACTTGATCTTCTCGCTCACCGCGCGGAGATTGGCCATGGCCACCCGGAAATCCGCAGCGGGCTGCCCCGTGCTGCCGTCGCCGCTGTCTTGCAACATGCCCCCCAGCAGCCCCTCGCCGCGCGCGAGCTTCTCGGAGATCTCCCGGAAATTGCGCGTGAGCACCTGGAGATCGCGCGCCACCGGCCGGTACTCGGGATCGAAGAGGAGCGCGGGGAGCAGGCCGTCGTCCGGGCCCGGCTTCTCCGCGGCGCGGCCGAGAGCGTCAAGCGCGGCGAGCAACGCCCTCGCCGACTTGGCGCTGTCCTTGGAGAGCAGGACCGACACCGCGTTGTCGCCGCTCTCCGCCTTCTTGATGAGCTGCTGCGTCGAGGTGAGCACGGCATTGAGGCGGCGGATCGCCTCCGGCTCCTCGTACACGAGGACGTGGAGCCAGCCCCGGCCCTTCTCCACCTCGTCGGTGATGCGGCGAGCCGACTTGACGGCGGCGCCGATGTCGTCGAAGGTGCCGCCCTTGTCGAGTCGCTCCGCGGCCGCGCGAAGCGTCGAGGCGAGCTCGCTCACCGAGCGGAGGGTGCTTGCGCCCTCCGCGAACATCCGCGACATCTCTTGCGGCTCCTGGGAGGCGAGGGTGCCGCCCGGCGCCAGGGGGGGGGCATCCGGCGAGCCCGGCGTGATGTCCACGATCTTGTCGCCGAGCAGCCCCTGGGTGGCGATGCGCGCCTCCGAGTTCTGGCGGATGCGCTCGTGGAAGCGCCGGGCCACCGTCATCGTCACCCGCACCTTCCCCCCGGGACGCGGCGAGAGAACCACGCTCGTCACGCGACCGATCTGCACGCCGGCCAGCCGCACCGTGGCGCCCTCGATCAGGCCGGCCACCTCGTTGAACTCCGCCACCAGCTCGTACTTGCTCTCGAAGTAGCGGGCGCGCGCCCCCAGCAGGTAGACGATAGCGAAGAAGACGACGAGGGAGGCGAGGATGAACGCGCCGATGCGGAGCTGGAGAGCGTAGCGCCGATCGTCCGCCATTGGCGTCCTAGTCTTCCCGCAGCTCGCCGGCGAGGAAGCGCCGGACGTCGGCGTTGGCGGACGCGCGGATCTGCGCGGGCGTCCCCACGTCCGCGAAGCGGCCGTGGTGGAGGATGGCCATCTGGTCCGCGATCATGTTGGCGAACTCGATGTCGTGGGTGACCACGATGGCCGTGTCGCACACCCCGCTGCGCAGGCTGGCCATGAGCTCGGCGACCAGCCGCGCGTTGGTCGGGTCGAGCCCCGCCGTGGGCTCGTCGAAGAACACCACCTCCGGCTCCATCACGAGCGCGCGCGCGATCCCCACGCGCTTGCGCATGCCGCCGGACAGCTCGGCGGGCAACAGCTCGTCGGTGCCCGGCATGCCCACCAGGGAGAGGAAGCGATGCACGCGGTCGGTGATCTCGCCCAGCGACATCCGGGTGTGCTCGCGCAGAGGGTAGGCGACGTTCTCGAAGACGGAGAGCGAGTCGAAGAGGGCCGCGCCCTGGAACACGAAGCCCGTGCGCTTGCGCAGGGGCAGCATGGCCTCCTCGCGCATGTGGTCGATGCGGGTGCCGAACAGTGAAACCTGGCCGGCGTCCGCACGGAGGAGGCCGTCGGTTATGCGAAGGAGCACCGTCTTGCCGGATCCGCTCCCTCCCATGACGGCCAGGGTCGTCCCCTTGCGGAGAGCCAGGCTCACCCCGCGCAGGACCTCCTTCTGCTCGAAGGATTTCCGCACGTCGCGCAGCTCCACGAGAGGGCCGGAGGCGTCTGTCATCTCACCAGAAGAGGAGAAGGAAGAGCTTGGTGAGGAAGAAGTCGGAGATGATCACGGCCATGGCGACCTGGACGACCGTGCTGGTGGTGGAGCGGCCGAGCCCTTCCGTCCCTCCCTCCGTCTCGAGCCCGTTGTAGCAGCCGATGAGGGTGATGAGCCCGCCGAAAGCCACGCTCTTGCCGAGGCCGCTCAAGAAGTCTTTCATCACCACCCAGTACGAGATGGTGTTCCAGTAGAGGTAGGCGTCGACGTTGCGGTCGAAGACGGCGATGAGCATGCCCCCCACCAGTCCCACCGCGTCGGCCACCGTGGTCACGAGCGGGAAGACGATGAGGGCGGCGAGGATGCGGGGCACGATGAGCTTCTTCACGTAGTTGACGCCGAGGGACCGCAAGGCGTCGATCTGCTCCGTGACTTTCATGGAACCGAGCTCGGCGGTGATGCCCGAGGCGACCTTGCCGCCCACCAGGATGGCGGTAAGCACGGGGCCGAGCTCGCGCAGGATGGACAGGGCGACCACGGGGCCCACGTAGTTCTCGGCGCCGAAGCGCGCCATGTTCACCGCAGTCTGGAGCGCCAGGACCATGCCCGTGAAGAGCGAGGCGGTAAGGGCGACCACGAGGGAACGGACGCCGATGAGGTCAATCTCCTGGGCCACGATCACGAAGTACGACGGCGGGAGCCGGAGGTTGCGCCCCACCCGCAAGGCGAGGAGCCCGAGGCCGCCGTACCAGGCAACGGATTCCCGGCCGTGGCGGCGCGCGTAGGCGAGCACGCTCACCGCGCCGCTCCGCTGAAGCTCTCCACGAAGGCCTGGAAGTCTCTGCGGCCCGCCTCGAAGCTCGCCTCCGGGGCGACGTAGAGGAAATCGTAGACGCAACGCTCGCCCTTGATTACCACTGCCTCGACACCCACGGGCGTGCCGTCCATGTTGCCGTGGACGATCGCGCGCCGGGCGGGCCGGCCGTCGAGCGAGAGGTCGCCGCCGTCCTCGACCACGCGGTCCTTGAGGCCGAAAGTGAGATGCCGCGTGAGCACGCTGAGGGGACGGCTCGACGTGGTCGGGTCGCAGGTGGCGTCGGCGAGCATGCCGCCCGCCGGGTCGCGGCGCTCGAGCTCCAGTTCGGCGGCGCCGCCGGCCTTGATCGACCAGCCCGTGGCGGGCAGGTTCACCCGATAGCCCTTGGCGGAATAGAAGACGCCGTTCTCCACGTGGGTGGCGCTGCAGCCGGCGAGGAGGGCGGCAAGGAGCACGCCGGTCGGCCTCGTCACCGGCTCTTCTCGCCGTGGCGCGCGGCCAGCTCCTCGAAGACGCGCCGGAGCGGGAGGCCTCGCGCGGCGAGGAGGACCATGGTGTGAAACCAGAGATCGGCC
Organism: Candidatus Methylomirabilota bacterium; assembly: GCA_046723845.1. Classification (GTDB taxonomy): domain Bacteria; phylum Methylomirabilota; class Methylomirabilia; order Rokubacteriales; family CSP1-6; genus AR37. Next base: position 16,896 of record JBKOVG010000378.1, on the reverse strand, counting down.
ACCTCCGAGATGACGCGGCCGTCTCCCTCTCCGCCGAGGGCCGCCGTCACCACCTCCGTCGCCTCCTCGCCGATCTTGCGGCAGATCTGCGCCTCGCCCCGATCGAAGAGGCCCGCCGTGTACGAGCCCGCGGGCCGCTCGACCTTGCGCGACTGGAGCACGCGCTCCAGTACCTCGAGCATGGCCGGGCCCGCCCCGGCGGCGGCGGGCGCCGTCTCGCGGCGCAGATGCGTGAAGAAGCAGGTGCGGGCGCCCGTGTGGCAGGCGACGCCCTCCTGGTGCACCTGCACGAGAAGGGTGTCGCGGTCGCAGTCCACGTAGACGCCGTCGACGTGCTGGATGTGTCCCGAGTTCTCTCCCTTGCGCCAGAGCAACTGGCGCGAGCGCGACCAGTAGTGAGCGAGACCGGTCTCGAGGGTGCGCGCCAGCGCGTCGCGATCCATCCAGGCGACCATGAGCACTTCGCCGGTGGCCGTCTCCTGGGCCACGGCCGGGATCAGCCCTTGCGCATCCCACTTGAGCTCGCCCACGTCGACGCTCACCGCTCCAACCTCACCGGCACACCACGCTCGTCCAGGTAGCGCTTCGCCTCGGCGATGGTGTGCCTGCCGAAGTGGAACATGGAGGCGACGAGGACGGCGTCGGCCTTGCCGTCAATCACGCCCTGGCGGAGGTGATCGAGCGTCCCCACGCCGCCCGAAGCGATGACGGGCACGGATACCGCCTCGGAGACGGCGCGCGTCAACTCGAGATCGTAGCCGTCGCCCGTGCCGTCGCGATCCATGCTCGTGAGGAGGATCTCCCCCGCCCCGAGTCCTTCGACCTCGCGTGCCCACTTCACGGCGTCCCGGCCCGCCGGACGACGGCCACCATGCGTGTAGACACCCCATCGTGCGGGATCACCGGCCTCGCGCTTGGCATCGATGGCGACCACGATGCACTGGCTGCCGAAGCGCTCGGCCGCCTCCCGGATCAGCTGGGGGCGGGCGAGGGCCGCCGTGTTCAGCGAGACCTTGTCGGCCCCCGCGCGCAGGAGCGTGCGGACGTCCTCGATGCTGCGGATGCCTCCGCCCACCGTGAGCGGCATGTAGATGCCTTCCGCGGTACGGCGAACCACGTCGAGCATGATGGCCCGCTCCTCGTGGGAGGCGGTGATGTCGAGGAAGACGAGCTCGTCCGCCCCCTGGGCGTCGTAGGCGAGGGCGGCCTCCACGGGATCGCCCGCATCACGCAGGTCGACGAAGCGCACGCCCTTGACCACGCGACCGCCGTGGACGTCGAGACACGGCACGATGCGCTTGCAGAGCATCAGCGGCCCGCCTCGGCGAGCGCGTCCCGCAGGCTCACCGCGCCCGTGTAGAGCGCACGCCCCACGATGACCCCCTCGACCCCGGGGATGCCCGCCACCTGCCGGATGTCGTCGAGCGATCCCACGCCGCCGGAGGCGAACACGGGGATGCCCGCCGCACGCGCCACCGCCTCCGTGCTCCAGACATTGGGCCCGCCCTGGGTGCCGTCGCGGGCGATGTCCGTATAGATGAGGGCGCCCGCCCCCGCGGCCGCCGCGTCGCGGGCGAGGGCCACCGCGTCGAGATCGAGGACACGGGTCCAGCCGTCGACCGCGACGCGCCCGTCGGAGGCGTCGATACCCACGATGATGCGCTCCTCGAAGCGGCCGCTGATCTCGCCGAGGAACTGCGGATCGAGAGCGGCGCGGGTCCCCACGATGGCCCAGCGCGCGCCCGCCTCCAGGACCGCCTCCACGTGCTCGATCGTCCGGAGCCCGCCCCCGACCTCCACGGGAATGGCGATCGCGCGCACGATGTCGCGCACGATGGCCGTCTGGGCGGGCCCGCCTCCGAAGGCGCCGTCGAGATCCACTACATGAAGCCGCGGCGCTCCTTCGCGCTCCCAGCGTTGAGCCATGGCCACGGGATCGTCCGAGAAGACGGTCTCCGCGTCGGCGCGCCCCTGGAGCAGGCGCACGCAGCGGCCGCCCTTGAGGTCGACGGCGGGAATGATGGCGAAGCCCATCGCGTGCGCCCCTAGCCGCGCCGGTCGCGGACGAAGGCCGCGAAGTTCTCCAGCAGGCGCAATCCCCAGCGCTGGCTCTTCTCCGGGTGGAACTGCGTGGCGAAGAGCGAGCCCCTCCCCACCGCGGCAGGGAAGGTCACCCCGTAGGTGCAGGTGGCGGTCGCCAGGGAGGTATCGCTCGTGGTCGGGTAGTAGGAGTGCACGAAGTAGAAGTGCGCGCCGCTCGGCACGCCGTCGAAGATCGCGAGGTCGCCCGTGTGTTCCACAGAGTTCCACCCCATGTGGGGCACCTTCAGCCCGCCAGGGAAGCGACGGACCACGCCCGACAGCACGTCAAGCCCCTTGCCCTGCCCAAACTCCTCGCTCTCCGTGAAGAGGAGCTGATAGCCGAGGCAGATGCCCAGGAAGGGCCGGCCCTCGTCGAGGGCGGAGCGGATCGGCTCGAGGAGCCCGCGCGCCTGGAGATTGGCCATGGCGTCGTGGAAGGCCCCGTCGCCGGGCAGGATGAGGGCGCGGGCGTCCTCGATCACGCGCGGATCTTCCGTCACCACCGCACGCATCCCCAGGCGGCCGAGAGCGTTCTCCACGCTGCCCAGGTTGCCGCGCCCATAGTCGACGACGGCGATCATTTTGATTGCCCGAATTCCTGTCTCTTCTGCCCGGGCCTCGTCGCCCTGGCGGGCTCATCGGGGCGTCCGCTCGCTGCGCGCCGGCTCACCAGTTGCCCGGGCCTCTTCGCCCTGGCGGGCTCATCGGGGCGTCCGCTCGCTGCGCGCCGGCTCACAGGGTGCCCTTCGTGGAAAGGACGCCGGCGATGCGCGGGTTGAGACGCGTCGCCTCCGCGAGGGCACGCCCGACCGCCTTGAAGGTCGCCTCCGCGATGTGGTGGAGGTTCTGCCCGTAGTGCATGTTGACGTGGAGCGTGATCTCCGCATTGAAGGCAAAGGCGCGGAAGAAATCCTCGAGCAGATCGAGGTCGAAGTTCGACACGCGCGTGCGCCGGAGCGGCACGTTGAAGACGAGATAGGGCCGGCCCGAGATGTCCACCGCGGCGTGGAGGAGCGCCTCGTCCATGGGCAGGAACGACGCGCCGTAGCGCACGATGCCCGCGCGATCGCCGACGGCCTCCCGGAAAGCCTTCCCCAGGCAGATGCCCACGTCCTCCACCGTGTGGTGGAGATCCACCTCGAGATCGCCGTGCGCTTCGACGGTGAGGTCCATGAGGCCGTGCTTCGACCACGCCTCCAGCATGTGATCGAAGAACGGGATCCCCGTCACCACCTTGGAAGCGCCGGTGCCGTCGAGCCCCAGGTGGAGCGCGATCTGCGTCTCCTTGGTCTTCCGTTCCACGCGTCCCTGGCGCCCTCCGCTGCTCGCCGCTGCCGTCATGGCCTCTCCCCCGTTGAGTCGATGCGCATTGCCGCCGCCGCGCCGTGACCGTCGAGCCCTTCGACCCGGGCGAGGGCGGCCAGATGTGGGCCCGCTTCACGGAGCCCCGCCGGCGCGTACTCGATCACGCTCAGGCGCTTCACGAAGTCCTCCGTGCCGAGGGCGGAGGCGAAGCGCGCGGTGCCGCCGGTGGGCAGCACGTGATTGGGCCCCGCCACGTAGTCGCCGACTACCTCCGGCGTGTAGCGGCCGAGGAACACCGCCCCGGCGTGACGCACGCGGGACAGCAGCGCCTCGGGCTCGGCGACCTGCAGCTCGAGATGCTCCGGCGCGAGGAGATTGGCGACCTCCACTGCCTCCTCGAGGGTGCGGGTGAGGACCAGGGCGCCGTGCGCACGAAGGGCGGCGCCCGCGATCTCGCGCCTCGGCAGCGTGGCTAGCTGACTTTCCACGGCGGCGGCCACCGCGCCCAGGAGTGCGCGGGACGGGGTGAGGAGCACGGCGCGGGCCATCGGATCGTGCTCGGCCTGGGCGAGGAGATCGGCGGCGACCCAGGCGGGCTCCGCGGAGCCGTCCGCGACCACCACCACCTCGCTCGGCCCCGCCACCATGTCGATGCCCACGTCGCCGAAGACGCGGCTCTTGGCCAGCGCCACGTAGATGTTCCCCGGCCCCACGATTTTGTCCACCCGACGCACCGTCTCCGTGCCGTAGGCGAGCGCGGCTACCGCCTGGGCGCCGCCGATCCGGTACGCTTCGGTCACTCCCGCCACGCGGGCGGCGGCGAGCACGGCCGGATTCAGCGACCGGTCGGCCGCGGGGGGCGACACGAGCACGATCTCCTTCACGCCCGCCACCCGCGCGGGGATGACCGTCATCAGGACCGTGGACGGATAGGCGGCGCGGCCGCCGGGCACGTAGACGGCGACACGATCGAGCGGCCGGATCTCCTGGCCGAGCCGGGAGCCGAGCGCGTCGGTCATGCGCCACGAGCGCGGCGCGGACTCCCGATGGAAGCGCTCGATGCGACCCGCCGCGTACCGCAGAGCCTCCAGAGTGGCCACGCCCACCCCGCGCTCCGCCGCGTCCAGCTCCGCCGCGGTGACCGCGAGCTCTCCGGCCGAGAGGGCGACCCGATCGAATCGCTCGGTGAGCTCGAGGAGAGCGGCGTCGCCCTTGTCGCGCACGGCCGCCACGATCTCCTCCACGCGGCGGTGGATCTCCGAATCCACCGCGCCGGGGGGGCGATCGAGCGCGCGGACCACCCCGGCCGCGCCGAGGGTGACGGTGTCGAGGCGGCGGATCACCGCGGCACCTCCTGGCGCATGGCCGCGATGAGGGCGTTGACGCGGGCGTGCTCGGTCTTGAGGGATGCGCGGTTCACGATGAGGCGTGCGGTGGACGTCATGATCTCCGCCACCTCCACGAGCCCGTTGGCCCGCAGGGTCTCCCCGGACTGCACGAGGTCCACGATGCGCTCGGCCAACCCCACGAGGGGAGCGAGCTCGATGGAGCCGTCGAGGTGGATCATCTCCACTTGGATGCCGCGCTCGGAGAAGTACTGCTCAGTCAGCGTCGGGTACTTGGTGGCCACGCGCACCCACGACCACTTGGTCGGATCGTCGCGCTCCCACAGCGCGCGCGGCTCGGCCACCACGAGACGGCAGAAGCCGAAGCCCAGGTCCACCGGCTCGTACACGTCGGGCTGCTGCTCGGCGAGGATGTCCTTGCCCACGATGCCGAGATCGGCCGCGCCGTACTCCACGTAGGTCGGGATGTCGGCGGGCTTGAGGAAGATCACCCGCACGTCGCGCTCGGCATCCGTGAGGAGGAGCCGCCGCGTGTCCGCCTCCAGCCCCTTGATGCCGATACTCGAGAGGAGCTGGAGAGCAGGATCGAGGAGCCGGCCCTTGGGGAGGGCGACGGTCAGCGGCGGCATCGTGTCTCAGCCCTCGCCTCATCGCGCCCCTCGCCTTCGGCGAAGCCGCTGCGCTTCGGCTCGCGAGTCATCTCAGCCCTCGGCTCATCGCGCCCCTCGCCTTCGGCGAGGCGGCTGCGCTTCAGCTCGAAATTCATCTCAGCCTCTCGATGCGCGCGCCCAGGGCCTGGAGCTTTCTCTCCAGCGCTTCGTAGCCGCGATCGAGGTGATAGACGCGGGAGACCTCCGTCTTGCCGCGGGCGGCGAGCCCGGCCAGGACGAGGGAGGCGGAGGCGCGGAGATCGGTGGCCATCACGGGCGCGCCCTGGTAAGCATCGACTCCGCGCACGACGGCGATGGAGCCGTCGGTCTCGATGGCGGCGCCCATGCGGCAGAGCTCGGCCACGTGCATGAACCGGTTCTCGAAGATGGTCTCGGTGATCTTGCTGGAGCCGTCGCCGAGCCCCAGGAGGGCCATCATCTGCGCCTGCATGTCCGTGGGGAATCCCGGGAAGGGGCTGGTGATGATGTCCGCGGGCCGCGGACGCGCGGGGCCCGTGCACCGGATGCGATCGCCGTCCACGTGCACGGTGGCGCCGCATTCCTCCAGCTTGGCCAGGGTCGCCGTCATGTGGCGCGGCGCCGCCCCCGTCACCGTCACGTCGCCGTTCGTCATGGCGCCCGCCACGAGGAGGGTGCCCGCCTCGATCCGGTCGGGAATGATCCGGTGGGCGGCCCCGCTCAGCTCGGAGACACCCTCGATCTCGATGCGCTCCGTTCCCGCTCCCTCGATGCGCGCGCCCATGGCGGTGAGGAGCCGCGCGAGGTCGCCGACCTCGGGCTCGCGCGCCGCGTTTTCCAGCACCGTCACGCCCTCGGCGAGGATGGCGGCCATCATCAGATTCTCCGTGCCGGTCACCGTGACGAGGTCGGTGGTGATGCGCGCGCCCTTGAGGCGGCTCGCCCGCGCCTCGACGTAGCCGTTCTGGATGCTGATCTCCGCGCCGAGCTTGGCCAGGCCCTTCAAGTGCTGATCGATCGGCCGCACGCCGATGGCGCAGCCGCCCGGGAGCGCGACGCGCGCCACCCCGGAGCGGGCGAGGAGCGGCCCCAGCACCACCACCGAGGCGCGCATGGTCGATACCAGCTCGTAGGGCGCCTCGTGGCTCGCCACGCGCGCCACTTGCAGGTGCATGGGGCCGCCGCGCTCCCACGCGGTCTCGGCCCCGAGCTGCTCGAGGAGCTTCCGCATGGTGACGACGTCGGCGAGCGCCGGCACGTTCTCAAGGACCACCGGCTGGGCGGTGAGCAGGCTCGCCGCCATGGCGGGAAGCGCCGCGTTCTTGGCCGCGCTCACCTCCACGGCGCCTTCGAGGCGCACCCCACCCTCGATCTCGAGCCGGACCGGCATCAGCAGGTCATCCGCTGCACCGCCGCCCCGGTGAGCGACACCTGCGCGGGAGCAGCGCCCCAGCAGCCCTCGATGTAGCGCTCCACGCCGCGGAGATCACGGCGGGCGCCAATGCGCGAGAATCCCTCGGCCGCCATGAGCGAGGCGAGCGATCCCGCCTGCTCCTCCCCGATCTCCATCAGGAGCCAGGCGCCGGAACGAAGGAAGCGCGGGGCCTGGGCCACGAGACGTCGCAGCACGCGCAGGCCGTCGGGCCCGCCGTCGAGGGCCAGGGCTGGCTCGAAGCGCTCGACCTCCACGGGCAACGTCGGGATGATCCCGCTCGGCAGATACGGCGGATTGGCGACGACCATGTCGAGGCTCCCGCCGAGCGAGGCGAGGGGGCCGAAGAGATCGCCGGCGAGCAGCCGCACCCGGGCCGCGAGGCCGAGGCGTCGGACATTCTCCGACGCGACGGCGAGGGCGCCCAGGGATTGATCCAGCGCGAGCATCTCGAGATCGGGGCGCGCAGTGGCGAGGGCGCAGGCGATGGCCCCGCTGCCCGTGCCGATATCGGCCACGACTGCGCCCGCGCGGCCGGCGAGCAGCTCGAGGGCCCGCTCGACCAAGCCCTCCGTCTCGAGGCGTGGGATCAGCACGTCGGGCGTCACCGCGATCCGCAGGCCGCGGAACTCCTCGTAGCCCAGGAGATGCTGCACCGGCTCGTGGCGGGCCCGACGCTCGACGAGCGCCCGGAAGCGCGCGGTCGCCGCCGCGTCCACGGGTCGCCGCAGCTCGAGATAGAGCGCGAGCTCGTCGATGCCGAGAGCGGCCCCGAGGAGTCGGCGGGCGTCCTGCGACGCGCACGCGAGCCCCGCCGCGGCAAAACGCGCCGTGCCCTCGGCGAGGAGCGAGCCCACCGTCGCCGTCACAGCGACTCCCCGAGCTTCCGCCGCTGCTCCTCGCTGCTCAGCGCGTCAACCAGCTCGTCGAGATCGCCTTCGAGGATGGCGGGGAGACGATGCAGCGTGAGGTTGATGCGATGATCGGAGACGCGGCCTTGCGGGAAGTTGTAGGTGCGGATGCGCTCGCTCCGCTCTCCTGTGCCCACCTGGCTCTTGCGATCGGCGGCGATGGCCGCAGCCTGCTCCTCCTGCGCCCGCTCGAGGAGACGCGCCTTGAGCACGCGCATGGCCTTGGCCCGGTTCTTGATCTGTGAGCGCTCGTCCTGGCAGGTGACCACGAGCCCGGTGGGGACATGGGTGATGCGCACCGCCGAGTCGGTCGTGTTGACCCCCTGCCCACCCGGCCCCGAGGATCGGTAGACGTCGACGCGGATGTCCCGCTCCTCGACCTTGATGTCCACGTCCTCCGCTTCGGGAAGGACGGCCACCGTCACCGTGGAGGTGTGGATCCGCCCGCTCGACTCTGTGGCGGGCACGCGCTGTACGCGATGCACGCCACGCTCGAACTTGAGCCGGCTCCAGGCGCCGCGTCCTTGCACGAAGAGGACGATCTCCTTGAAGCCGCCCACGCCGGTGGGATGACTGTCCATGACCTCCACCCGCCACTTCTGCGCCTCGGCGTACTTCGTGTACATGCGGGCGAGGTCGGCCGCGAAGAGGCCAGCCTCGTCGCCGCCGGCCCCCGCCCGGATTTCCAGGAAGACGTTCCGGTCGTCGTTGGGATCCTTGGGGATGAGGAGGGCGCGAAGCTCTTCCTCCAGCTTGGCCTGGCGGGCGGCGAGTTCGGCCACTTCCGCCTGCGCCATCTCGCGCATCTCTCGGTCGGCGTCCTCGGCGGCCATGTGGCGGGCTTCCTCAAGGCGGGCGAGGTGCTGCTTGTACTCCTCGAACTTGCCCACCACCTCGCTCAGCTCCGCGGCCGCCTTGGCCGTCTTGGCGTAGACGGCCTGCTGGCCGATGATGGCGGGGTCCGAGAGCGACTGCGTCAGCTCGCGGTACCGCTCCTCGACTTGCCTGAGCTTGTCAAACATGGCGTGTCCTCATGGGGGGCTGGGCAGACGGTGGCCCCGCCGCGCATGGGGATGGAGACGGAAAGCGGAACGAGACGCTGACTGCGTGGCGCGGCGTGTGGCCGGCCCTGGCCCTACCCCTCCGTGAGCGACTTCCTCTTGTACTTCCGCTGGAAGCGCTCAACGCGGCCGGCGGTGTCCAGGAACTTCTGCTTGCCGGTGAAGAAGGGGTGGCACTTGGAGCACACCTCCACCCTGATCTGAGGCTGTGTCGACCGGGTGTGAATGACCTCTCCGCAGTTGCAGGTAATCGTCGTATCGATGTACTCGGGATGAATGCCAGCCTTCACGGCCCACCTCCTGAATGAAAAGGGGCGAATAAGAAGGTCAAACTTTACCAGTGAAGGCGGCAAAACGCAACAAATCCAGCACTTCCGCCCGCGGGGCTCCTGCGTGTGGGGCGATCCGCCGTGCCGGCGGAGCCTACCCCATCTGGCTCATGGCGCTCAGGAAGTCCTTGTTGGTCTTGGTCAACTTGACTTTGTCGAGCAGGAGCTCCATGGCTTCCACGGGGTTCAGTTGGGTCAAGGCCTTGCGGAGCAGCCAGACCTTCTGAAGCTCGTCCTTCTCCAGGAGGAGCTCCTCCTTGCGGGTGCCCGTCTGCTCGATATTGATGGTGGGGAAGACGCGCTTGTCCATGAGGCGACGGTCGAGATGCACCTCCATGTTGCCGGTGCCCTTGAACTCCTCAAAGATCACGTCGTCCATGCGCGAGCCTGTGTCGATGAGGGCGGTGGCCATGATGGTCAGCGAGCCCCCTTCCTCCACGTTGCGGGCGGCCGCGAAGAAGCGCCGGGGCCGCTGAAGCGCGTTGGCGTCGAGACCACCGGAGAGCACCTTGCCCGAGGACGGGATGACCGCATTGTGGGCGCGGGCGAAGCGGGTGATGGAGTCGAGGAGGATGACCACGTCCCGCTTGTGCTCGACCAACCGCTTGGCCTTCTCGATGACCATGTCCGCCACCTGCACGTGGCGCTGCGGCGGCTCGTCGAAGGTGGAGGAGATGACCTCGCCCTTGACCGATCGCTGCATGTCCGTCACCTCTTCGGGCCGCTCGTCGATGAGCAGGACGATGAGGTACACCTCGGGGTGGTTCTTGGCGATGGCGTTGGCGAGGTTCTGGAGGAGCATGGTCTTGCCCGTGCGGGGGGCGGCCACGATGAGCCCGCGTTGCCCTTTGCCGATGGGGCACAGGAGGTCCATGACCCGGGTTGTCAGATTTTCCGACTCGTGCTCCAGACGCAGCCGCTCCATTGGATAGAGCGGCGTCAGATTGTCGAAGATGGTCTTGTCGCGCGACTGCTCGGGCGTCTCGAAGTTGATCGCCTCGACCTTGAGCAGGGCGAAGTAGCGCTCGGTGTCCTTGGGCGGCCGGACCTGGCCCGAGATGGTGTCGCCCGTGCGGAGGTCGAAGCGGCGGATCTGGGACGGCGAGACGTAGATGTCGTCGGGACCCGGCAGGTAGTTGTAGTCGGGGGCGCGGAGGAAGCCGAAGCCGTCGGGCAGCACCTCGAGCACGCCTTCGGCGAAGATGAGGCCGTCTCGCTCGGCCTGGCCCTGCAAGATCTTGAAGATCAGCTCCTGCTTCCGGAGGCCGCTGAACCCCTGGACGCCCAGATCCTTGGCGACCGCGTTCAGCTCCGTGATGGTTTTGTCCTTCAGCTCGGACAGATTCATCCTGTTGCCTCCTGCCCCACCGGACTCGGAAGAGGCTGCGTCGGTGGCGTCGGACTTCTGCGGCGAGGGCCGCCGAGGACTACGCTGCGAGATGATATTCTCCGGAGGGTTGATTGTGTACGGGGTGCCAGACGGTTCTGCTCAACAAATCTCCCACATGCGCGTAGGGGATGTCAACACAAAAGCTCCGTCACCGAGGCGCGTTGGCTCACAGCCTCATCTCGATGATGGCCTTGCCGCGGATCTCCGTCAGCCACTCCTTGAGACGCGCGTCGTACTTCTGCCGGTACAGGATGTCACGGATCTGATTGCGGGCCTGCGCGAGCTGCTCGCCCGCCAGGGTTTCCTTGGAATCGAGCTCGAAGAGATGGTACCCGATCTCTGACCGGAAGGGCGGCGAATGCTCGCCGGGTGAGAGGCGCAGCACGGCCTTCTCGATGTCGGGCGCGAGCTCGCCGCGCTTGAGGATGCCCAGGCGGCCGCCGTTCTTGGCGGTGGCGGGATCCTCGGAGAACTCCGCGGCGAGCTCGCCGAAGTCCTCCCCCGACATGACCCGCGCGTAGACGTCGTCGGCGCGCCGGCGCGCGGCCTGCCAGCCGTCCTCGCCCGTGCCTGTCTGCGGCAGGAAGAGGATGTGCCGCGCCTCGAAGGTGAGGCCCGTCTCCAGCTTCTCCCGGTTGGCGTTCAGGTACTGGTCGATGTCTTCCTCGGTCACGCTGACCCGGAGGGCCACTCGCCGGCGGATGATCCGCTGGACCATGAGCTGGTCGTACACGCGCTTCTTCACGCTTTCCATGGTCAGCCCCTGCGCCTTGACCTGCTCCTCGAACTCCGCCTGGGTGGTGGCGCCCACCCTCTTCTGGATCTCGTCCAGCTGCTCCTTCATCTCGGAGTCCTCTACGGTGAGCTTCTCCTTCTCGGCCTGCTGGAGCTGGAGCCGCCGCTCGATGATCGTGGAGAGCACCTTCTCGCGCAGGGCGGCCCGCTCCTCGCCCGAGGGCGGCTGCATTTTGTTCTCGTAGAGGTAGTAGGCCTCGGCCTCGTCGAGCTCGTACATGGTCACCGCGTCGCTGTTGATCACGCAGATCACCCGATCCACCACCGCGTCGGAGTCGGGGGGCAGGGCGGGCTTGGAAAGAATGGGCGCCCGAGATTCACTGTGGGGCGGCGGCGGCGGCACGGGCGGCGGCCCCTTGGGCTTGGCCGACGACGCGAAGGGCATCCACGAGGGCGCGGCGCACCCGCTCACCGCGAAAGCGAGGAGCATGGCGGGGAGCAGGCGAACGCGCAGGCTCACGCGAGCGCCTCCAGGAGGGCACGCAGCCGGTCACGCACGGCGGCCCACGGTCCGGTGGGAATCGTGGCCTCCAGGATGAACTCCTTCCGCATGCTCACCCCGCTCCCCGGCTTCCCGATGACGGCGAGGATGCGTTCGGGGGCGACCGGTGTCGATGGCGCGAAAGTCACCAGTGCTCGACCTCCGCCGGCCTCGACGCGCTCGACGTGCAGGCGCCGCGCGAGAGCGCGCAGGCCCACCACGTCCAGCAGCGCGTCCACGGCGGAGGGAGGAGGGCCGAAGCGATCGGCCAGCTCCGCCCGCATCTCCGCGATCTCCGCATCCGTCCCCAGATCGGTCAGGCGCTGGTAGATGCCCAGGCGCTGATTCACGTCGGGGACGTACTCGTCCGGCAGGAGCGCTTCGACCCCCACGGTGATGACGGGCTCGACGGCCGTCCCGCCGGGCTCGCCCCGCAATTCTCTCACGGCCTCGGCCAGGAGCTTCGTGTAAAGATCGAAGCCCACCGCGGCGATGTGCCCGTGCTGCTCGGCCCCCAGCAGGTTGCCCGAGCCGCGAATCTCCAGGTCGCGCATGGCGAGGCGGAAGCCGCCGCCCAGCTCCGTCATTTCCTCGATCACCTGCAGCCGCCGCTGCGCCGTCTCGTCCACGCTGCCTGCGGCGGGGACGAGGAGATAGGCATAGGCCTGCTGGCGCTCGCGCCCCACCCGGCCGCGGAGCTGATAGAGCTGGGCGAGCCCGAAGCGATCCGCGCGGTTGATGATGATGGTGTTGGAGGCGGGAATGTCGAGGCCCGACTCCACGATGGCCGTGGACACGAGGACGTCGGCCTGCCCGTCCACGAACTTCACCATCACCGACTCGAGCTCGCGCTCCCCCATCTGCCCGTGGCCCATGAGCACGCGCGCCTCGGGGCAGAGCTCCTGGATGAAGGCGGTCATGGCGGGAAGCGACTGCACGCGGTTGTGGACGAAGAAGACCTGGCCGCCCCGGGCGAGCTCGCGCTGGATCGCCTCGCGGATGATGGTGCGGCTGAAGCCCGTCACCAGTGTCTCGATGGGCAGGCGATCGATGGGCGGCGTCTCGATGACGGAGAGATCGCGCACGCCCGACAGCGACATGTAGAGCGTGCGCGGGATGGGCGTGGCGGTGAGGGTGAGGGCGTCCACGCTGGCCCGGAGCTGCTTGATCCGCTCCTTGTGGGCGACGCCGAAGCGGTGCTCCTCGTCCACCACGAGGAGGCCCAGGTTGCGGAAGCTCACGTCCTTGGAGAGGAGGCGGTGGGTGCCGATGACCACGTCCACCGCGCCCGTGCGCAGGCCCTCCACCACTGCCTTCTGCTCCTTCGGGCTCCGGAAGCGGGAGAGCAGCTCCACCTTGGCGGGGAAGGCGGCGAAGCGGTCGCTGAAGGTGTGGAAGTGCTGCTGCGCGAGCACGGTCGTGGGCACGAGCACGGCGACCTGCCGCCCATCGGCGGCGGCCTTGAAGGCCGCACGCAGCGCCACCTCCGTCTTGCCGTAGCCCACGTCACCCGCCACCAGGCGATCCATGGGACGGTCGCGCTCCATGTCGGCCTTGACGTCCTCGATGGCGCGCAGCTGGTCGGGGGTTTCCTCGAAGCGGAAGGCCGCCTCGAACTCGCGCTGCCACGGCGTGTCGCCGGAGAACGGGAGCCGCTCGCTCACCGAGCGACGGGCGTAGAGCTGGAGGAGCTGCTCCGCCATCTGGCGGACGGCCGCGCGCACCGACTCCTTGATCCGCTGCCAGGCCCCGCCACCCAGCCGGTCGAGCCGCGCCGCGCCCGAGGGGGCGCCCATGTACTTCGAGATGAGGTCGAGCCGCTCCACGGGAAGGTAGAGGCGCCCGCCCTCCGCGTACTCGAGGAGGAGGAAGTCGCCCTCGCGTCCATCCACGGGCATGGTCTGGAGGCCGTGGTAGCGGCCGACGCCGTGCGACTCGTGCACCACGAGATCGTTGGGCTTGAGATCGGTGAAGGCGGCGATGGCCTGGCCGCGCTGGAAGACGGGACGCCGCAGCCGGCGCCGCCGCGCGCCGAAGATGTCCTCCTCGGCGAGCACGACCACACCGAGGGCAGGAAGCTGGAAGCCCGCCGCGCAGTCGCCGGTGACGACACCGAGACCTTCGCTGCTCCACAGGGCGGCGCCGGGCCACGGCTCGAGGTCGTGCTCGGAGAGGATGCCCTGGAGGCGCGCGCCCTGCTGCTCGTCGTCCACCACCAACCGCACCGTGAAGCCCTCGACGCGCCACTCGCGGATGGCGGCGGCGAGCTCCTTGAAGCGGCCCTGATAGCCGCCGACGGAACGCGTGCCCATGGAAATGCGCGGGGCCCCGCCATCTCCCCGCTGGAGGAGCGGCAACTCGAGCCGCTGGAAGCCTGCCAGGGCCTCGCCGAGCGGCTGGGCGGACGGCGCGTCCTCGGGCGGCGCGTCGAGGAGGGCGGGATCGTCGAGCACCACGAGGGCATCGCGGGGGAGCCAGGCGGGCAGGAAGACGGAGGGATCGCCGTCGACGGACAAGGGGAGCACGGTGATCTCGTCGAGGGCCTCGATGGAGCGCTGGGTGGTCGGATCGAAGAGCCGCAGCGACTCGACGTCGTCGCCGAAGAACTCCCCCCGCACCGGCCGCTCCCGGAGCGGCGAGAAGATGTCCACGATGCCGCCGCGCAGGCTCCATTGCCCCACTTCCACCACCGTGTCAACCCGCTCGTAGCCCGCGAGATCGAGCCACTGCACGAGCGTCTCGCGGTCGATGGTGCCCGCCACCTCGAGCGAGAAGGCGCGGGCGCGGAAGGCGGTGGGCGAGAGGAGCGGAGCGGCGAGCCCCGAGGGCGTCGCCACCACGACCGCGCCCTCCGCACCAAGGTAGTGGCACACGCGTGCGCGCTCGGCCACCTGCTCCTTGTGCCGGCCCCGCCACGACGCGGGCTCGGCGGACGGGAATTCCAGCACGGGCAGCCGATCGCCCGCGCCGAGGCTCGCGAGGAAGAATCGCACGTCCTCGGCGAGGCGATGGCGCTCGGCCGGTCCGGGCGCCATGAGGAGGACGGAGCGGCCCGTGTGCTTGACGAGGGCGGCGACCACGAGAGACCGCGAGGAGCCCCACAGTCCGTCGGCCTGCAGGCAGGGATGTCCCCGGGCGAGGGCCGTCGAGAGCTCTTCGAGGGCGGCCCACCGGGACAGGATCGATTCCGACGCGGTGATGCTCATGAACCGCTACGGCCCGACACGATGCCTACGTTACCACCACTTTCCCGGGCAGGCCCGGAACGGCGACTAGGTCCGGAGCCCCTGCACTAGATAGAAGCTGAGCGTCTCGAGCTCGATGGAGAGATCCACGCTCTTGAAGCGCACATCCTTGGGCGCCCGCAATCGGCCCGACGCGAAGTTCAGGATGGCCTTGATCCCCGCGGTGACCAGCGTCTCCGTCACGGGCTGAGCGGATTCCGCGGGCACGGCCACGATGGCGAGCTGCAGATTGCGGGCCTTCGCCTCCTTGGGCAGATCGCGCAGGGGGAGGATGGGCACGCCGTCGGAAGTCGCCCCGAGCTTGGCGGGATCGTCGTCGAAGATGGCGGCGATCCGGAAGCCCTGACGGGCGAAGCCCTTATAGTGATAGAGGGCCGAGCCCAGGTTGCCGAACCCCACGAGGGCGACCTGCCACTCGCGGTCGAGGCCGAGGATGCGCTGCAGCTCGGCCTTGAGCCCGGAAACGTAGTAGCCGATGCCGCGTACTCCGAACTCGCCGAAGTACGCGAGGTCCTTCCTCACCTGGGCCGAGTTCAAGCTGAAACGCTCCGCCAGCTCCTGGGAGGAGATGGTCTTGACGCCGTCCTCCTCGAGCTGCTGCAGGCAGCGCGTGTAGACGGACAGCCGACGCACCGTCATCTCGGGAATGCGGGGAATCTTGAACGGAGAGCGTCGAGGCATCGCAGCTCAGCTCCGGGCGCCCCGGGGCGCGACGCCCGGGACGCCCGAGATCCAGGCGGTCGCTACGACTTCACGAAGAGCAGGATGACCGCGATGACGAAGACGAAGAGCGTGAGCGACTCGATGAAGGCCAGGCCCAGGAGCATGGCGGTCTGGATGCGGGCGATGGCACCCGGCTGGCGCGCCATGGCGTCCACGGCCGAGCCGGCCGCACGCCCCTGTCCCAGGCCGCACAGTCCCGCGGCGAGGCCGAAGCCGAGACCGGCCGCGAGCACCGCGAAGGCCTTGGCCATGTCGCCACCGCCCGTGGCCTCCGCCGCCCAGGCCAAGCCCGGGGCCGTCAGCACCGTCATCAGAGCCACAGTCAGAATGCGTCGCACGGCTTCCTCCTTGTGATGGTGGTTGGAGCTCAGTGATGTTCGGGTTCTGCGACCGCTTCGGCAATGTAGAGCATGGCGAGCTTGCAGAAGATGAAGGTCTGGATCAGCGCGACCAGGATCTTGAGTGGCAGGAGAAAGCCGATCACGAAGACGACCATGATGAGGGTGGCGGGGGCGCCGAGGATGATGCCGCCCAGGCTCCCCTTGAGGGCCCAGCCGAGCATGCCGTCCAGCCCCATCATGAAGAAGAAGATGGCGAGCAGGATGTGCCCGGCCATCATGTTGCCGAAGAGACGAAGGGAGAGGGAGAGTGGGCGCGCGCAGTGGCTGATGATTTCGATGATGAACATGAGCGGCTTGAGGGCAAGCGGCACCGGCCCCGCGAAGTGCTTCAGGTAGTTCACGAAGCCCTGCTTCCGCACCCCGATCCAGTGATAGGTGAAGAAGACGATGAGGGCGCAGGCCGCGGTGGTGTTGAGGTTGGCGGTGGGCGCGATGAGGCCCGGCACGAGCCCCATGAGGTTCGAGGCGAGGATGAAGAGGCCGAGGGTGGCGATGAGGGGGATGTAACGCCGCCCGTCGTGCCCCACCGTCTCGTCGAGCTCGTTCAAGAACTGCTCGAGCACGACCTCCATGAAATTCTGTGAGCCGCGCGGCACCAGGGCGAGCCGGCGCGTGGAGACCACGGCCACGATGAGGAGGATGCCCATGACCACCCACGTGTAGAGAATCTGGTCGGGGAGGCCGGGGATGTGGAAGATCGGCGGGTGTTCGATGATCTCCATCTAGCCGTCCTCTTGCCCGCGAGCGTTCAGAAGTCCCTCCACGA
>JBKOVG010000075.1:0-43657 GCA_046723845.1 Candidatus Methylomirabilota bacterium | reverse complement strand
GGACGATGGCTCCGCCGACGGCAGCGCGGCGACGGCGGCGGCCGCGGGCGCCCGCGTCCTGCGCACCGCGGGGCGGCGCGGGAAGGGCGCCGCGCTCGCCATGGGGTTCGCGGAGGCCCTCGCGCTCGGCGCTCAGCGCGTCGTCACCCTGGACGGCGACGGCCAGCACGATCCGGACGACGTGCCGCGGCTGCTCGCCGCCTCGGCGGCCGCCCCGCGCGCCGTCATCATCGGCAGCCGGCTCGCCGACGGCGGCGCAGGCATGGAGCCTGCCCGTCTCCAGGCCCTGCGCGTCGCGGGCTTCTTCATCGACTGGCTGACGGGCCAGGACGTGGGCGACACGCAATCCGGCTTCCGGGTCTATCCGCGCGCGCTCCTCGAGTCCGTGGTGGCCCGTCGCGGCGGCTTCGTCCTCGAGACGGAGATGCTGGTGCGGGCCGCCACCGCAGGCTTCGCCATCCACGAGGTGCTGCTCTCGCCCGGGCGCGTCGCCCCGAGACCGAGCCGCTTCCGTCCCCTCCGCGACGGCGCCGCCGTGACGGCGTACCTGACCGCTCGCGGCCTCGGCCGCTGGGCGCGGGATCTCGGCACCGTGGCGGCGGCGCTCGTCCGTCCGTTCACGCCCGATCGCTTCCGGAAGCGGCATCGCGAGATGCATCACTTCGCCACGCCCTATCGCTACAACCACGCCGCCTACACGACGGCCATCGGCGCGTTCATCCTCGACCGGACGGCCCGGACTTGGGAAGGCTGGTGGCGGGACTACCGGGCTCGGACCATGCGCGTGGCCGCACTGGCCACCATCGCGCTCCCGGCCCTCGCCGCGGCCGCGACCGTGCAGTCGCTCCTGAATCGGAGCCGGCGGGTCGGCATCGATCTGGTCTCTCCCCTCGTGCGCGGCGCCTTCTCGCGCGAGCATCTCGCCGCCACGCTGCCCGCGCCGGCGCATCCGGAAGCCGGCCCGGATGCGGACTACGACGTCCTCGTGATCGGCGGGGGGCCGGCCGGCTCGACCACCGCGACCTTCCTCGCCAAGGGCGGTCTCCGCGTCGCGGTGGCGGAGCGCGAGGTGTTCCCGCGCTTCCACGTGGGCGAGTCGCTGCTGCCCGCCATGATGCCCGTGCTCGACCGGCTGGGCGTGCGCGAGCGCGTGGAGCGCCACGGCTTCCTCATCAAGTACGGGGCGGCCTTCCACGACGAGGAGTCCGATCTGGAGTACCGGTTCTACTTCCGCGAGGGCAAGCCATGGCCGCCCTACAGCTACGAGGTCCTGCGCGCGGAGTTCGACCAGGTCCTCCTCGAGCACGCGGCGAATCAGCCCGGTGTCACCCTGCTCCAGCCCGCCCTCGTCGAGCAGATCGAATTCGACGCGGCTGGCGCCACCGTGGACATCCACGAAGACGGGGACACGCGCCGCCTGCGCGCCCGCTTCGTGGTCGATGCCAGCGGACGCGACGGCTTCCTCGCCTCGCGCCGCGTCGGCTGTCGTGAGGCCATCCCCGGCCTCGGCAAGGTTGCCCTCTTCGCACACTTCGAGGGGGCGCCGCGCTGGGAAGGACGTGACGAGGGCCTGATCCGTCTCTTCATCTTCCGGGACGGCTGGTTCTGGTGGATCCCCTTCGCGGGCGATCTCACGAGCATCGGCTGCGTCCTGCACTCGAAGACGGTGCGCGGGCGCGAGGGCTCGCTCGACGCGCTCTACGACGACATGATCGGCCGCTGCGCCAAGGTGCGCGAGGGCCTGCGTCACGCCCGGCGGGTGACGCCCGTGCGGAGCGCGGCCAACTTCTCGTACCGGACGACGGAGGTCGCGGGCGATCGCTTCCTCTGCGTGGGCGACACGGTGGCCTTCGTGGATCCCATCTTCTCTTCCGGCGTCTACGTGGCCATGCAGACGGGCGAGATGGCGGCCCTGGAGATCCTCGCCGCCTTCGGCGACGGCCGCTTCGAGGCGCGGCGCTTCCGCGGCTACACGAGGCGCGTGCGCCGCGGGGTCAGCCCCTTCGTGCGCTTCATTCGCCGCTGGTACGAGCCCGCTTTCGTGGAGATCTTCCTTCGCCCCAGCGAGCGGCTGGGCATGCTCGACAGCGTGACGGGCGTGCTGGCGGGCGGCGCCTTCCTCCGCATGCGCCTCCGCATGTGGGGCTCGCTCACCGCGTTCTTCGCCATCGTCCGCGTCAACCGGTGGCTGCGGCGCTGGCGCGGGCGCCCCGTGGAGTCGAGACTCGAGTGGTGATGCCGTACCGGCCCAGGGTCGGAGACGCGATTGAGCCGAGACTCGAGCGGTGAAGCGGTCCGCGCTCCTGGATCGGCGGGAACGGCTCGCGGTCGGAGACGCGGTTGAGCCGAGACTCGAGCGGTGAGACTGTCCGCGCTCCTGGATCGGCGGGAACGGCTCGCGGTCGGAGACGCGGTTGAGCCGAGACTCGAGCGGTGAGACTGTCCGCGCTCCTCCCGCGCGGCTATGCCTTCACCGTCATCGGTATCGCCGTGGGAGTGGCGGGCCTCGTTGCCCTCGGCGCCATGGCCGAGCGCATCACGCGCTTCATCGAGGGCGGCGATCGGTTCGTGCTCGGCCAGATCTCCATCGCCGGTGAGGGCATGGGCATGGGCACGGGCTTCACCGCAGGCGGCATCCTGCCCGCCTCGCGCATCGCGGAGATCGCCGGCGTGCCCGGCGTGTCGGGCGTGCAGGCGCAGGTGATGCTCCCCCTCAACACCAGCACCTCGCATTTCCTCACCCTGACCCAGGAGCTGATCATGGGCATGGACCTCTCCGTGCCTATGCCCAACCGTCACTACCGCGAGTTCCCCGTGCGCGCGGGCCGCTCGCTGCGCGCGGGCGACCGCCGCGCCACCGTGCTGGGATCCGACTTCGCCGCCTCGCGCCACCTCGCGGTGGGCGATACGGTGGCCCTGGGCGGCCAGGACTTCACCATCGTGGGCATCCTTGAGAAGACCTTCACCGCGCCCGACCGCTTCGCGCTGGTGCCCATCGGGGACGCGCGCGACCTGTGGCTGCGCCGCGACCCTCTCCTCGTGCAGGCGTTCGGAGCGGGAGGCATGCGGCGGGCCGATCTCAACACGGGGGCGGCGGTGGGATGGCGCGACGGCGAGGATCCCGACGCCCTGGCCCGCCGCATCCAAAGCACGGTGAAGGGGCTCAACGTGACCATTCCCGGGGAGCTGAGCCAGCTCCTCCGTCAGTCCACCGCGTTCTTCTCCGCCCTCCTGCTGGGCATCGGCGTCCTCGGCCTCCTCATCGGCGGGCTCTCGCTGGCCAACACGGTGACGGCGGCCGTGTTCGAGCGCATCCGCGACTTCGGCATCAAGCGCGCGCTGGGAGCGACCGACCTCGATCTCCTCGGCGAGGTGCTGGGCGAGGGGCTCCGGGTCAGCCTGTGGGGCGGCGGCGCGGGCGTGCTCCTCGCGCTGGCCATCGGCACCGCGGTGGACAGCCGTCTCCTCCGCGACGGCCAGCAGCTCTTCCTCTTTTCGCCCCGGCTCCTCGGCTTCGCCCTCGTGTTTTCGGTCGCCTTGGGCGCCCTCGCCGCGGGCTACGCCACCCTTCGCATCGCGCGCCTGTCGCCCGCCGAGGCGATTCGCCGGGGCACCTGACCATCCTCCGCGCGGTGGGGCTCGAGAAGACCTACGCGGGGCCCGAAGGCCGGCCCGTGCCCGTCCTCGCGGGAGTCGATCTCGAGATCGCGAGCGGCGAGTTCGTGGCGGTGGCGGGCCCGTCGGGCTCCGGCAAGTCCACCCTCCTCAATCTGCTCGGACTGCTCGAGCCGCCCGACGCGGGCGAGGTCTGGCTCGGGGAAGAGCGGGTGAGCCACGTGGGGCGCCGCGGCCAGGCGCGCGTGCGCGGCGCCTCCATCGGCTACGTCTTTCAGTCCTTCCTCCTCCTGTCCGGGCTCACGGCGCTGGACAACGTGCTGCTCGCCGCCCGCTACGTGAAGCGGGACCGCGCCGAGGCGCGCCGCGACGCCCTCGGCCTCCTCGAGCGGATGGGCGTGGCCCATCGCAAGGATCACTACCCGACGCAACTCTCCGGCGGCGAGCAGCAGCGCGTGGCCTATTGCCGAGCGGTGCTGAACCGCCCGCCCGTGGTGCTCGCCGACGAGCCCACGGGCAATCTCGACGACCATCACGCGCAGGCGATCCTCGGCGAGCTGCGCCAGCTCGCGGCGGAGCGGCGGGCCGCCGTGCTCCTCGTCACGCATCGCACGGAGGCGCAAGCCGGCGCGGACCGCGTGTTCTATCTAAGCGGGGGCCGCCTCCTCTCCCAGCCTCCCGCTTCCGTCGCGTGACTCGCACGGGGGTCTCGTGGGCCGTCGCGGCCCTCGCCGCCATCCTCGTGCTCCTGCTCCTCCTCCCCGGCCTGGGCCGCGCGCCCTTCGACGATCCCGGCGAGGGACAGCACGCGGAGATCGCGAGGGAAGTGTCGGCCTCCGGGAGTCTTCTCGATCTTCGCCTCAACGGCGTGCGCTACTTCGACAAGCCGCCGCTCCTCTACTGGCTGATCGCCCTCGACTTCCACGTGTGGGGAGTCTCCGAGTGGTCGGCGCGACTGCCCTCCGTGATAGGCGCGGCCCTTGCGGTGGGCGCGACCGCTCTCCTGGGGGCGCGGCTCGTCGATCCTGGAGCGGGCGTCCTGGCCGGCGCCGCCCTCGCCTCCTCCGCGTTCTTCCTCGTCTTCGGGCGCTACGTCCGGCCCGAGACGTTGTTCATGGCCGCGATACAGCTCGGCCTCACCGGTCTCCTCTTGGCGATCCGGGCCGGCGATGGGCGAAAGGGCTGGGCGGTCGTTGGCTGCGCCTCGCTGGGGGCCGCGGCTCTCGTGAAGGATCCGCTGGGGCTGATCGCGCCGCTCGCCGCGGTGGCCGTCGCCCTCGCGCTCTCCGAACGCCTGCGGCCCGTTCGATCGTGGCTCCCTCCACTGGGAGTGGTGCTCATGCTGGCGCTCGGGCTCGGCTGGTACGCGTGGGCCGCGCTCACGCACCGGGGATTTCTCTGGTACACCGTGGTCGACAACCATCTCCTCAACGCGGTGGGGCGGCGCCGCTTTCCCGACGAGGACGTGCCGTTGTCCGCCCTCGAGTTCCTCGCCGTGTCGGCCTTCGGCGCCTTCCCGTGGATCGTGGCGGCTGCGGGCGGCGTCGTCTCGCTGGCGCGCCGTCGCGCATGGCGTGATCCGGAGGAGACGCCCTGGATCGCGCTGGCCATCTGGACGACCGGGCTGTGGGCGCTGTTCAGCCTCTCGGCCTTCAAGCTGCCACACTATGGCTTGCCCGCCTATCCTGCCCTCGCGCTCCTCGCCGCCCGCTGGTGGAGCGAGGACGACGCGGGGAGGCGCTGGTCCGCCGCGCTCCATGCGGGCCTCTTCGTGCTCCTCGCCATCGCGCTCGGGCTGATCGCCGTGGGCAACGGCGCGGCCTTTCTGAATGCCGTGTTCTCCGCGACCGATGTCTACACGCGCAAGGAGGCGATGGGGGCCCAGGCCTCCCCGCTGCCCCCGTGGGGCGCGCTGCAGCCCCTGGTCGCCCGCACCGCTCTCGTGCTCGGGGCTGGCGCCATCGCGCTCGCCGTCTGCGCCTGGCAGCGGACACGCCGGTGGACTGGCGCCGTCGTCGCCGCGACCATGCTCGCCGTCATGCCCTCGGCCCTTCGGGCGCTCGAGATCGTGTCCGCGGAGCGCGCGGTGGCGGGCCTGGCCGCCGAGGTGCGCCGGCTCGCCACGCCCGAGACCGTGCTCGTCCACGAAGGGCCTATCGAGAATTCCGGCGCTCTCGAGCTGTACGCGGGCCGCCGCCCCATCCTCGTCGACGCGCAGTGGAGCGTGCTCGGCATCGGCGCGACCTTTCCCGACTCGGCGCGGGTGTTCTGGACGGCGGCCGCGTTGCGCGACGCCTGGCTGTCCGGGACGTCGCTGCTCCTGGTGACGCCGCGCGATCCGCGCCACTCCGTGATCGCGACCCTGCCCGCCGATCGCGTGCTGCTGCTCCGCGCGGAGAACGGGCGCTGGCTCTATGCCTCGGTTCCCCGCCGCTAGGGCGAGCTTTTGCTATCCTGAGCGCTGACATGGCGGCCGACTACCTGCGCACCCTGTTCCTCCATCCGCCTTCCACCGACGGCTTCGACGGCGGCGCGGGCTCGCGCTATCAGGCCCGGCGCGAGATCCGGTCGTTCTGGTATCCGACGTGGCTGGCCCAACCCACCGCGCTGGTGCCGGGCTCCCGGCTCGTCGATGCGCCGCCCGACGGCCTCACCCTCGACCACGTCCGTCCGCTCGCCCGCGAGTACGACCTCTGCGTCATGCACACGAGCACGCCGTCCTTCGCGGGCGACGTGAAGGTGGCCGAGGCCCTCCGCGCGGAGAATCCGGCGCTGCGCATCGGCATGGTGGGGGCGGCGGTGTCGGTGGCGCCGGAAGCGACCCTCGAGGCCGCGCCCGTGCTGGACTTCGCCGCGGCCACCGAGTTCGACTTCACGATCAAGGAGATCGCGGAAGGGCGGCCTCTCGAGCGTGTGGCGGGACTTGCCTACCGCGAGCACGGCCGGGTGTGGCGCACCGCCGACCGGCCCATCCTCGAGAACATGGATCTCCTCCCCTTCGTCACGCCCGTGTACCACCGCGATCTCACGGTGGAGCACTACGCCATCGGCTATCTCCGCCATCCCTACGTGTCGCTCTACACGGGGCGGGGGTGCCGGTCGAGGTGCACGTTCTGCCTCTGGCCGCAGACGGTGGGCGGGCAGCGCTATCGCACGCGGAGCGTGGGGCACGTGGCCGAGGAGATGGCGCTGGCCCAGCGCCTCTTTCCCCAGGTGCAGGAGTTCTTCTTCGACGACGACACGTTCACCGACGACCTGCCGCGCGCGGAGGCGATCGCGCGCGCGCTCGGCCGGCTCGGCATCACGTGGTCCGTCAACGCCAAGGCGAACGTGCCGTACGCCTCGCTCAAGGTGCTCAAGGACAACGGCCTGCGGCTCCTCCTCGTGGGCTACGAGTCGGGCAATCAGCAGATCCTCAACAACATCAAGAAGGGGGTGCGGCTCGACGTGGCCCGGCGCTTCACGCGCGACTGCAAGGCCCTCGGCATCGCCATTCACGGCACCTTCATCCTCGGCCTGCCGGGGGAGACGCGCGAGACCATCCAGGAGACCATCCGCTTCGCCTGCGAGATCGATCCCGACACCATCCAGGTCTCCCTCGCCGCCCCCTATCCGGGCACCGCCCTCCACGAGCAGGCGCGCCGCGAAGGCTGGCTGGAGGCGGAGCGGCTGGTCGACGAGGGGGGTGTCCAGGTGAGCGCCATCGGCTATCCGCACCTGCCCCGAGGCGAGATCTATCGCTCGATGGACGAGGTGTACCGGCGCTTCTACTTCCGCCCGCGCAAGATGATCTCACTCAGCGTGGAGATGCTCCGGGACGGCGGGGTGATGCGCCGCCGCCTCGCCGAGGGCTATCAGTTCCTGCGCTTTCTCCGCCGCCGGCGGGCGCTCGCTTCGTCTCCCGGCTCGTCGTGAGCCTGGCGCGTCTGGCCATGTCCGGCGGAGCGGTCGTCCAAGTTCCCGTGACGTCGAACGTCATGCTGCGCTCGCCGGGGGCCGGCGAATGATCACGGAAACGGCGAGATAGTGCCGGCCGCTCGGCGCGGAGTCTTCCGATCCCGCGTGCTAGCATGGAAACCATGAAGGCGCTGATCATCGACGCCATCGCCCAGGAGGGTGCCGCCTACCTCACGGACCGGGGCTTCGACGTCGAGCAGGTCTCCTCCAAGATGCCGCGCGAGGAGCTCTTCCAGAAGATCGCGGGCTGCGAGGCCATCATCACACGCTCGTCGACCACGGTGAACGCGGAGTTTCTCGCGCATGCCCGCCGCCTTCGCTTCCTGGGGCGGGCCGGGGTGGGCGTGGACAACATCGACATCGACGCTTGCTCGCGCCAGGGCGTCATCGTGGCCAACGCGCCCTACGGCAACGTGGTCTCGGCGGCCGAGCACACCGTGGGCATGCTCCTGGCCCTCGTGCGCAAGATTCCCGCGGCCCACGAGGCGCTCAAGCACCTCACGTGGGACCGCGGCATCTACGGCTCGGAGCTCTTCCGCAAGACGGCGGGCGTGATCGGGCTGGGCAAGGTCGGATCGCGGGTGGCCGCCCGGCTGCGCGCCTTCGACATGGAGGTGCTCGTCTACGATCCCTACATTCCGGAGAGCCGCGCTCGCGACCTCAACGTGCGCCTCACCGATCTCCAGTCACTCCTGACCCAGTCGGACATCGTCACCGTGCACGTACCGCTGTCCGACGAGACGGAGAACATGCTCTCCGCGCGCGAGCTCGCCCTCATGAAGCCGGGAGGACGCCTCGTCAACTGCGCGCGCGGGGGCATCGTGAGCGAGGCGGCCCTCCTCGACGCCCTCGACGCCGGTCACCTGGCGGGCGCGGCCATCGACGTGTGGACGGAGGAGCCGCCCATCTCCCCCCAGGTCAAGCGGCTCGTGCAGCATCCGCACGTGGTGGTGACGCCGCACCTGGGCGCTAACTCCCAGGAGGCGCAGGTGAACGTGGCCATCGACGTGGCCCGCCAGCTCGTGGCCTTCCACGACGGCGAGCTCGTCGAGCACGCGGTGAACGTGCCGGTGGGCGACCGGGAGAGCATGGCGGAGCTCAAGCCCTTCGTGGCCCTCGCGGAGATCCTCGGCCGCTTCTGCCTGCAGCTCGAGAAGGACAACGTGGAGCGCGTGGATGTGGAGGTGGCGGGTCAGGTCGCCCATCGCGATCCCGAGCTCATCGGCCGCGCCGTGCTCAAGGGGTTGCTGGGCGGAGTGACCGCCCAGGCCGTCAACCTCGTGAACGCGCGCTTCGTGGCCCGGGAGCGCGGGCTCGAGGTGGCCATCGATACCGACGAGGCCGCGCCCACCGGCTACACCAACCTGATCACCGTGACCACGCACGCAGGCTCCGGGCGCAAGATCATCGCAGGCACCGTGTTCGACGGCGTGCCCCGCATCGTGCGCCTGCGCGACCTGCACATCGAGTTCGTGCCCGAGGGCCACATCCTCGTGCTCTCCTACGAGGACCGACCGGGCATGGTCGGGAAGATCGGCACCATCCTCGGCCGCCGTAACGTCAACATCGCGTCCATGCACGTGGGACGTCGCACCAAGCGGGGCAACGCCATCGTCGTGCTGCTCCTCGACGAGGATGTGTCCCCGGAAGTGATGGAGGAGGTCGCCAAGGCCGTCGAGGCCGACTTCGCCCGCGTCATCCGATTGGAGGACTAATGGCATCCGTCAAAGCGTCGGCTCGCGCTCGTCGTCCTGCTGCCCGCAAGGCTCGCGCCAACGGCTTCGAGCCTCGCCCCTGGGGGGGATTCGAGAATGTTCTCGAGGGAGGCGGTTACAAGGTGAAGCGTCTCACCGTGGATCCCGGCCACCGCATCAGCCTCCAGCGCCATCGCCGTCGCGCGGAGCACTGGGTAGTGGTCGAGGGTTCGCCGCGCGTCATCGTAGACGGGCGGACCAAGCGCCTCAAGGTCCGCCAGGCCGTCGACGTGCCGCTCGGGGCGTGGCACCGCATCGAGAACCCCGGCCGGCAGCCCGTGGTGATCATCGAAGTCCAGCACGGGTCGTATCTGGGGGAGGACGACATTATTCGCAAGAGCGACGACTACGGTAGGTCAGGCGGCCGATAAGGGCCCATCTGCTTCGTTGGCGCCCTCGGCCGCGGGCTCAACGTGGAGAGACCACGCCTCGCCCGCGGGCTTGATTTGGGTCTCGTCTCGCGGCGGTGAAGCTGCCGGTCGACTCGAAAGGCGGGGCGCGGCCTCGCATCTGGACCCTTCTCGGCCGCCTGACCTGCGCTCGGCCTGATTCTGGAGCAGGGCACCATCTGGTTCGTTGGCGCCCTCGGCCGCGGGCTCAACGTGGAGAGAGTACGCCTCACCCGCGGGCTTGATTTGGGTCTCGTCTCGCGGCGGCGAAGCTGCCGGTCGACTCGAAAGGCGGGGCGCCGCCTCGCATCTGGCCCTTCTCGGCTGCTCCGCCTGCTGCTCGATTCGAAGGGCCCGGGCTGCGCCTTCTATCTCAGGAGGTGGGAGATGCCGAGGTAGATGGCGGCGAGGCCGAGGTATTCGTGGAGGACGGCCTCGGCCTCGCGGCGCTTGCGCCACCAGTCGCCGTCGAGGAAGTCGTCGTCCTGGACGACGCGCAGGATGCTTTGGATGTCCGGGGGCGCTTGGCGCGACCAGACGAGCTTCACGCGGCGGGAGTGCTGCGGCGAGGTCACGAGGATGACGCGCCGCCAGCCCCGCGATCGCGCCAGCTCCCCCACCACCTTGAGCTCGGCCTCCGTGGTCTTCACGGGCTGGGGCAGGGCGACGATGGCCTTGGCGGGAACGCCGCGGTGCTCCAGAACCACGCGCGCCTCACCCTGGTAATCGAGCCGGCGGGCCCCCATGGTGATCAGGTGACGCACGCGGGCCGGGGTGAAGGGGTTGGAGAGGACCACGTCGGGGGCGAAGCCCTCGCGGAACAGCGTCGCCGCGGTCTCCTCGCGGCTCGGCGTCCCGCCCGCCACCACCACGATGGCATCCGCCTTGGCCACGCGATCCTCCACCACGAGGGCGCGGCCGATCAGGCGCAGGGCCGGGCCGTGGGCGAACACGGCGAGGGCGACCAGCACGAGCGCTGCGACGACGAGGCCGCGCGCGCGTGCGGTCACCGGTCGAGCTCGACCAGGTACTCCTTGATCCGACGCGAGTCGGGGGCGTCGGGCTTGAGGGCGAGGTACTTCCGGAAGGCTTCCTTGGCCTTCTCCGGCTGCTTGCTCTGGTAGTAGAGGAAGCCCATCTGACGGAAGGGATCGGGGAAGCTCGAATCGAGAGCGGCCGAATGCTCGTAGGCCTGGAGGGCCTGGGTCACGAGCATGGGCTTGTCGAAGGGGTTGCGCGCGCGCTGGGCCTGGAGCCGGTAGAGGTCGCCGTAGTAGAGATGCGTCGTCGGGTCCTTGGGGGCGAGGGCGAGCACGCGGTCGAGCTGGGCCTTGGCGAGCTTGAAGCGGCCCGCCCGGATGTCGAGGGCGGCGTTCTCGCGCACCACCGTCCGCGTGCGCATGGCGAACTCCTCGTTGGTCTGCGCGAGATCCGTCGTGGGGGCAACCCCGGCGTACTTGGTCTTCAGGAGCTCCTCGGTGTTGGTGATGCGCTCGTCGAGCCGGGGGTGATTGCCGAAGAAGAAGTTCTCGAGCTTGCTCCCGTCGCCGTGGTCGTCCTTGAGGAGGACGAACACGCGCGGCGCCTCCCGTGGGTCGTAGCCCGCCTTCACCATGCGATCCATGCCCTCGCGGTCTGCGTCGCGCTCCAGGTCGCGTCCGAAGCCGTTCACGGAGGCAATGTAAGCGAGCTGGAGGCCGAGACCCAGGAGGAGATTCGACGTCGTGCGCAGCACCTCCGCGCTCACGTAGTTGCCCTTGCCCTGCTGGTTGCCCGTGGCCACCGCCACCCCGAGGGCGGCGGCGATGGCGAGCGCGCTGAACCAGATCTGCTTGTTCTGCGCGTCACGGTTGAACATCAGCGCGTGGCGGTTCGTTACGTGGGTCATCTCGTGGCCGAGGATCATGGCGAGCTGCGACTCGTTCTCCACGCGGCTCAGGAGACCGGTGTGGACGTAGATCTTGCCGTTCGGCATGGCGAAGGCGTTGAGGGTCGGGTCGCGGAACACCACGATGCGCGGGGCGGGCGCCCCCGCTTCTTGCGCTTCCTCGGGGACGAGCTTGGCCGCCACCGAGGCGAGATAGTCCTCCAGGAGCGGATCGTCGTAGTTCTTGCCGAGCTTGGCGAGCTTCTCCTCCTCCTTCTCGGCGTCGCTCCAGAGCTTGCGCTCGTCCGGCTCGGGCCGGAAGGGCTTGCCCTGATAGCCCATGGGCGGGATGTTCGTGGAGGCGCATCCGGCGAGGAGCGTGACCGCGAGAAATCCCGCCAAAAATTTTGTGGGCCACCCCCACCGATAGTAGGATGTGCGCCAGGAGGTACTAGCCATGCGCCGCTTCCTTGTGCTGTCGCTGTGTCTGGTGACCATGACGGCCTGTGCGTCCAATCCGCCGCGGGTCCAGCGTAGCGAGTTCGAAGATATCCCCGTGCCTAAGGGTCTCACCGTGGACCTGAACAAGTCCACCATCATCGAGTCTCCCGAGGTCAAGGCCGCTCGCCTATTCTACAAGGGGCGCGTGGAGATCGAGAGTGTGGCGGTGGCGTTCCGGACCACCCTGGAAGCCAACGGCTGGAAGAACATCTCCGCCACCACGCTCTCCGATCAGGGCATCACCCAGATCTACGAGAAGCCGAGCAGCTCGCTCCAGGTCCACATCTACGAGAGCTGGTATAACACGTGGGTCGAGATGTCGGCCACGCGCGTGGTGTCGCCGAGCAATCCGTCCAAGTAGCGCGGCGGCGGCCCGCGGAGCCGGGCGGGCCCGCCCGACTATCGCCTCTTGATGCCCCGCTGCACCACCTGGACGAGCTGCTCGAGGGCGTGGGGCTGCTTGCCCGTGAGGTGCACGCGCACGATGCGGCGCCCCGCGTCCCGCAGGGTCTGCAGATCTCCCAGGGCCTGCGCGGCCTTGAACGTCGAGAACCCGTAGCCCGCTCCCGGAATCAGCACGTCCTCCTTGTCTTCGCCCGTCAGCTGCAGGAAGAGACCGTTCGGCCGGCCACCCATGTGGCGCTGCGAGGTCGCGTGCAGGTAGCGCGGCCCGAAGGCCAGGGTGGTCGCCACCTTCAGCCGGTCGCGTAGGACCGTGCGCAGCTCCTGCAGCCGGCTCCACGTATCGACGGTGGGCGTGAGATACGCCTGGATGGCGATGTAGTCGCCCGGCCCCGCCTGGCCGAGAAAGGCCTGGAGCCCCGCGCTCAGGCTCTGCGACTTCTTCCCCGTGTTGGTCATGAGCACGAGACCGTGCTCCTCGACGTCCACCGGCCACTCGGGGAGCCGCCGCGTCTTCCGCCACGTGGAGAGCAGGGCGGCGATGTTCTCGCGCACGCGGACCCCGTCAGGGTCGTCGAAGGGATTGACCCCGAGGGCCACCCCCGCGGCGGCCGTGGCGAGCTCCCAGCGGAAGAACTCCGCCCCCACCTCCAGCGGGTCCTTGACGGGGATGCGGATCACCGGATGCCCCGCCTCTTCGAGAGCGTCCAGGTACGGTTCCGCGATGTCGTCGCCGTCGAGGGTGATGGCCACGAAAACCCGGTCATTGCCATACACCACGGGGGAGCCCAGTGGCTCGTCGTCCACGGGCACGATGCCGCGGCCATCTTTGCCCAGCGACTCCGCGAGCAGATGCTCGATCCAGGGACCCAGGCCGCGGAGCTTGCGGGAGAGGACCAGGGTGACCTTGTCGCGCCCCGCCTTGGCCAGCCCGGCGAGAGCGCCCCCGAGGCGCACCGCCGCGTTGTCGCGGGCGGCTACGGCGTTGCCGCAGGCCTCGACCATGGCGTGGGTACGCTCGAGGAGCGATTTGACGTCGATGCCCATGAGCGCGGCCGGCACGAGGCCGAAGAAAGACAGGGCCGAGTAGCGCGCGCCGATGGAGGCGGGGTTGAGGAAGGTGCGCCGGAAGCCTGTCTCGGCAGCGATCTTGTCGAGCGGCCGGCCGGGATCGGTGATGGCCACGAAGTGGATGCCCGCGCGGGGCACCGAGGAGGCCTCCATCTGTCCCCGGAAGTACTCGTAGAAGGCGAGGGTCTCCGGCGTGTCGCCCGACTTGCTCGCCACGATGAAAAGCGTGCGTGCCAAGGTCAGCCGCTCCAGGGTCTGCTTCACCGACGCGGGATCCGTGGAGTCCAGGAGGAAGAGGTCGGGGAAGCCCATCTTGGAGCCGAAGGCGAGGTTGAACACGTCGGCGGCGAGGGAGGCGCCGCCCATGCCGAGCAGGACCACGTGGGTGAACTGCAGGCGGCGGATCTCGTCGGCGAAGCTCTTGATGTCGTCGATGTGGCCTCGCATGATCGTGGGCGAGGTGAGCCAGCCGAGGCGGTGGCGAATGGTCGGCACCTCGCCCTTCCACAGCGTGGCGTCCTTGACCCACAGCCGGTCGAGGAAGTCCTGCGCCTCGAGGATGTCCATCGCCTCCTGCACCGCGGGCAGCTTGGCGATCTCGTCCACTGGCCGCGCTGGCGGCGCCGTCATGGCCGCGTACGTCTCGTCGTCGCGGATCATGCCGCCTGCGTGCGGCTCGAGCACCGTTGTCGCTGCGCGGGGATTGGGAAGAGGCCGTACGGGTGGTTCCGCGGGCATGGGAGCGGCGGCAGGCCGGCTCACCGGTGCGGCGGCCGGAGCAGGCGCGGGAGCGGACATGGGCGCCGGGGTAGGAGGCGGAGCAGTAACCGGAGGCGGAGGAGCAACCGGAGCCGGAGGAGGAGCGGGAGGAGCAACTGGAGCCGGAGGAGGAGCGGGAGGAGCAACCGGAGCCGGAGGAGCAACTGGAGCGGGAGGAAGAGCCGGAGGAGCAACTGGAGCGGGAGGAGCAACCGGAGCGGGAGGAGGAGCGGGAGGAGCAACCGGAGGCGGAGGAGCAACTGGAGCCGGAGGAGGAGCGGGAGGAGCAACTGGAGCCGGAGGAGGAGCGGGAGGAGCAACCGGAGCCGGAGGAGGAGCGGGAGGAGCAATCGGAGCGGGAGGAGGAGCGGGAGGAGCAATCGGAGCCGGAGGAGGAGCGGGAGGAGCAATCGGAGCGGGAGGAGGAGCGGGAGGAGCAACCGGAGCCGGAGGAGGAGCCGGAGCGGCAGCATGAGCGGGAGGAGTAACCGGAGCCGGCGGAGGAGCAACCGGAGCGGGCGCAGCAGGAATCGGAGGGAGGGGAGCCGGAGCCGCAGGAAGCTGAGGTGCAGCGGGAGCGGAGGCCGTGGCCGTCGGCCGCGTCGGCGGTTTCTCCGCAGCGGGCAGGACGCTCTCCAGCAAAGCGATCTTCGAGACCCTTCGCGCGAAGCGTTCCTCGCCCGAGAAGGAGGCGCCGAGCCAGGCCATGGCGACGGCCACCGCGCGGGCGGGCGCCACGTCGCGCGCGCCTAGGCAGAGCACGTTGGCGTCGTCCTCCTCGCGGGCGAGCCGCGCGGCGTCCGGATCGTGGCAGAGCGAGGCGCGGATGCCCCGGATCTTGTTCGCGGCGATGGAAGCGCCCACGCCGCTGCCGCAGATGAGCACGCCCGCGTCCACGAAGCCGCGCAGCACGGCCTGACCCACCGCGCGGGCGTAGTCGGGGTGGTCGACGGGATCCGTCGAGAAGGTGCCGAGATCGAGGAGATCGTGCCCGCTGGCCTCGAGCGCTGCCGACACGTGTTCCTTGAGCGGGAACCCGGTGTCGTCACAGCCAATAGCTATCCGCATGGCTCTGCGCGCCTATTCTCTCAAGATCCTCTCGGACCGACAACGCTTCCGTAGAGCCGTGCCTGCCTCTCCCGCGCCCTGGCATAGAGGTCGCTGCGGCGCGGATCGGGCCTGAGGAGCTGGCCGGCTCCCTCGGGAGCGGGCGCCGGAGCCCCCACCTCGGCCAGGGCAAGGAGCGCCGCCCCTCGGCTCGAGGCCTCGGTGCTCTCGCGCACCTCCACCGGCACGCCGAGGGCGTCGACCACGATCTGGCTCCAGGCCCGGGAGCCGTGCAGCGCACCTCCCGAGGCGATGACGGCGTGGCCCGGCGCGGCCAGCGGGCGCAACCGCGCGTAGACCTCGGCGAGACGGAAGGCCACGCCTTCGAGGAGAGCGCGGAGGATCTCGGGTCCCGTCGTGGAAAGGCCGATGCCGGTGACCGCGGCCCGGGCGTCTCCGCGCCAGCCCGGGCTTCGCTCGCCGGCGAGGAAGGGCAAGGCGGTGAGCCCATGCCCGTCGGCCGGCACGCTGTCCAGCACACGCTCCAGTTCTGCAGCATCCGCGGGCAGGGCCAGGGCACGGCGTGCCCACGCGAGGACGTTGCCACCTTCGGAGGTCGCGCCGCCCACGAGATGGCGTCGGCCGTCGACCCGGTAGTGCCAGAGCCCCCATGGGGTTGCGGCGGGCGTGGGGGTCACGAGGCGAAGCGCAGCAGAGGTGCCGACGTTGAGCGCGACCCGACCGGGCGTGTCGCAGTCCAGACCGAGGTTGGAGCAGGCGCCGTCGCCCGCCCCCGGTAGCCACGGCACAGCGGCGAGCGAGGGCCATCGCGAGCGGAAGCTCGGGTCGAGGCCACTGACCGGGGCGTCGGCGACGGGCGGCAGGCCCTCCGGGCCGACGTCACAGGCGGCGAGCATCTCGGCGTCCCAGGAGGCAGTAGCCTGGTCGAGGAGGCCCGTGCCCGAGGCCATGCTGACGCTGACCCGCAGCTGACCGGTGAGACGCAGAAGGAGGTACTCGGCAAACCCGCACCACGTCGCCGCCCGTTCGAAGAGCGCAGGGTGCGTCTCGCGCAGCCAGGTGAGCTTGGCGGGGAAGAAGGTGGAATGAAGCGGCGCGCCCGTCCGCGCGTGCACCGCGGTCTCGTCGAGGCGTGAGCGGAGGCGTGCGGCAGCGCCAGCGCTCCGCGTGTCCGCCCACGTGATCACGTCGGTGACGGGCCGCCGTTCTGCGTCGAGCCCGAGCAGGCTGTGCCAGAACACCGAGGCGCCCACGGCGGCGGGCGGCCCCGGCGCGACGGCCAGGCAGCGATCGATGGCGGAGGCGGTGGCCGCCACGAGGGCCTCCGCGTTCAGCTCGGCGCCGCCGTCGGCAGTGGCGACGGGCTCCCAGGCGGTGCGCGCATCCACACCCGGGACCGGCCGCCCCGACTCGTCGT
Organism: Candidatus Methylomirabilota bacterium; assembly: GCA_046723845.1. GTDB lineage: Bacteria > Methylomirabilota > Methylomirabilia > Rokubacteriales > CSP1-6 > AR37. The sequence goes on along the minus strand of JBKOVG010000075.1, from coordinate 26,857 downwards.
AGCCGATGGCGCGCACAGAGCTTGTCCCCACATCGAGGGCCAGGATCCACATTGGGTGCGGTATATTCTCATCGATGCGTGCTAGCTCGGACCAGGTTTCCGCCACATATCCTCAGCCCCGACGAGGAGCCCCATGGCCACCATCACAGTGCTGAGCCCGGTCGGCGAGCAACGCCAGGCGACCCTGGCCGTGCCGCCATTGCCGGGCAATCTCCGTGGCCTCACCGTAGGGTTCGTCGACAACACCAAGCACAACTTCGATCTCCTGATCGAGGAGATGGGGGCGATGCTCAAGGAGCGCTTCGGCGTGAAGGCGATCGTGCATCGCCGGAAGGCCAACGCCGCCACCCCCGCCGCCGGGGAGATCATCAAAGGCCTCGCGAAGGACTGCGACCTCGTCTTCGCCGGCTCCGGAGACTGAGGCTCCTGCACGTCGTGGAGTCTCCACGACGCCCTGGAAGTGGCGAAGCAGGGGACGCCGGCCGGACTCATCGGCACCACCGTGTTCCAGGGGCTCGCGGTGAGTGAGATGGCCTCGCTCGGGGCCATGGCGCTGCCGTTCCTGGTGATCCAGCATCCGCTCGGCGGCGAGAAGCCCGAGTCGGTGAGCCGCCGCGCCGCGCAGGCGGTTGAGCAGCTGGCGAGCCTGCTTGGGTCTGGGTGAGGCGTCCGGCCCGCACTCTCCTCGCCCGTTTCCTGCTCATCGGCACCGCCCGTCTCGCCACGCCAATCGTGTGGCGTCGTCTGCTCGCTCCCCTGCGTGAGCCAGCCGCCCGCCGGCTGACCACCTCGGTGGCCGCGCTCGCCCCGGAGACTCACTGGTCGACGGGCCGTCACGTGCTCCGAGCCGAACGCTAGATGCCGCTGGCCCTCGGCCTCGCCCTAACCACCGCCGTGCTATCCGGCGCGGCCGCTCTCGTCTACGAGGTCGTGTGGCTGCGCATGCTCAGTCCTCCGGAGCGGTACACTGTTGCGGTGAGTGTCGAGCATCCATCGAGTTCGATCCGGGAGGAAGAGCGTGTCTGACGCCACCGTGCGAGCGCTGCAGGTGCCCGAGGAAGACGTCTATGCGGAGTTCGTCAAGCGCGAGTGGTGCGACGGGCTGCCCATCGTGCCGCCCACCCCGGAACGCGTCCGCGCCATGATGGCGAAGTGCCCCGAGGATCCCGCACGCGTACTCGGGGTGATGCCGCCCATCTGGCGCGAGGCGAGCATCGAGAAGCTCGCCGTCAACGCGGTCATGGCGGGCTGCGAGCCTGCGTACTTTCCCGTGGTGGTGGCCGCGGTCAAGGCCGTGCTCGAGCCAGCCTTCAATCTCTACGGCGTGCAGGCTACCACGCATCCCGTGGCCCCGCTCGTCATCGTGAGCGGGCCTCTGGCGGCGGCGATCGGCATGCACTCGGGCTCGGGCCTCTTCGGTCCGGGCTTTCGCGCCAACGCGACCATCGGCCGCGCCCTGCGCCTCATCCTCATGAACGTGGGCGGGGCGTGGCCGGGGCGCCACGACATGGCGACGCAGGGGAGCCCGGCCAAGTTCACCTACTGCGTCGCCGAGCGGGACAACGGCGCGCCCTGGCCGTCGCTCCGCGAGCGCCTCGGTTTCGGCCCGGAGCAGAGCGTGGTCACGGTGTTCGGGGGCGAGGGGCCGCACAACATCAACGATCACGTCTCCACCACCGCGGCGGGCGTGCTCAACAACGTCTCGAGCGTGGCGACCACCCTCGGCTCCAACGTCGGCTGGTACATGACGCAGAGCCAGCTCCTCGTGGTGCTGGGCCCCGAGCACGCGCAGACCATCGCCGCCGACGGCCTGACGCCCGCCGACATCCAGCACTTCGTCTTCGAGCATGCGCGCATGCCCCTGGGGCGGCTCAAGCTGGGCGGGATGTGGGGGATGCACGACTGGCCCCTCTGGATGCAGAAGGTCACCGACGAGCACGCGATGCTCCCCCGAGTCCCCATGCCCGAGGACATCTACGTCATGGTCGCGGGCGGATCGGGCAAGCACTCGTGCGTGGTGCCAAACTGCACGTTCAGCCGGGCCGTGAGCAAGGTCGTGGAGACCGCTCGCTAGCTCTCCGCATCCAAAGTCGGAAAGGGAGGGATCTCCTCTGCGCGAGAAGCATCTGTGGTGGGCGCTCCTGGCCGTGGCCCTCGTCATCGGGGGCTGGACGACCGTCGATGCCTATCGGCTCATCGGCCAGCCCTATGCGGGGTTCTCCGTCATGCGCAACCTCCTCGTGGGGCTGGGCGTCGAGCGAGGCGGCCTCGAGCCCTTCGACTACCTGCGCGCCATGGACGGCCGCCTGCTGCACTCGAGCCGGCAGATCCAGGCCGAGGTGCGCCAGCATCCTCCGGGGACGACCTTCCATTACCTGGTCAATCGTCGAGGGCGCCTCGTGGAGGCGGACATCCAGACGAAAACGGAGCCCGCCGGCGACTTCGACCGCTTCCTCCTGGAAGGCCTCCTGCCCGGCCTGCTCTTCCTGGGGCTGGGCGCGGCCGTGCTCGTGCTCAAGCCGGGCGCGCCCGGCGCGCGCGTCTTCCTCCTCTACTGTCTCGACTGGTTCGTGATCGCCGCCCTCTACCACGACGCGGTCAGCATCTACCGCTTCGACTGGCTCTTCCTCACCGCGTGGGCCTTTTCGCCCGCCTTCTATTTTCACCTCGCGCAGACCTTCCCAGAACGGCGGGCATGGGCGGTGCGCCATCCGCGCGTGATCTGGCTCGCCTACGCGCTCTCCGCCGCGCTCGCCGTGCTGCTCCAGACGCCGATGCGCGACCATGCACCCGTCGAGCTCCTGATCATTCCCATCACGAGCGCCGTGTACTGGGTCGTCGCGCTCCTCGTCCTGATCGCCGCCCTCACCATCACCGCCCGGCGCGGGGCGAGCGCGCTGGGACGCCAGCGGGCACGGGTGCTCCTCGCGGGCTTTGCAGTGGGGCAGCTCGCTCCCGTCCTCGGCACCGCGCTGGAGGCGGTGACGGGCATGACGGTGCCCTATCTCAACCTTCTCTGGAAGCTCAACCTCATCTTTCCCCTCGCCGTGGCCTACGCCATGGTGCGCTACGAGCTCTTCGATATGCGCGCGGTCGTCCGGCTCGGCAGCATCTATGCCGTGGTCACCGGCGTGGTCATCGCCGCCTACGTGGCCGCCATCACCCTGCTCAACGTGGTCTTCACTCGCCTCGGCATGGGCACGAGCCCGCTGGTCACCGCGGTGGTGCTCGGCCTCGCCGTGGTGCTCTTCCTCAATCCGCTCTACGCGCGCGCCCAGCGCGTGGTCGACCGCCTGTTCTTCCGCCAGCGCCTCGACCTCCAGCGCTCTCTCGAGCGGCTGTCCGGCACCATGACCACCGTGCTCGATCTCGACCGTATCGCGGGGCTCATCGCGCGCACGGTGGACGAGTCCTTCCATCCCTCGCGCCTCACCCTGGCCGTCCTCGAGGAAGAGCAGGGGCGCTACCGGGTGGTGGTGGGGAGCGCGGGGCCCATGGGGGCGAGCGGTCTCATCGCGGCGAGCTCGTCGCTGCCCCGGCATCTCGCCGCGCATCGTCAGCCCGTTACGCGCGTGCAGCACGAGGCGGATCCCGATCTCGCGCCCTGCCGCGACGCCTGTCTCGCCCAGATGCGCGCCTTGGGGGCCGAGCTGGTGATGCCCATGCTCTTCGGCGATCGCGTCACTGGTCTCCTCGCCCTCGGCGAGAAGCGATCGGGCGCCGCCTATACCACGGAGGACCTGCGCCTGCTGCACGTGGTGGTCAACCAGAGCGCGGTGGCGGTGGAGAACGCCCGCGCCTACTCCGCCCTCGAGGAGGCGAACCAGCGCCTCGCCGACACCCTGCGCCGGGTGGAGATCCTCGAGGCCATCCGCGTGAGCCTCTCGAAGTTCGTGCCCCGCCGCGTGCAGGAGCTCATCGAGGAGGCCCCGGAGGCGCCCGAGTTCGCCAAGCGCGAGATGGACGTGTCCGTGCTCTTCGTGGACGTGGCGGGCTACACCAGCCTGTCGGAGCGCCACGACCCCGATCGCGTCAACGTCATGATCGAGCGCTACTTCGGCGCCTTCCTCGACGAGATCCTGCGCAACGGCGGCGACGTGAACGAGACGGCGGGGGACGGGCTCATGGTCATCTTCCAGGACGAAGACCCCGAGCGCCACGCGCGCAACGCCGTGCAGACCGCTCTCGGCATACTCCGTCGCGCCGACGAGATCAACGAGACGACGGGCATCGACGAGCCGATCCGGCTCCACGTGGGAATCAACTCGGGGCTGGCCGCGGTGGGCGCGACCAAGATCGAGGGCAGCGCGGCCACCCGCCTGACCTACACCGCCTCCGGCCCCGTGACCAACGTGGCCGCGCGTCTCGCCTCGCTGGGAGCAGGGGACAGCGCCTTCATCGGGCCGGAGACGGCCCGCCGCATCACGGGCTGGTTCGACCTCGAAGATCTGGGCGATCGCGAGCTCAAGAACGTGGAAGAGCCCGTGCGCGTCTTCCGTCTCGCCACCTCCGCGCCCTCACTGGCGGCCTGAGCCGGCGCGCGTCAGCAGCGCGAGGGCGACGAGGAGCAGGGCGGCGCCGACCCATCCCAGGCTGCCCAGGCGCTCCCCGAAGACGAGGACGCCCAGCGTGGCCGCCGTCACCGGCTCCAGCAGCGTGGCGATGCCCGCGGCGGTGGCGGTGACCCGTCGGAGCCCGGCGCCGAAGATCACGTAGGCGGCGGCGGTGGGCACCACACCGAGATAGAGGAGCAGGGGCCAGCCCGCGGCGAGCTGCGCCCCGGCGTGCGGCGCCACGGCGAGAGCGGGGGAGAGGAGGAGCGCGGCGAGGGTGAACGTGACAGCGGCGAGGGGCAGCGGCGCGGCGCGATGGAGCAGCCCCTTGGCGGTCACCGCGTACACCGCGTAAGATAGGCCCGCTCCGATCGCCGCGCCGGCGCCTGCCCCGAAGTCCTGCCGTGTGTCCCCCGAGAGCCGAGGGCCCACGAGCACCATGGCGGTGCCCCCCACGGCTAGCAGCAGCGCCATGAGGGTGGAGCGCGCCGGCCGCTCCTTGAGCGCGAGCGCGGCGCCGGCGGTGATCATGATGGGCGCCGAGCAGATGGCGAGGAGCGCGGTGAGCGCCACGCCGGTGCGCGGCACCGCCCAGAAGTAGCAGAGCTGGTACGCGGCCATGGCCATGCCGAGCATGGCCGCCTTCAGCATATCGCGCGGAGGCCAGGGGGCGGGCCGCGGCTTGGCGGGACGCACGAGCGCGGTGGCGAGGAGGAGACAGGGCGCGGCCCCGGCCATGCGCGCCCAGCCGACGAGGAGCGGGCTCGGCGCTCCCTCGCGCGCGAGGAGGGCCATCACGCTTCCCGTGGTGCCCCACGTCACCGCGGCCACGCAAACGAGGGCGAGCCCGAGGAGCATCGCTTCGGTAGTATACGAGAGCGACGGGAGGACGAATCGTGGAGACCATCGGATTCATCGGGCTGGGCATCGAGGAATGGGCGGGCATCGAACTGCGGTCCAAGCCGGGAGATCCTGCATGACACGCATCGGCTTCATCGGCGTCGGCACCATGGGGCTGCCCATGGCGACCAATCTCGTCAAGAAGGGCTTCACCGTCACCGCCTACGACGTCAACGGCGAGGCGTTGAAGGCGGCGGCCTCGGCGGGCATGACGGCGGCGGCCTCCGCGGCGGAGGCGGTGGCCGGCGCCGACATCGTGGTGACCATGCTGCCGTCCTCGCCCCACGTGGAGCAGGTCTACGGTGGCGACGGCGGCATCATCAATGCGGCCCGCCGGGGCACGCTGTGCATCGACATGTCCACGGTGGACCCCGCCGCCTCGCGACGGGTGGCCGCGGCGGCGGCGGAGCGCGGGGTGCGCTTCGTGGACGCGCCGGTCTCGGGAGGCACGCCGCGGGCCATCGACGGCACGCTCGCCATCATGGTGGGCGCCTCTGCGGAGGACTTCCAGGCCGCCAAGCCCGCGCTCGACGCCATGGGCGCTAACGTGATCCACGTCGGCCCCGTGGGGAGCGGTGAGGTCGCCAAGCTCTGCAACAACCTCATCGCGGGGGTGGCCGCGGTGGCGGTGAGCGAGGCTTTCCGTATCGCCGAGGGCTTCGGCGTCGATCCCAAGGTCGTGACCGAGGTGATCGCGAAGTCTTCGGGCAACACCTGGGTGATGGAGAACATGCACCCCGTGCCCGGTCTCGTGCCGCGCGCCGCCTCCACCAACGGCTACGCGCCCGGCTTCATGACCGATCTCATGTGCAAGGACGTCGGCCTCGCCGTGGACGCCGCGCGAAATCTCCGCATCCCGCTCTTCGTGGCGCCCGCGGCCCAGCAGGTGTACCGGCTCGCCTCGTCGCACGGTCTCGCGCGGAAGGACTTCACCAGCGTGTACACCTTCCTCAAGCCCTCCGCCGGCACGGCGCCCGTGTAGCCCGCATGGATTGGCCTCGCCGCTGGCTCGCCCGGCTCGGCACCCTCGGTCTCGCGCTCATCGTCGTGGTCGCGCTGGTGATCGTGGGGTTCTTCGCCTCGCTCCCCGAGATCGTGCGCCAGGTCGTGATGCGACAGGTGCCGAAGGCCATCGGGCGTCAGATCACCATCGAGGACATCGATCTCAATCTCTTCACGGGCAACCTCGCCATCAAAAAGCTCCGCCTGTCGGAGCGGACGGGGCCGCAGGCCTTCGTCGAGTTCGAGCGGCTGGAGGTGCGCCTGGCCCTCCTCTCCCTCGTGCGCCAGAACATCCACCTCAGGGATCTCCGCCTCGTCGCGCCCGCCGTTCGGGTCGTGCGCGGCGCGGACGGGAAGCTCAACTTCGACGACCTCATGCCCGCCGTCCAGGAAAGGCCCCTTGCGCGCGAGCCGACCAAGTGGAGCTTTACCCTCGACCATGCCGCCATCGAGGGTGGTCGGGTCGTCGTCGAGGACCGCGCCGTCAGCCCTGCCGCAGACTGGTCGATCCAGGATTTCGCCCTCGAGACCTCCGGCGTGTCGACCCGTCCCAACTCGCCGCCGGGCAAGTTGAAGGGCTCGCTCCGCCTGGGTGCCGCCGCCCTCGAGATCAGGTGGGACAGCTTCCAGCAGGCGCCCGTGCGCGTGGCGGGCACGGTGAAGCTCACGGGCTTCAACCTGACCCGGGTGCGGCCCTACCTGCCGCCGACCCTCTCCGCCGCCTTCGCCTCCGGGACGCTCCGGATCGACCTCAAGGTCGCGTACACGCGCACGGAGCAGGGGCTGCAGAGCGCGCGGGCGAGCGGGGAGGCGACGGTGGAGAATGCCGCGCTGGTCGCGCCCGGCACCACGGACACGCTGGTCGGGCTCACTCGCCTCGGGGTAGGGCTCAAGCAATTCGACCTCGAAGGCCGTGAAGTCGCGCTGAGCCTGGTGGAGCTGACCGGGTTCGATGCGCGGGTTCGCCGTGACAAGAGCGGCCAGATCGACCTGCTCGCCCTCTTCTCCAAGCCCGCCGACGAGGCGGCCGCGCCGAAGACGGAGCCTGCTCCCGCGGACGCCGGTGCGCCCAAGACGGAGCCGGCTCCCGCGACGACTCCCGCCACGCCACCGGCCGCGGAGGCGGCGCCGAAGCCCTGGAAGGTGCGGGTGGAGAAGATCAAGATCGACGGGGCCAAGCTCGCGCTCACCGACGAGAGCGTGCAGCCCGCCGTGCGCTTCGCGGCCGTGCTGGGGACCGAGCTCGCCGTGGAGTACACCCCGACGGCGCAAGGCGAGTCGACCGTGGCGGCGAACGGCGACGTGACCGTGAGCAGCATCGCCCTCGATCGCCCGGGAACCAAGGAGACGCTGGTGGCGCTGGCGAGCCTCGGCGTCGGGCTCAAGCGCTTCGATCTGGCGGGGCGTGAGGTGACGCTGAGCCGCGTGGAGGTGACCGGGCTCGACGCGCGCATCCGCCGCGGCAAGACAGGGGATCTGGACATCCTCGCCGTCGCCAAGGGCGGCGGAGGGGGGGCCACTCCGCCCGCCAAGGCCGAGACGCCCCGTCCGGCCGCCGCGCCGACGCCCGCCCCTCCTCAGCCCGGGGTGAAGCCCTGGAAGGTCGCCGTCGAGCAGACGAGGATCGGCGGCGCCAAGGTCGCGTTCGTCGACGAGACGGTGAATCCCACCGCGCAGCTCAACGTGACCAAGCTCGACGTGGGGGTGGACAATCTCACCTGGCCGGTGCGCGGGCCGGCCGCGGTCACCCTCTCCGCCGCGTTGCCGGGCAACGGCACCCTCAAGGTGCAGGGCCCGGTGGTGCTCGATCCCTTCGACGCACAGCTCGCCATCGTGATTCGCGACGCGGCCATCGAGCCGTACCAGCCGTACATGCCCGTGCCGGCGCGCTTCACCGGACGCTTCAACGGCGACAGCAAGAACCGCCTCGCCTTCAAGGACGGCAAGACCATCATCGCCTCCAAGGGCACGAACTGGGCCGAGCAGTTCGAGGCCCGGCTGCCCGACGCCGATCACCCGCTGATCGCCATCGAGCGCATGGACCTGGTCGACATCGACTTCGACTGGCCGAACAAGGCCATCGTGGCCAAGGCCGGATTCAAGCGCCCCGCCGTCGAGATCGAGCGCAGCGCTGACGGCACGCTCGACATCGTCAAGGCCTTCGGTGGTCCCGCCGCGCCCACCGTGCCCAATCCCAAGGAGCCGCCGGCTTCCACGCCGCCTCCCGCCGCATCATCTCCCGCTCCTGCGGCTTCTTCGGCGCCCGCCGCCGCGCCCAGCAAGCCCAAGGGGCTGCTCGAAACCATGGACCTCCAGCTCGGCGAGATCCATCTCGAGGAAGGCACACTCCGCTTCATCGACCGTGGTACCGAGCCCGCGTTCTCCGAAGACTTCTCGAAGATGGACCTGCTCGTGACTGGCCTCAGCAACCACCCTGACCAGAAGGCGAAGCTGGCGTTCACCTCCGTGGTCGGCGACGACGGCGGCCTCGAGATCCGCGGCGACATCGGTGAGGTGGGGGCGCCGCTCTATCTCGATCTGGCGGGAGAGATCCGCGACCTCGACCTCCCCGCCGTGAATCCCTACTCGGACAAGGCCATCGCCTGGCTCATCCGGGAAGGTGACCTCAAGTACAAGTTCACCGTCAAGGTGGAGAACGACCAGCTCACCGCCACCAACCAGATCGTGGTGAGCAAGCTGCAGGTGGCCAAGGCCAAGCGGGTCGACGATCAGGTCAAATCGCGCCTCGGCCTTCCCCTGGGCCTGATCATCGCCCTCATCAAGGACTCCGACGGCAACATCGTCCTCAACGTGCCCATCTCGGGCTCCCTCAAGGATCCCAACTTCGATCTCTCCGAGGCCATCTGGTCGTCGATCAAGCACGTGCTCGTCAACGTGCTCGCCTCGCCCTTCCGCCTCATCGGCGGCCTCTTCTCCAAGGGCGACAAGATCGGGGAGCCCAAGGTCAATCCCGTGACCTTCCCCGCGGGGAGCATGGTCCTCACGCCGAGCATGGAGCAGCATCTCCTCCGGGTGGCGGACTTCATGCGGCAGACGCCGTACGTGACCCTGACCATGCATCCGGTGGTCGGCTCCGCGGACCTGGAGGCGATCAAGTCCACCGAGGTGGCGGCCAAGCTCCAGCAGTTCGCCAAGGAGAAGGACATCGCCGATCCGCCGAAGATCCTCGCCGCCTACTTCCAGGAGAAGCTGCCCGACGAGAAGCCGCCCAAGACGGTGGAGGAGCAGCTCCAGCTCCTCCGCTCCCGCGAGCCCGTCCCCGAGGCCAAGGTCAAGGAGATGGAGGACCAGCGCATGGCCGCCTCCAAGGAGCGGCTGGTCAAGCGGGAGGGAATCCAGGACAAGCGCCTCATTGCCGGCGAGCCGAAGAAGCCGGCGAGCGGCGCCACCGAGGGCATGGTCGAGTTCACGGTGGGCGACACGGAGGAGTAGGCGGGAGGCGGCACGTCGCCGCGCCTTTGCTATAATCCGGCGTCATGAGAGTCCTTGCGCTGCACCCCGACAGGTGCACCGGCTGTCTCCGGTGCGAGCTCGCTTGCTCCTACATGCAGACCGGCGTCTACCAGCCCTCGAAGTCCGTGATCCGGGTCTCTCCCTTCGAGGGCTACACATCGTACGCGCCCTACACGTGCACGCAGTGCGCGGAGGGGTGGTGCATGACGGCCTGCCCCGTGGGGGCGATCCGTATCAACGCGGCCGGCGCCAAGGACGTGGTGGACGACAAGTGCGTGGGCTGCAAGCTCTGCACCATCGCCTGCCCGTTCGGCACGATGTTCTACGACGCCGACACGACCAAGGCCTACAAGTGCAACCTGTGCGAGGGCCATCCCGCCTGCGCGGACGCCTGCCCCACCGAGGCCATCACCTTCGTGGAGGGCGAGACGGCGGACTGGATCGGCGACTTCGCGGCGGAGCGGACTTCACGGGTCCTCGCGCGGGAGGTGGCGTGATGCCGCCGCGGCATCTCGTCATCGGGGGCGGGACGGCCGGCCTCAACACCATCCGGACCATCCGGGAAGAGGACGGCGGCGCTTCCGAGATCACCCTCGTCTCCGCGGAGCGCCCGTATTCGCGCATGGTGCTCCCGTACTATCTGGGCGCCTCCATCGCGGAGTCCCACGTGTACACGGCGACCCCTGCCTCCCTCGCCGCGTGGAAGGTGAAGACCATGCTGGGCCGCCGCGCCAAGTCGCTCGATACTGCGGCGCGCACCCTCACCCTCGACGACGGCGCCACCGTGGAGTACGACAACTGCGTGATCGCCACCGGCTCGCACGCGGTGCGGCCCCCCGTGGAGGGCGCGGAGCTGCCCGGCGTGCATTCCTTCTGGACGCTCGACGAGGCGCGCGGCGTCATCGCCGCCGTCCAGCCCGGCACGCGCGTGGTCATGGTGGGGGCGGGCTTCATCTCCTTCACCATCTTGAACGCCATCCTGGCGCGCGGCGCCTACCTCACCATCGTGGAGGTGGCTCCGCGCATCCTGCCGCGCATGGTGGACGAGGCCTGCGCGCAGATCGTGGCCCGCTGGCTGGAGAAGCATGGCGTCACCCTCAGGGTTGGCGCCACCCTCACCCGCATCGAGGAGTGGAAGGGCCGGCGCAAGCTCTCCTTCAAGAAGGGCGACCCCCTCTTCGCCGACGTGGTGATCATGGCCACGGGCATCCGCACGAATCTCGAGTGGCTCGAGGGCTCGGGCATCGAGGTCTCGAGCGAGCCGGGGGGCGGCGTCCTCGTGGACGATCACTTGCGCTCGAACGTGAAGAACGTCTACGCGGCGGGCGACGTGGCCCGCGGCCCTAACCTCCTCACCGGCGCCCTCGAGGTGCACGCCATCGAGCCCACCGCACAGGAGCACGGGCGGGTAGTCGGGGCCAACCTCGCGGGGCGCGACCTCGCCTACCGGGGCAGCCTCATCATGAACATCGTGGAGGTGTGTCACCTCGACGTGGCCTCCTTCGGCCAGTGGGAGAATCCCAAGGCTGAGGTGTACGCGGTCACGCGGCTCGACCGGTCGCAGTACCGGAAGCTCCTCTTCGAAGGCGGCCGCCTCACCGGAGCCATGATCTGCGGCCCCGCGGAGGACGTGTGGACGACCAATGACGTGGGCATGCTCAAGGGCCTCGTCTACTCCGGGATCGATCTCTCGGCCTGGAAGCCGCATTTGAAGCGCAACCCGTTCGACATCAAGCCCGCCTACATCGCGAGCCGCACCGCGCGCGCGCTCCTCCCCGTGACGAATCTCGGGCGGGCTTCTTATTCACCCCAGCTGCCCCATCAGGTGATGGTCCAATGAGCCCCACCGCGACCGCGACCCGACCCCGGAAGAAGACGACGGCGGCGCCCGCTCCCGCCCCCGGCTACGCCGGCAAGCTCCTGCGCGTGAACCTGACCACGGGCAAGATCTGGACCGAGCCGTGGGCGGAGCACATGCGCGAGTACGTGGGCGGCATCGGCCTCGGCGCCAAGATCCTCTACGAGGAAGTGGGACCCAAGGTCCACTGGGATCACCCGGACAACCGCCTGATCCTCGCCACTGGCCCGCTGGCCGGGCTGCCCGTCTGGGGCACGGGCGGGCTCACCGTGATCACGCGGGGCGCCCAGACCGACGGCGCCACCTCGACGCAGGCCAACGGCTTCTTCGGCGCCGCGCTCAAATTCTCGGGCTATGACGCCATCGTGATCCAGGGGCAGGCCAAGGCGCTGTCATACCTCTACATCAACGACGACACGGTGGAGATCCGACCCGCCGCGCACCTCAAGGGCAAGGACACCTGGGAGACGCAGGAAGCGCTGGAAGCCGAGCACGGACTGTCCGGGCACCGGCTCTCCGTGTATTCCATCGGCCCCGCCGGCGAGAACCTCGTCCGCTTCGCGGCCATCCAGGGAGACTACGGCCACGTCGCCTCCAAGAACGGCTGCGGGGCGGTGATGGGGAAGAAGAAGTTCAAGGCCGTGTGCATCGTGCGCGGCACGAAGTCGCTCATGCCGCACGATCCGCGCGGGCTGGTGCAGGCCGCCGACGACATCGCCCACGATCTGAAGACGGACCCGGCGTCCTCGACGCTCTACCGGTTCGGGACGCTGCCCGGCGTGAGCAACCTCTACAAGCTGGGCGTGCTGCCCATCAAGAACTACACGACGAACCTGACCACGGTGGACATGGCCACGTGGGAGCCCGCCAAGCTGCGCGCGGGCTTCGATCACCGCGGGCACCAGTGCAACGCCTGCGGCATGCACCACTGCCACATCCAGGTCATCGGCAAGGGACCCAAGGCGGGCGAGCTCGTAGACGAGCCGGAGTACGAGGGGTGGTCGGGGGCGGGCTGGCAGATCGGCCTCACCGACAAGGAAGCCATCACTTGGCTCAACACGCGCCTCGACCGCGCCTGCCTCGACGTGAATGAGTTCGGCTGGGTGTGCGGCTGGGTGATGGAGTGCATGGAGAAGGGCTATCTCACCGAGAAGCAGGTCGGCTTCCGGCTCAACTGGGGCGACGTGGACGGCGCCTACAAGCTCATCCAGATGATCAGCCACCGGCAGGGTTTCGGCGACCTCCTCGCCGAGGGGGTGAAGAGCGCCTCCGAGAAGATCGGGGGCGAGGCGGCCCGGTGCGCCATCTACACCATGAAGGGCGCCTCGCCGCGCGGCCACGATCACCGCGGCCGCTGGGAGGAGATGCTCGACACCTGCACCTCGTCCAACGGCACCATGGAAAGCGCCAACGCCACGCACCAGACCGAGATCGGGCTCCCCGGGCGCATCAACCCCTACAACGGCGAGGAGGTCGCGCGCATGGTAGGGGGCATCCTCGGACGCAAGCACTTCGAGGACTCCCTCGGTGGCTGCATCTTCACCTTCCGCACGCGGATCGAGTTCCTCGCGCGCGCCCTTTCCGCGGCCACGGGCTGGACCTACACACTGGCCGACGCCCTCCGCCTGGGTCGCCGCACCGCGGCCATCCTGCGCGCCTTCAACCTGCGCTGCGGCATCGGCACCGATCTCGAGTACCCGTCCGCGCGCTACGGCTCCCAGCCCGTGGACGGCCCCGCCAAGGATCACAACATCATGGATCAGTGGGAGCGCATGCGCGAGGTGTGGTACGAGACGGTGGGCTACGACATCAAGACGGGCAAGCCCACGCGCGAGACCTTGCACAAGCTCGGTCTGAACTGGCTCGCCCGCGACCTGTGGCGAAAGTAGGCGCCACGCCCGCCCTCGCCGTCACCGTGGAGGTCACCACCTGGGTGACCCGCCACGTGGGCGGCGACGGGTCGGGGAGCAAGTTCTTCACGGAGAGCTTCACGCCCGGCGAGACACTGCGCCAGGTGCTGCGGCGCTTCTCGGCACGCTACCCGGAGCTCGATGCCGCCCTATGGAGCTCTGATCACACCCAGCTCGGGGAGCACCTCGAAATCGTGGTCAACGACGCGGTGCTCGGTGTCACCCACGAGCTGGACACGCCGCTCCAGGGCGGAGAGCGCATCACGCTTCTCGGCCAATTCATGGGCGGCTAGTGCCCGCTCGTCTCGTGCGCGGGCTGCTCCCCGCGGCCGCGCTGGTTCTCGCCGTTCTCCTCGTCTGGTACTATGTGATGGGCACGCCGCAGTACTCGCTGTACCGGCTCGCCGCCGCGCTGCATCGCCACGACGCCGCCGCGGCCGAGCGCTTCGTGGACGTCGATCGCATCGCCCAGGCGGCGAGCGAGGTCATCGCGGGCAACTATCTCGACCAGGAGCCGCGCGCCGCGCGGGTGCTGGGCTCCTTGGGCCTCGGGAGCGCGCGCGCTACCGCGGCGCAGGCCCTCCGCCCCTTCGTGGCCGAGCGGGTGAAGGCGGAGATCGCGCGGATGGCACGCGAGGGGGGCGCGGATCACGGGCCGCTTGCCCTGCCCGCGGGACTGCTCGCGTCCTTCTGGGTCCTCGACGTGGCGCGCGAGCCGCCGGATGCCTGGGTGTCCTACGACGAGGGCGGCCGCGGGCGCACGCGCTTCCGCATGAGCCAGGAGCCGGACCGCTCCTGGCGCATCACGGAGTTCGACCGCGACTGGGTCCGGCGCCAGCTCCGCCAGCCCGCCCCGCGCTGAGCCGTCCTACTTCTGCGCGAGCACTCCCAGCGCGATCCGCTCCGGCGACAGCGGCAGCTCGGTGATCCGCACCCCGGTGGCGTCCTGGACCGCATTGGCAATGGCCGCGGGAGCGGGGATGATGGGCGGCTCGCCCACCCCCCGGGCGCCAAAGGGACCGGCGGGCGAGGGGACCTCGACGATGATCGTCTCGATGTTCGGAAGGTCCGCCGCGGTGAGCTTGCGGTAGTCGAGGAGGCTCGGATTCATGAGGCGCCCGGTGGCCGGATCGAACTGCAGCCCCTCGGTCAGCGCCATACCCAGGCTCTGCACGGAGCCGCCCTGCATCTGCCCCTCGACGGCGAGGGGATTGATGGCGCGCCCCACGTCCTGCACCACCACGAAGTCCCGCAGCGTCACCTCGCCCGTCTCCGTGTCCACCTCCACCCGCGCGAGCTGGGCAGCGAAGCCGGGCGCCTGCTTGGTGAAGGCGGGGCGGCTCACCCCAAGCACGGGCTGGACCTTGGACATGTAGAGGTTGCCCTTCTTGCCGATCTGGGCGAGGGTGATCGAGCGATCGGGCACGCCGCGCACCACCACCTTGCCGTTCTCGATCTCGAGGTCGTGCACGGAGGCTTCCATCTCCGCCGCAGCGATCTCGAGGGTCTGGCGCCGGGCGTCCTGCGCCGCTTCCAGCACCGCGGCGCCCACCGTGTACACGGTCTTGCTGCCCGCGCTGAGCCCGGTGACGGGCGCGGTGTCCGTGTCCCCCGTGGTAATGCGGACCTTGTCCACGTCGATGCCGTAGGCAGAGGCCGCGATCTGCGCCAGCGCGATGTTGGTGCCCGCGATGTCTACCTGGCCGGTGAGCACGCTCACCGAGCCGTCGGGATTGAGGCGCACCGTCGCCCCCGTAGGCTGGAGACCGCCGAGCCAGCCGCCGATGGCCATGCCCACCCCGCGCCGCTTGGCCCCGTTGCTCCCCTTGCCGCCGTTGCCCTTGACCCACTCGGCCCGGCTCTTCCACATCGGGTGCTCGGCGATGCGCTTGAGCACCTCGGTGGCGCCGTTGCTCTGCCACGGCTGGTTGTTGACCATGGGATCGCCTTCCGAGATGAGATGCCGCTGGCGGAAGGCCACGGAGTCGAGGTGCAACGCGCGCGCGATCTGCTCCATCTGCGACTCGATGGCGAAGATGGTCTGCGGCGCCCCCGGCGCGCGATAGGCGGCCACGCTCGGCTTGTGCGTCAGCACCTCGGAGCCGCGGATGTCGAAGTTGGGCCACTTGTACATGCTGCCGAGGAAGACCGCGCTCACCGCGAGCACGGTGCCGGAGAAGGAGCCGGAGTCGAGGACGGTGTCCGCCTCCAGCGCCATGAGGGTGCCGTCCTTCTTCACCCCGGTCTTGAGCCGGATGATCACCTGGGGCGCGGGCATGCCCGCCTCCAGCTCCTCGCGACGGGTCATCACGTAGCGGACCGGACGCTTGGTGACGCGGGCGAGCACGGCGGTGATGGGCTCGCACAGCGCGCGGATCTTCCCGCCGAAGCCGCCCCCGCACTCCACGGGGATGACCTTGATGGTGTTCTCGGGGATCTCCAGGACGTCGGCGACCTCGGAGCGCGTGTTGAACGATCCCTGCGTGCTCGCCCAGAGGGTGAGGAGCCCGTTGGTGTCCCACTCCGCGAGGACGGCGTGGGGCTCGAGGTAGCCCTGGTGCACCATGGGCACGCGGTAGGTGTTCTCGATCACTAGGTCGGACTCTGCGAAGCCCTTGGCCACGTCCCCGCGCTGCACGCGCGCCTGCTGGGAGACGTTGACGGCCTTGGTCGGCCCCGTGTCGGACTTCGCGAGGGCGACGGCGGAATGGGCGAGGGCCTCGCTGGTGTCCGCTTCCGTCCCCGCCTCGGCCACGGGCGGCGCACCCGGCTGCATGGAGACGAGGGGATCCACCGACGCGGGCAGGACCTGGTACTCCACCGTGATCAGGTCGAGGGCTTCCTCGGCGATGGCGAGCTCGTCGGCGGCCACGGCGACCACCGGCTGGCCCACGAACACCACGCGGTCGATGGCGAGCACGGCGTGCGCGCGGGTGGGCGCCTTCTTCTTGAGCTGCGGGATGTCCGCGGCGGTGATGACCGCGCGCACCCCGGGCAGCGCCTTGGCGCGGCTCGTGTCGATGCGGACGATGCGGGCGTGGGCGTGCGGGCTCCGCAGCAGCTTGGCGTGGAGCATGCCGCGCGGCTTGATGTCCGCCACGTACTGCACCCGCCCCGTGACCTTTTCGGGCCCGTCCGGACGCGGAATCGACAGCCCCACTCCCTTGACGTCGCGCGTGGTCTTCATGGTCGACATGTCAGGCGCTCCTGGGGGCGGCCGCCTGGGCGGCCTCGCTGATGGCGGTGATCATCTTCGTGTAGCCCGTGCATCGACAGAGATTGCCCGCGATGCCGTAGCGGATCTCCTCCTCGCTCGGCTTCGGATGCTCGGCAAGGAGAGCGGCGGCGGCCATGAGGACGCCGGGAATGCAGAAGCCGCACTGGGGCACGCCGTGGCGGACGAAGGCGTCCTGGAGCGGATGGAGGACGCCGTTGTCGCTCAGCCCCTCGATGGTGGTGACGGATCGCCCGCGCGCCTGCACGGCGAGCATGAGGCAGCTCGCCACCGGCTTGCCGTCGAGGTGCACGGTACAGGCGCCGCAGTCCCCGGTGCCGCAGCCTTCCTTGGGCCCGGTGAGGCCGAGGGTCTCGCGAAGCGCGTCGAGCAGCGTCTCGTAGGGCTGCACGAGCACCTCGACGGCCTCGCCGTTGATCGTGGAGCTGAGGATCTGTTTCGCCACGTGGCGGTTCCTCCGAAGGGATCAGGCGCCCGCGCGGGCGAGCGCCGTGGTGAGCGTGCGACGGGTGAGAACGCGAACGAGGTGCCGCCGGAAATCCGCCGAGCCGCGCTGATCGCTGATGGGCTTGGCGCTCTGCACGGCGAGATCGGCGGCCCGGTCGATGAGCTCGGGGGTGAGGGCCTTGCCCTCGAGGGCGGCCTCGGCGGCGGTGGCGCGGATCGGCGTGGTGGCCACCGCGGCCAGCGCGATACGGGCCTTGGCGCACACGCCGCTGGACAGCGTCACCTGCGAGGCCACTCCCACCACCGCGATGTCGAGCTCCCGCCGCGGCGTGTGACGGATGTAGCTCCCTCCGCTGCGCGGGCCGGGCGGCGGCGTGATGATCTCGACCAGGAGCTCGTCGGGAGCGAGCACGGTCTTGCGGACGCCGATGAAGAAGTCCGAGAGGGGCACTCGGCGCTCGCCCTTCGGGCCCGCGATCACCGCCTGGGCCTCGAGGGCGAGCAGCGGCGGGGCCATGTCGGCGGAGGGCGCCGCATTGCAGAGGTTGCCCCCCACCGAGGCGAGGTTGCGCACCTGCACGGAGCCGATGAGCGCGGCGCCGTCCGCGATGGCCGCGTAGCCGTCGCGCACGCGCGCGTCGAGCTCGACCTGCCGTGCCGCCACCGCCGAGCCGATGCGTAGCCCGGTCTTCGCATCGCTCTCCAGCACGTGCACCTGCGCGACGCCAGTGAGGTCGATGACGCGCTTGGGGGTGGTGACGCCATTCTTCATCTGCGGGAGGAGATCGGTGCCGCCCGCGAGGAGCTTCGATTCAGGACCGCGATCGGCCAGGAGACGCAGGCACTCGTCCAGACCTTCGGGCAGGGCAACTTCGAATCGTCGCACGCGGAGCCTCCAGGGTGAGCCGTCGCAGTCTAGGACGTCAATCCGAGGCGCTTCTTGGCCGAGACCGTTCGGGCCGGCGTTCGGGCGACAGTATACTATGCGAGCGAAGGGGGCGTCGGGGCCGCACGGCCGTGTCTTGTATGGGTCGAGAACGCGAAATTCGCGGGTTTTCGTGACTTTCGAGCTTGACTCGTCGCGCGAGCCTGTGTTACTTCACGCGTTGCGGGCTTGACGTCGTCCCTCCATTCCATCGCCCTCGTGAGGATGACCATGGCGCAAACCGTTGGAATGATTGGGCTCGGAATCATGGGCAAGCCCATGGCCAAGAACCTGATCAAGGCCGGCCTCCCCGTCGTGGTCCACAGCCGGAGCCAGGGACCGGTCGACGAGGTCGTCGGGGCAGGCGCCAAGCGCGGCGCCTCGCCCAAGGACGTGGCGGCCCAGGTCGACGTGCTCATCACGATGCTGCCCAACTCGCCGGAGGTGGAGAAGGTCGCCCTCGGCAAGGACGGTATCATCGAGGGAGCGCGCAAGGGGCTGCTCCTCCTCGACATGTCGACCATCTCGCCGCTCGTCTCCCAGAAGGTGGGCAAGGCCCTCGGGCAGAAGGGCGTACGCATGCTGGATGCCCCGGTGTCGGGTGGCGAGAAGGGCGCCATCGACGCGGCGCTGAGCATCATGGTGGGCGGCGAGAAGGCCGACTTCGACGCGGCGCTCCCGATCTTCCAGGCCCTCGGCAAGACCATCACGCACCTGGGACCGCTCGGAGCGGGTGGTTTCACCAAGCTCGCCAACCAGATCATCGTGGCAGTGAACCTGACCGCCCTCGGCGAGGCGCTCACCCTGGCCAAGAAGGCCGGGCTCGATCGCGCGCTCACCTTGAAGGCCCTCGGGGGCGGGCTGGCGGGCTCGAAGTGCCTCGAGCAGAAGACGCCCAACTACGTGGCGGGGACGTACAACCCGGGCTTCAAGATCGACCTGCACTTCAAGGACCTGGGACTGATCATGGAGTCGGGGCGCGCTCTCGGCGTGCCGCTGCCCTGTACGGCGATCGTGCAGGAGCTCTTCAGCGCGCTGCGGGTCAAGGGCCGGGGGGGCCTCGATCACTCGGGTGTCATCACGCTGCTGGAGGAGCTGGCGGGGCTCCCGACCCAGTCATGAGGGCGACGGTGGACCGGCCGGGCCTGGACAGTCAGGGACGCACCCCGCTCATCAAGATCCGCCGCGTGCGCAAGGGCGACCTCGCCAAGGTGCGCGACGTCATCGAGCAGGCCTTCGGCGACTTCTTCGAGCGCCAGATGGGGACGCGGCCGCGCCAGGTCTTCGGCGGCTCGCAGTACGTCCATCACCGCTGGCTCATGGAGCCGTGGGGCTGCTTCGTCGCCGAGGAGGGTGACGGCAAGATCGTGGGGGCGGCTCTCGCGGTGCTCTGGGGCACGGTGGGACTGGTGGGTCCGGTAGCCGTGCTGACCAATTACCAGAACCAGGACATCGGCCAGCAGCTCCTCACCGCCTGCCAGGGCTTCTTCGAGGAGAACAAGGCGACCCTCGAGGGCGTGGCGACCTATCCGAACAGCCCGAAGCACATCACCCTCTATCAGAAGTTCGGCTATCGCCCCAAGGGCCTGGTCATCCTCGCGGGCAAGCCGCTCGACCGCCGCGAGATCGTGCAGGCGACGCGGCCGCCTAAGCCCGGCCTCGCCGTGCGGCGCTACTCCTCGCTGGAGGAGGCGAAGAAAAAGGCGGTGATGCAGCGGGTGCGCCGCATCACCAACGGCATCTGGCGCGGCATGGACCTGAGCAAGGAAGTCGAGATCGTGGACGGGCTCGCCCTCGGCGACACCCTCCTCCTCGAGAAGGGACGCGACGTCATCGGCTTCGCCGTCGTCCACATGCCGGGGGTGAGCGAGGCGCCGCACGGGAGCGCCTACGTGAAGTTCCTCGCCGTGGACAGCGGGCAGCGCAAGACCGAACACCTGCACGCGCTCCTCGCCGCCGTGGAGGACATGGCGCACGCCGCCCAGCTCCAGCGCGTGGTCGCTCCCATCTACACCTACTACTGGACGGCCTACCAGACATTGCTCGAGCGCGGCTACCATCCCGACTTCACCATGGTGCGCATGAAGCGGGGCAAGCAGGACGACTACGAGCATCCGGACGACCTGGTGCTCGACGACTGGCGCTAGCTGCATGCCGCGGATGCTCCGCGCCCTCGCGGCGCTGGCCGCCGTCGTCCTCGTCTCCGCTCCCGGTCTCGCCCTCGCGCATGCCCTCGTGCTCGAGTCTCGCCCGTCGCAGGGCGCCCAGCTCACGGAAGCGCCCCGCGAGGTGTATCTCCGCTTCAACAGCAAGCTCGAGAAGCGCCTGAGCCACGTCACCCTCGCCACGGAGAAGGGGCAGCCGGTTCCTCTGCCCATCGCCGCCGATGACGGCGAGAAGCCGGACCGTCTCGTGCTTCCCCTCGCGCACCTCGGTCCCGGCGCCTACATCGTCCGCTACAAGGTCCTCGCCGTCGACGGCCACATCACGGAAGGCATCCTCCGCTTCTCCGTGCTCGAGCCCAAGTAGCCCCCGTGCCGGCCATGCTCAAGGGTACGGCGACGGCAGCGGGCACCACGGCGTACCGCGACGGCCTCGGCGCCCTCGCCAAGAACGGCCACTTCCGTGAGTGGCGGGGCCTCGCCCTCTCCTCCGTGGGCCTCGGCACCTACCTGGGAAGCGACGACGACGCCACCGACGTCCTCTACGAGGCCGCGGTGGAGCGTGCGCTCCTCGCCGGTATCAACGTCATCGACTCCGCCATCAACTACCGCCGCCAGCGAAGCGAGCGCGCGGTGGGGCGGGCCCTCGCGCGCGCGGTCAGGGCGGGACGCGTGGCGCGGGAGGCGGTGGTGGTCGCGACCAAGGGCGGCTTCCTGCCCTTCGACGGCCCGCCGCCGCCCGGCCTGATCGGGGCGGGCGACGTGGTGGGAGGCAGCCACTGCATGACCCCGCGCTATCTCGAGGATCAGATCGAGCGCAGCCGGACCAACCTCGACGTGGAGACCATCGACGTCTACTATCTCCACAATCCCGAGACACAGCTCGGCGAGATCCCGCGCCCGCCTTTCCTTCGCCGGCTCCGCGCGGCCTTCGAGCTCCTGGAGCGGGCGGCGCGCGACCGCCGCATCGGCGTGTACGGCACCGCGACCTGGAGCGGGTTCCGCCAGCCTCCCTCGGCCCGCGATGCCCTGTCGCTGCCCGATCTCTTCGCCCTCGCCGAGGAGATCGGGGGACGCGAGCATCACTTCCGCGTGATCCAGCTGCCCTACAATCTCGCCATGACGGAAGCCTTCACGGAGCCGACGCAGCCAGGCGGTCGCGAGCCCGTCCCGCTCCTCGAGGCTGCCCGCAAGCTCGACGTGTACGTCATGACCTCGGCGTCCATCTATCAGGGGCAGCTCGTGCGCAACCTGCCTCCCGTGCTCTCGGAGGTGATGCCGGGCCTCACCACCGACGCGCAGCGGGCGCTCCAGTTCGTGCGGTCCACGCCCGGCGTGGGCACCGCGCTGGTCGGCCTGAAGGCCGACGCGCACGTGGCGGAAGCGGCAGGCCTCGCCAAGGTCGCGCCCGTGCGCTGGTCGTCGTTGCGCAAGCTCTTCGCCTCGGCCTGAGCGCGCCGCCGAGGGCGAAAGCCCTTGAAATTGCCCCGGGGCTCGGCTAGGTTGGTACGTCACCACGAGTCAGCGCCGTCTGGTTGCTGAGCCGCGGCTGGCGCGATACATGGTCAAGAACATCCACCACGTCGGCATCGTGGTTCGAAGCCTCGCGCGAGCGTTCGCTTTCTGGCGCGATGCGCTGGGGCTGCCCTTGGTCCGCGAGGCAGAGATTGCCGATCAAGGCGTGCGCGCGGCCCTCCTCGCCGCGGGCGACAGCGAGATCGAGCTCCTCGAGCCGACGCGGGAGGACACCGGGGTCGCGCGCTTCCTCGCCAAGCGCGGCGAGGGGCTGCATCACCTCTGCCTGGAGACGCCGAGCATCGACACCGATCTGGGCGCGCTCAAGGCGCAGGGTGTGCCGCTCCTCGACGAGACGCCGCGCCAGGGCCTAGCGGGGCGCATCGCCTTCCTGAATCCGAGCGCGTGCCACGGCGTGCTCGTGGAGCTGGCCACGCCGCCGAAGGGAGAGGCGCACGCGGAATCGCCCGTGCGCTTCAAGCGCCTGGTCATCGGTTGCCGGGAGCCGCAGGACACGGCGAAAACCTATCACCAGATCTTCGGTCTGCCCGAGGTCGCGGTGAACGACGGTCCGCGCAGCATGCTGGGCTGGTCGGGCGGCGGCACGCTCCTCATGGTGCCGGCCAGCGAGGTAGGCGGCGCCCTCGGCATGGCCGCGCTGTCCATGGTCGCGCCGGAGATGGGCGGCCTCGTGGAGCGGCTCAAGAAGATCGACGCGGTGATGTTCTCGGGGGCGAGCGAGATCACCCTCAAGCCCGAGGCCGGCAACAACGTTCACCTCCACATCTCCCGCTACCACTTCCCGTAGCCGCCGGCATCACTGACGCAAGCGCCCATCGCGCGGGGAGGCGAGACCTGAGCGACACGCGGTGGGGCGACGCGACCTGGCTCGTCGGCCTCTGTGCGGCCCGCGCCGCCGGCTCCACCATGGCCATGGCGTATCCCGCCGTCCTCGCCGTGGTGCAGCAGGAGTGGGGGCTCTCCTCGACGGCGGCGGGCTCCATCTCCTCCGCCTATCAGCTCGGCACCGCGCTGGCGCTGGTCGTCGTTTCCGCCCTCGCCGACCACGTCGACCCGCGTCTCGTCTTCCTCGTCTCGGCCGGCCTCACCGCTGGCGTCTCCCTCCTCATCCCGGTGCTCGCCCAGGGTCATCTCTCCGCGCTGCTCCTGTTCGGGGCGGTGGCGGTGGCGGTGGCCGGCATCTACACCCCGGGCATCATGCTGCTCGCCGAGCGCTTCGAGCCGGTGCGGCGCGGCCGGGCGATGGGCTGGTTTCTCGCCGCGTCGTCCCTCGGCTACGTGCTCGCGCTGGTCGTGGGCGGCGCGGTGGTGGCGCGCCTAGGATGGCGGGCCGCGCTCTTCGTGCTCGCCCTGGGGCCGGTCCTCTGCTTCGCCCTCTCACTCGTGCTCTTCCGCGGCGCGCGCTCGCGGCGCCCGAGGGCGCCCAGCCCACCGCGGCGGATGTTCGACGCGGATCTCTCCGGCAACCGGCCGGCCCAGCTCATGATCTGGGGCTACGTGTTCCACTCCTGGGAGCTGCTCGGCATGTGGGCGTGGACCCCTGCCTTCGTGGCGGCCGCGCTCGCCGTTCACGGCGCCACCCTCGAGCGCGCGGCGGGCCTCGGCGCCTTGCTCTCGGCGATCTTCCACGTGATGGGCATCTTCGCCTCCGCCACGGGCGGCGTGCTGTCCGACCGCTGGGGACGCACCGCGGTGATCGCGGGCATGATGCTGGTGAGCAGCGCGTGCTCCTTCGCCTTCGGCTGGATGCTCGCGGCGCCGCTCCTGCTCATCGTGATCGTGGGAAGCCTCTACGGCTTCTCCGCGCTCGGCGATTCGTCGGTATACTCCACCGGTATCACGGAGACGGTGAAGCCGGAGCGCCTGGGCTCGGCGCTGGCCGTGCGCTCCCTTCTCGGCTTCGGCGCGGGCGCGGTGGCGCCACTCGTCTTCGGCCGCGTCCTCGATCTCTACGGCGGCCGAAGCGCGGGGACGGCAGGCTGGGGCTGGGCCTTCTCGGTGCTGGGCGCGGGCGGAGTGCTCGGACTCGGCTGCATGCTCTGGCTCCGCCGTCTGCCCGAGGCGAGGCGGCTGGCCGGCGGGAAGCGATAGGTGAGGCAATCCTCAGGGAGGCTTCATGGCCACGGTGCTCTTCATCGTCAAGGCAACCATTCCGCGGAAGAAGGAAGCCGCCTTCAATCGCTGGTACAACGACAAGCACTGCCCTCAGTTCCTGCGGTATCCGGGAGCGGTGAGCGCGCGCCGCTACAAGGCCATCATGGGCGAGGACAAGTACCGCTACATGGCGGTCTACGAGGTCAAGGACGAGAAGACGTTCCGGGCGCTGATGACGTCGGGCCACATGAAGGCGCTGCGCCGCGACTACGACCGATGGTTCGGCAAGGTCTCCGAGCGCGCGCGTTTCGCCTACACGCAGGTCTGGCCATAGCGCACCCGCGCCGGGTTCGCGGGTTGGGGGGCGGGCGCCGCACGCGCCGGAGCCTCGCGCGCGGGGGCACGGGCACGGCGGGTGCCCTCAACGAGATCCTCGGCGCGTGGCCGCAGGTGAAGATCACGCCCATGTTCGGACGCTGGGGGTACTTCGTGGGGCCGCGGCTCTTCGCCTGCTTTCCCCTCCGGGCCAAGGACACCGATCTGTGGGTGCGCCTCGGGCGAGAGGATCAGCGGCGGGCCATCGACTCCGGCGTCTTCACCCCGCATCCGCGGATGGGCGGGCAGGGTTGGGTCGTCTGCCATGTCGAGGGCCTGCGCGGTGCGGGCCGCACGCTGTCGTGGCTCAAGAAGAGCTACGAGACGGCGCGGCAGGTGGTGGAGCGCGAGGAGGAATCATGATCGTCGTCACGGGATTCGAGCCCTTCGGCGGGCATCCCTCCAATCCCTCGGAGGAGATCGCCAAGACGGTGGACGGGCGGGTCATCGCGGGGCAGAGCGTACGCGCGACCATCCTGCCCGTGCATCACGTGGACGCGGCCCGCGCGGCCGCGCGGCTGCTCGACGAGCACGCGCCGCAGGCCGTGCTCCACGTGGGCCTCGCCGCGGGGCGCGCGCGCCTCGCCCTCGAGCGCGTGGCGGTGAATGTGATGGACTACGAGCTCGCCGACAACGCGGGCTATCGGGCCAGCGGCGAGCCGTGCGCGGCCGACGGCCCCGCCGCCTATTTCTCCACGCTGCCCCTCGCCGCCATCCTCGACGCGCTCGCCCGCGAGGGCGTCCCCGGCTATCTCTCGAACACCGCCGGCACCTATCTGTGCAACCAGACGCTCTATGCCACGCTGCACACCATCGCCACGGGAGGCCGCCGTACCATTGCCGGCTTCATGCACGTGCCGCTCTCTCCCGCCATGGTCGCCGCCTCGGGACTCGACCAGCCGAGCATGGATCCCGGCCTCGGCGTGCGCGCGGTGGAGATCGCCCTCCGCGTGGTCGCCGAGCATCTCGCCCCGTCGTCGAAGGCGTAGCCTGGACTATTCACGAGCACGCGGAGCGCGAGGCGGGCCGGGGCCCGTCGGCGGGGCGGGGGAGCGCTCCAGCTGCGTCACCCACTCGCCTGAATCGCCGCCCTGCGGGCGGCGCACAGGCTTCGGGGGTCCCACTCCGCCGGAGCGCTCCCCCCGCCCCGACCGCCACCCGCCCCGGTCGCACGTGCAGCACTCGAGAACAGTCCGGGCTAGCTCTTCCCACGGGATCAGCCGGAGGTCTCCCGTGACGTGGGCGCCTGGGCTCGGAGCGGGATCAGGAGGAGGAAGCCCAGGCCCGTCCAGGCCAGCTCGCGCACCCGACGAATTAGCGTGAAGGACAGGCCAGCCGGCGCGCCCAGACCCAGGGCGGCGAAGATGGCCATGTGGCCTGCCTCGAGCGCACCCAGGTAGCCCGGGACGAGGAACGCCGCGAAGCGGATGCCCGTGCTGAAGGCCTCGATGGCCGTGGCCTCGGCGAGGGAGACGGGCAGCCCGATCCAGCGCAGGATCAGCCACGGCTCCAGCACCCCGATCAGCCACGCCAGGAAGTGGTAGAGGATCGACAGCGTGAGACGGCGAGGCTCGCGCCGGTAGAAGTGGGCGAGCTCGTCGTTGATCTGCGTCAGCGCGTCGAGGGGGCGGTCGGACAGCCACCCGATCTTCTGCAGCCACCGCGTGCTGCCCTGCAAGGTCCCCGCCGCCTGCACCACGACGAAGCCGCTCACCGCGACGAGCTGCACCACGAGCAGCCACCACATGCCGCGGATGACGAGCGAGTCGGAGGGCAGGGCCATCCCCGCCACGGCAAGGCCGATCACCAGGAAGAGCGCCTGGCCGATCACGATGGTGGTCTTGGCGATGACGACCGAGGGCAGGCTCTCCGTGAGCGGTGTCCACGGCCTCACCAGCCACGCCTTCACCGCCTCGCCCCCCACCGAGGCGGTGGGGGTGGTGAGGTTGAATGCTTCCCCGGCGAGCCGCGCGGCGAGGAGGTGGGGGAAGGGCACGGCGTCGCGCCGGAACGCGTAGCGCCAGCCCAGGGTGTCGAGAAGCGTGGTCATGCCGAAGGGGAAGACGAGGATGACGAGGAGGCGCCACGAGAGATCCGTGAAGGCCTGCACCACGGCGCCCGGGCCGATGCTGACCACGAGCCAGACGAAGAGAGCCGCCCCCGCGAGGAGGAGGCCGAGCCGCAGCAGCCGCATCAGGTCGGCGGCATCTCAGCGTGGCGCGCCCGCGCCTCGATGCGGTCGATCCGGACGAACGGCACGAGCAACCACACGGCCGCCGTGGTGACGGTCGAGATGACGACGAGGGTGGTGTAGCCGTAGGTGTCGTAGAGACGGGCACCCACGTTCTCCGAGATCTGCGTACCCCCGTTGTACACGGACATGAGG
>JBKOVG010000125.1:0-4402 GCA_046723845.1 Candidatus Methylomirabilota bacterium | reverse complement strand
GAACGTCAGCGCATCCTCCACGACAACGTCGCGGAGCTGTACGGCTTGGGAAGCACGCGCTGAACGTGGTGGGATCGACCATCTGGCCGACAGCGGCCCAATCGCCGGGCGGAGTCAGTAGCCCGCGAGGAGCAAGCCCCCCGCCAGCACGAGGCCGACGGCGCCGGTCGCGTGGAGCACGCGCGTGTCCATCGCATGCGCCGGCGATCCGGGAGTCGCCGCGCGGCGATCGGCCGTAACGACGACGTAGTCCGCCAGCGCGACCACCGCCGCGAGGCAGAGGCCCCAGCCGAGCGCCTCGCGCCGACGCTGGAAGGCGATCACGGCGATGAGCCCGCCGATCACGAGGTCCCGCACGCCCATCGCGCGAACGAACGCGAGCGCACGCGGATCGTCCAGCACGATCCCGTACAGCGCCGCCCAACGGCGTGGCACCGAGAGTGCCCCGAAACCGATCGCGACGAGGGAGACGATGATCACCGCCGACAAGGCCCATCCGAGCATCAGCCCCCGAGGTATCAGAGCGCCGACGCGCGGTCACGACACCCGGGCGAATCCCATTTTCGGGCGACCCGTGCTCGGCATGCAAAGAAGAGACTTGAGCTCGGCGCAGGAGGCTTGAACTCGTAGCGGCCGGCGTTGTAGTGCCCCGCCGTCGCCGATCGAGTCGGGATCGAGCGGTGACACCCCCAGGGACGTCACGCCGGCAGAACGGGAGGAGTGGCGATGGACGTCGCCCCTGGGCGCCTTCGTCGACCACTTCGCCTGCTACAAGGTCGAGCCGTCTCGCCACAATAGGGACGACGACGACGAGAACGGCGAGGACCACCGAGGACTACGAGGACGGGGCGAGGACGACGAGAACGGCTCGCACGGCTCGACCGTCACGGTGGAGACGCAGTTCGAGACTGTCGAGGTCGACGTCCGGCGGCCGCGAGAGCTGTGCGCGCCGGCCGATAAGAACGGGGAGAATCCCGGCGCCGAGAACCATCCCGACCACCTGCTGTGCTATGACATCAAGAGCCGGCAGAAGTTCCAGGATCGGGACACGTTCTGAACAACCAATTCGGCCAGCAGCGGTTCGAGGTGCGGGGGCGGGATCTGCTGTGTGTCCCGTCGCAGAAGAACCCCGGGACGACCACCACCACGACCGTGCCAACGACGACCACCACCACGACGACGTCCACGACCATCACCACCACGACCGTGCCGACGACCACGTCGACGACGGTCACCACCACCACGACCACGACCAGCACGACGCTCTACGGCTCTCCGAGCCGCGTGTTCCTGCTCGGGACGCGTGATCTGCTCGAGTGATCGGTCGTAAGCGGGCCGGCCCTGGGGACTGCGCCGGGGCCGGCCGTTCCGGTACAGCTGCGGGCCGCCACCGGAGCCAACCTGGCCCCGGCCATGCTGCCCAAGGGGATGGCCTACGCCGTCGTAGCTGGCGTCCCGCCAGCCTACGGTCTCTACGCCATCTGCGGCGCCCTCGCGCTCGCGGTCGTGTTCGGCAGCAACCGCTTGCTGTTCACTGGGCGTAGGTAAGCGATTCAAAAGTGCTTCAAAAGGGGTAATCGCCCTTCGCCCTTACCAGCCATCTGCCCGTCGCGGATTGTCCCCGCGCCGAGCGTGACCTTCCGAGTGCGGCTCTTGCCGTTGCGGACGACCAGGGCGTGGCCGGTGGCGTCGCGGTCGGCGACATGGGCTTCCAGGTACGCCGCGACCTCAGCCTCCAAGGCCGCGAGGAGCATGCGGCGGGCACCCTCCCGAGCAAGCTCGTCGAGAAGGGATCGCCCGCCCCCCGTCCTGCGCCGACTCGCTTCCCACGACCCTCAGCATGGATGGCGGCTCCTTCCGCCCGGCTACCACGGAGCGGCGGTTGATCAGGGCGGGAGGATACGCCGCCGGCGTCACGGGCTCCCCGATCGCCTTGGTGGTGTGGCCAATGGCTGGAGGCTTAGTTGACGGCTGACTGCCGTCTATGATGTGGCGAGAGCCCGCGGGCATGCGAATGGGTCGCGTCAGGGGACGCCTCTGAGCCGCAGAGACCGAGACGACGTTCCTCGATTCGCCGGGGCCGCGCGTTGGCGATTGCGTAGATCGTTCTTCGTCGTCGGCGCGCTCGCGCTGGCGACGGGGTGCATGATCGGCCCCGACTTCAAATCGCCGCAGGCGCCGATCGCAGACGAATGGCTCGAGTCCGACTACCGCGCGATCGACTCCACCCATCAGGAGTACCAGGACTGGTGGTCGGTGTTCGACGATTCCGACCTGACACGGTTGATCCAGACCGCGTACGAGCAGAACCTCACGCTGCAAGCGGCGGGAGTCCGGGTGGTCCAGGCGCGCGCGGAGCTCGGCGTCGCTCTCGGCGAGCTCTATCCGCAGCAGCAGCAGGTGAGCGCGGAGGTGACGCGGAATCGAATTCCGCTCTCGGTCCCGTACGTCATCAGCAACCCGACGTACTGGCAGGACGTCTTCGGCGCGCAGGCCGCGTGGGAGCTCGACCTCTGGGGCAAGCTCCGGCGCGGCATCCAGTCGGCCGATCAGGCCTACCTGGCTTCCGTCGCCGCGTACGACAACGCTCTGGTGACGCTCACCGGCGACGTCGCGAGCACCTACGTGCAGATCCGCGTGATCCAGGCGCAGCTCGAGATCGCCAACGAGAACGTCGAGCGCCAGGAGAAAGCGCTCCAGATTGCCCGCGCGCGCTTCGCGGGCGGTGTGGTGACGAAGCGCGACGTCTATCAGGCCGAGAACGTTCTTGGCGCCACGCAGGCCACCATCCCGCAGCTCAACCTGGCGCTGTCGACGGCCGAGGACGCGCTCCGCGTGCTCCTCGGCATGCCTCCCGGCTCGCTCGATTCCCTGCTGCACGGGTCGTCGGGCATCCCCGTTGCGCCGGAGCAGGCGGCGGTCGGGATCCCCGCCGACCTGCTTCGCCGCCGCCCGGATGTGCGGAAGGCCGAGCTCGATGCGGCGGCGCAATGCGCCCAGATCGGCTTCGCGAAGGGCGATCTGCTCCCCACCTTCAGCCTCCTCGGCAACGTCGGCACGCTGGCGACCGACATCGGCAGGGGCAGTTTGACCGACGTCTTCACGGCGAAGACCCTGAGCTACTCCGTCGGACCGGCCGTGCAGTGGAACATCCTCAACTACGGACAGCTCTCCAACAACGTCCGCGTGCAGGATGCGAAGTTTCAGGCGCTGCTCGTCGAATACCAGAACACCGTGCTCAAGGCGCAGCAGGAAGTGGAGGACGGCATCGCGAAGTTCGTCCAATCCCGTGACCAGGTGGAGTTCCTGAAGAAGAGCGTGAAGGCCGCCCTCGGCGCGCTCAAGATATCGATCCTGGAATACATGGAGGGGACCGCCGACTTCACGGTCGTGCTGAATGCCGAGCAGAACCTCTACGAGGCGCAGAACAACCTCGCCATCGCTCATGGCAACATCCCGCTGGGTCTGATCGCCGCCTATCGAGCGCTGGGAGGCGGATGGCAGATCCGCGAGGGCAACGACTTCGTGCCCGAGGCGAGGCGCGCGGAGATGGCGCGCCGAACGAACTGGGGCACCTGGCTGTCGCCCGACCTGCTGCGGCCGCAGGCGCCGGGCCTTCCCGGCCCGGGAGATCAGGGACCGCTGGTGCGGCCGCCGGAATGGTGAGGTGGCCGGAATGGTGAGGTGGATGAGGATGCGCTGGCACCGCGCGATCGCGACGCCGGTCGCGACCATCGCGATCGGCATGGCGACGGGATGCAAGTCGGCCACCGAGACGGCGCCGTCGCCGCCCGCCGTGACGGTCGCGAGGCCCGTCACCAGGAGCGTCACAGACTACCTCGATTTCACCGGCAACACTGCCGCCGTCAACTCGGTCACGGTCGTCGCACGCGTCGAGGGGTACCTCGAACGGGTGCATTTCACGGACGGCGCGAGGGTGAAGAAGAACGACTTGCTCTTCACCATTCAGCAGGACCAGTACAAGGCGCAGCTGAAGCAGGCGGAAGCGCAGGTCCTGTCGCAGAAGGCGGCGCTCTGGCACGCCACCACCGAGCTCGCACGGTACACGACCCTGGTGCAGCAGGAAGCCGCGACGCAGACCACGGTCGACAAGTGGCGGTACGAGAAGGAAGCCGCGGCGGCGGGGCTGCTGGGCGCCCAGGCGCAGGTGGAGCTCGCCAAGCTGAACCTCGGCTACACCCTGGTGCGCGCACCGTTCGACGGCCGGGCGGGGAGGCACCTGGTCGACCCGGGTGCACTCGTCGGGGCGATGGGACAGCAGACGTCCCTCGTCGAGATCGACCAGATCGACCCGCTCTACGTCTACTTCACCATCGACGAGCGCGACCTCTTGCGCATCATGCAGCGGCAGCGCACCACCGCCGCCGAACCGCTGACGCGC
>JBKOVG010000274.1:0-7548 GCA_046723845.1 Candidatus Methylomirabilota bacterium | reverse complement strand
CCTCTTCACCAATCCCGAGGCCGTCTCGCTCATCGCCCGGGCCTCGAACGTGCCCGTCTACAGCTGGTCGGAGACTCACCTCGGTCATGGCATCGTGGGTGGTCGCCTCGCGAGCTTCGAGGCCCAAGGAACCAGGGCCGCGGAGCTCGGGTTGCGGATTCTCCGGGGGGAGCAACCGAAGAACCTCCCCATCGTCGACGGCGAGGGCGCTGCATACATCTTTGACGTCCGGCAGCTTCGACGCTGGGGCATTGGCGAGAGCCGGCTCCCGCGGGGGAGCATCGTGCGATATCAGGACCCATCGCTGTGGGCGCTCTACCGGGGCTATGCGGTCGGTGGCGTCCTGATTCTCGGCGTGATGAGTCTCGTGTGGGGACTGCTCCTCCAGCGGTCCGGCAGGAGGCGCGTGCAGCTGTCACTTGACGAGCGTTTAAGGTTCGAGAGTCTCCTGTCCGAGCTGTCCGCGAGCTTGATTCATATCTCGCTGAACGATCTGGATGATGAGATTGGGCGCGGGCTTCGGCGGGCCGGTGAGTTCCTCGCGGTGGATCGGGCCAACCTCCACGAATACGTCGGGGACGGGGCCATCGTGCGTCTCTCATGGGCCGTGGAAGGGGTCGAGCCGCTGTCACGGGTTATGGAGCCTGATCAGTTCCCCTGGGCTACCCAGCAGCTCCGGGGAGGACACAGCGTCCGGTTCTCCCGACTGGATGAGCTTCCCGAGCAGGCCGCGATCGACCGGCAGAGTTATCAGAGAAGGGGCACCCAATCGGACCTGTCGCTCCCGCTGGGCGCCGGGGACTCACTTCTGGGCGTCCTGTCCTTCGATTCTGTTCGCACTGAAAGGACCTGGCCGGACGAGCTGCTGCCGCGCCTCCAGCTCCTCAGCGAGGTCTTCGCCGGCGCCCTGGAGCGGCGACGAGCGGAGCTTGCGCTCAATGACCGGCTCCGCTTCGAAGTCCTCCTGTCGGAGCTGTCCGCCGTGTTCAGCGGCTTGCCGGCCCTCGAAATAGACTACGAGATCACGCGGGGCCTTCGCCGTATCGTGGACTTCCTCGAAGTTGATCTGGGCAGCCTGGTCAAGTTCTCCGATGACCGGCTGTCGGCGCAGACCACACATTCATGGGCGGGCGACGGGGTCGCGCCGGCACCAGCGGCGATCGCTCTCGAGCGGATCCCCTGGACCTCGGCGCGGCTGCAGAAGGGGATCGCGGTTCGCTTCTCTGGGCTCGAAGAGCTACCGGGAGAGGAAGCCGCGATGGACCGACGGACCTACCTCGCCTTGGGTATCAAATCGCTCGTCGAGATCCCACTGATGATCGGCGATACGGTCGTGGGGGCGCTCGCGCTCAGCACGCTTGCCGCCGAGCGCACATGGCGGGACGAGCTCGTGCAGCGCCTCCGGCTCTTTGGGGAGATGTTCGCCAACAGCTTGTCGCGCAAGCAGTCGGAACTGGAGGCCCAGGGGCTGCGGAACGACCTCGCCCACGCCGGGCGCGTCGCGACCATCGGCGAGCTCACTGCGTCCCTGGCTCATGAGCTCAACCAGCCTCTGACCGCGATCCTGAGCAATGCGCAGGCCGGCCAGCGTGTCCTCGAAACCGCTCCGGTTGACCTCGGGGAGATCTCTGAGATTCTCAGGGACATCGTAGAGGACGACAAGCGAGCGGCTGAGGTGATCCGCCGGCTGCGCAGTCTCCTCAGGAAGGGCGACCCCCAGATGAGGGCGCTCGACCTCAACGAGGCGCTGGTGGAGGTAGCGCGGCTCGTGAGCGGCGACGCCGTGGTCCGCGGCATCTCGATCCGGCTGGACCTGGCCGAGGAGCTTCCTTCCGTGCTGGGCGATCGGGTGCAGCTGCAGCAGGTGGCCTTGAACCTTGTCCTCAACGGGATGGACGCCATGCGAGAATCGAACGCTCGTGACCGGATCCTCGTCCTCCGGACGGCCCGGGTCGGCGCGAAGGCCGTTCTGGTGGAGGTGCAGGACGCAGGGCCGGGAATCAACGAGGGCAACATGGCCAAGATCTTCCAGACGTTCTACACGACCAAGGCCGACGGGATGGGCATCGGCCTGACGATCAGCCGATCGATTGTCGACGTGCACGGCGGCCAGCTGGAGGCTCACAATAACCCGGGTGGTGGGGCGACCTTCTCCTTCACGCTCTCCGTCACCCACGACGAGCCATGAGCGCTCCTTCGGAGGCCCTGGTGGGTATCGTGGATGATGACCCGTCCGTGCGGAAGAGTCTGGCGCGACTGGTCAGGGCCGCCGGGTATCAAGTCGAGGTCTTTGCGTCCGCCCGCGAGTTCTTGACGCGGCCGCAGCAGGACGACCCCTGCTGTCTGCTCCTGGATGTTCGGATGCCCGGTCTGACGGGGCTGGAGCTGCAGGAGGCGCTCGGGGTGGCGGGGCGCCGGATGTCGATCGTCTTCGTGTCGGGCCACGGCGACGTGGTAGGCAGCGTCAAGGCCATGAAGAGCGGGGCGATCGATTTCCTCACGAAGCCCGTCGACGCCGGGGCGCTCCTGGGGGCGATCGAGCGGGCGGTGGCCAAGGCGTTCACGGCGCAGCGGGAACAGGCCCGAACCGCGGACGTGCAGACCCGCCTCAAGACCCTGACCGCGCGAGAAGCACAGGTCTTTGCGCTGGTCGTGACGGGGATGCTCAACAAACAGATCGCGACCGAGCTGAGCATCGTCGAGAAGACGGTCAAAGTGCATCGGGCTCGCGTCATGGAGAAGATGCGGGCGGGCTCACTCGCCGAGCTGGTCCGGCTGGCTGACCGGGCAGGCATCATCGCAAAGCCCTGATCTCTCCCCTCCTCCCCTCACCCCTCCCGGGTCGGTCCCCTCGCCGACCCTATGGACCGAAGGTCCAATACCGAGTCATGCACGCCATCCCGTAGGCTGTATTCGAGTGCTATGATTCCGTGCCCAATACCACCCGGCTCGTTTCCATCGTTGATGACGACCACTCGGTCCGCCGAGCGCTTCGCCGGCTGGTTCAGCTTGCCGGTTTCACCGCCGAGACATTCGCATCGGCGGAAGATTTCCTGACCTCAGCATCCCTGGCCCGGACCGCCTGCCTGGTGCTCGACCTCCACCTGAATGGCGGCATGAGCGGTTTCGACCTTCAGGCGCAGTTGGCCGCCGACCGGGTCGGCATCCCGACCATCTTCATCACTGCCCATGACGATGTCATCACGCGCGAGCACGCCGAAAAATCTGGAGCGGCGGCGTACCTCTGCAAGCCGTTCGACGAGGAGCTCCTGCTCAAAGCGATCCGGGGAGTGGTTAGTGCGGACAACAATCGACGAGACCAAGGTTCATAGGGACGCGAGATGGCGCCGGATAGAGTGAGAGAGCAGTCGAGAGGAGACACTCCATGGCCCTTACGCTCATCATCATCGGGATCGTGCTAGTCGCCGTGAGTCTGGTCTCCCTCGTCTACCACGTCCACGAGCCGGGAGACGGTGGTGGACCTCGGCCCCATCAAGGCCACCGCGGATGAACAGAAGACGATTCCGCTGCCCCCCGATTCTCGGGGGCCTCGCGCTGGCCGGCGGCGTCACGTTGCTCCTCGGCGCGTGGCGTACTCGATGACCAGAGACCGCTGACACCATGCTCCGCGGCTACCTCCTGGGTGCGGTCGGGCTGGCGGCCGGGGTTTCCGGCATCTTGCTCCACATGGTGGCCAACCCGGACCAATCAGCTGATGAACGACGCGCAGGCGCAGCTGAGCGTCGACCCACAGCCCATGGATTCCTCTGCCACGTACCGGGAGCAGATGAAGCTCGCGCAGGAGACGTTGAGAAGCTTCGGCTACGCACCGGGCGCCATAAATGGGATCATGCGCTTCGAGACCGCTTCGGCGCTGCGCGCCTTCCAGCGCGAGCAAGGGCTCCAGGTCACGGGCCAGGCGAATCCCGAAACCCTGGCCGCCCTCGGGATCGAAGACAAGCTGTACAGGCGACCCCGATGAGTGACGCAGCGATCGATCGCGCTTGGGCCCTACCCGCTCCTCAGCTCACGACCCTAGTCGAGAAGGCGGAACCGCTCGCGGGGGGACTGGTCGATCCGAGGCCCATCCGTCGCCAACCGTCGTGACGATGCAGAAGAGCGTCTTCGACTCGTCCCACGCCACGCGGGTCAACCAACTTGGTGACACCAACACGGTCTTGCCCGTCCACCAATGCTCGGTGTCGACGGCCAGGTAGCGGATGGCCCAGGCTTCGTCGTCCACGAGCACATCCTTGACGTGACCGATCTCACCGTCTTCCGCCCGGATGGCGTAGCCCATGACCGCCGTCGCCGTCCGAAGGTGACCGTCGCCACCGTTTCCGGTGCGGGCCGGGCTCTCGGGCAGGACGCGGCCCGGCTCAGCCGAGCTCATTGAACTCATCTCCACCTGCCTCATGCTCAAGTCCAGGCGCAGGGTAGTCGGGTCCGACCTTCGGACGGACATGGGGGAGACGAACCATCGACGACCCGGAAGCTGCGGGTCGGGCTCGACCGCCAGATAGCGCACGGCCCAACTGCGGTCGTCGAAGTACAGGTCACTCACACTTCCAAGATCGCCGTCTCTCGCTGCGACGGTGAACCGCTCCAGCTCCCTGATTCCGCGCAGCATGACAAGTCCTCCCTCGCCACACCGAGGACGTCACTGCTCCGTGCCTTCCAAGTCTAATCAGCGTGAACCGGGCGGCCCATTGGACTTTGGTCCAATTGGCAGAAGGGAGTGCGCTCACTAGGATTAACGGGCTATGGCCAGAGGGGACCGGACCGGAAACGCAGGGGCAACAGCGAGCTCCTGGAATGGAATCTCACGTCTCGATGGTGTCCCGGCGGGCAGGATTTCACGTTCACCTCTCGAAACCGGTGGACTTAGGCAAACTGGCAGAGGTTGTCGCGTTGCTGAGCCAGAAGCAGTCAGGCGGCGCGGCCGACCACGTCATTCATCGAGATCCGCGGGGAATCGCTTCTTAGGCCCCAAGGAATGAGGGCACCCAACCGGCGCGCGAGCAAGGGCAAACTCTTTCGCGGCTCGTGGCGGCTGTTGTTCGGCGTCATCCTGATGGCGCTGAGCTTTGGAATCTATCCTGCGTATCCCATGGTGGCTTTCCTGCCGATCTCGCGGTGGGACAAGGCGGGGGTGGCGGTAGGGCTGGCGGGGATCAGCTGGAGCATGTTTCTCGTGGGCTCCGTTGTCGTTGGGAAGAAGGGCGTGGATCATCTCAGGCAACGCTTCTTCTCGCGGTGGGTATAGCGGGGGATCCTCCTCGAACGACGACCGGACGCACGCAGCCTTTCCGCATCACGGAGGCGGCGCGGGATCAAGGCCTCCGCATCTCACGACGCCCACTCAGTGTTCTCAAGAGATTGATCCGGGCAAAGGGTCGAGATGCATTGTTACCGGCTGGAGTGTTCGCAGGCGTTCTGCTTCCATACCCCGCCGTCGGTCTTGCACCGCTCCTCGTCCGACTGTCCTGCGCACGCCGCGAGTCCGAGAGCTGCGACCAGCAGGCTCATCCCAACCTTCCCGATGTGACGCACCGGCGTCCCCCTGCGCGAAGCCATAGCAAGACTCATAAAGCTGACGAGGGTCTGGGCTTCCTCTCCGTGGTCACGATCACCGAATCCTGATGTTCTGGAGGGAACCCAGGACGCCGAAGCCCTGCAACACCCAGATGACGACGACGATCACGACCACGACATTGATGATCGACTTGATCTTCCCATCCATCGGCACGTAGTTATTGAGCAGCCAGAGCAACACTCCGACCACCACGAGCGTCAAGACAAGCCCGACGAGACTCATGTGCGCCCCCCTCTCAGCGACCCGGTCACTTCACCATGCCGGTCTGCGACGGGTCCGGCCGGCCGCGCGCCCTGGACGCCTAGCGTAGTATGCCCTCGCGCCCGACCGTGGCGGCTTCAGTAGGCCGGTTGCTCTTCTTGTTCTTGCCGTAGTTCCTTCGGATCCTCATATCGCAGGGGAGCTCTATCGGAGCCCGAGGTAGCCCAGCACCGCGAACGCGACGACTGTCACGCCGATGACGTAGAACACGTTGCTCATGGTGTGCCTCCTTTCCGCTCCTTCACTGTAGCCGCCGCCGAGCCGGTCGCCCATTGGACGTAAGTCCAATATTCACGCGACCCACGACCTGGTTAGCATGATGGCAAGTCACAGAATCAGGAGGCTCTGCCGTGAGCATATCGATGTCGTGTGCGTTTGCCATGCGTGTCGCGTCGCTGATCGCGACGTTCGTCTTCGGACCCTAGGCTGTGCTGCCCATGCGCCGCCGCGCCGTCATCCTCGCCCTCTCCCTCCTGGCCGCGGGTTGCGCCGGCGTTGGAGGCACGCCACCCGGCCAGCCCTCGCCCACACGAACGGGCGGGAGTCAGCCCGCGCCTCATCCCCTCGATGTGCAGCAGGCCGAGCGCATCCGCCGCATCATGGCCCCGCTCGTCGCCGCTATGGATCATCCGCGGCCCCTGAATCAGGTCAAGGTTGGGATCATGGACGATTCCCACATCAACGCCGCCAGCGCCGGCGGAGGAGAGTTCTATGTCACGAGCGGTCTACTTCAGAAGGCCAACGATGACCAGCTCCGAGGGGTCCTGGCCCATGAGCTCGCCCACGACGATCTCGGACACGTGGCCAAGGCACAGGCGCTCGGCGCCGGCTTGGGCATCGGCATGATCATTCTCGACCAGGTGTTCCCGGGGAGCGGACGCCTCACCCCAATCGCCGGCGCCCTGGTCACGAGCAGCTATAGCCGAACGGAAGAGTACGCAGCCGACCGTCACGGAACGGACATCCTCGCGCGCGCGGGCTATTCGAAGAACATCATGATCAACACGCTGACCTGGCTCGTGCAAACGGAGGGCGCTAGCAGCGGCGGAATCCTCGCCAGCCATCCGGGGACGCAGGAACGGATCGACGCGTTGAAACAGCTCTAGGCCTTCCACGCGATCGGCGAGATGCATGGCGTCGGCTGGGTCATTCTCTTCGAGGATCCGGCTACCCACTGGCTGACGAATCACTGGGTCACCCTTCATCACGAGGGCGTTCCCCGCGGGCTTCAGGCCTCTCCTTGTCATGGATGTGTGGGAGCACGCCTTCATGCGGGACTAGAAAACGACGGAACGAGCCAAGTACATCGAGGCCTTCTGCCGGAACATCGACTGGCGGATGATCGAGCGACGACTTCGGGAGCCGAGCCCTCTCCGGCTCGCCAGGTGAAACGCGAATCCCGCTGTCGATGGCGTCAGCCCCCCGCCCCCGGTGCGGCCATCCAATTGACCAAGGTCCAATAGGTGGCCGCGCTCGTGTCGCCTAGACTTCCGTCGGTGAGATCGGGCAGCGATCTTGAACGAGCGACCGGGGGTGGCGCAATGGATGCTTGGACCGAGCCGCAACGTCTAGATGGCGTCCGGGTGCTCCTCGTCGAGGCTGAGCCTCGGGTCAGAGACGTGGTGGCCGATGTCCTTCGGCAATACGGCGCGCGTGTGACGAGCGTCGATTCCGCTGTGGCGGGCTTGGCC
>JBKOVG010000355.1:0-30292 GCA_046723845.1 Candidatus Methylomirabilota bacterium | reverse complement strand
AGCGTCGGGTCGAGCGGACGCGTGTAGATCCACGACATGAGGCCGAGCGCGAAGAAGTTCTTGCAGCGCTCCTTCTCTTTCGCGTTGAGCGACAGGTCCTCGAGCGCCTTCTTGGTCATCCCGCTGATGTCGACCTGGTAGAGGCGGTACTGCTCGGCGAGCCCAGAGTCGTTGAGCGGGCTCTTCGGCTCGCCCTTGTCGTCCTTCGGGTAGCCGGCTTTCTCGAGGTTGCGTTGGTCGAAGGCAGCGGTGTTGACGATGAGGATCCCGCCCTTCTTGAGATCGCTCAGGTGCACCTTGAGGGCGGCGGGATTCATGGCCACCAGCGCGTCGAGGTGATCGCCAGGAGTGTACACACGCTGGCTCCCGAACTGGAGCTGGAAGCTCGACACGCCGAAGAGGGTGCCGGCCGGGGCGCGAATCTCCGCGGGGAAGTTCGGTAGCGTCGAGATGTCGTTGCCGGCCCACGCGGCTTCCGTGGTGAACTGCTCTCCGGTCACCTGCATGCCGTCACCGGAATCGCCGGCGAAGCGGATCACCGCCCGGTTCAGCGTTCGGCGCGGCTTCGCGACCGTGACCGCGGGGATTACCGTGTCGCTCATGATCTCCATCGTCCTTTCCGTGACCGCCGTCCACGGCGCAGAGCGGCCCCGGACTCGTCGTTCCTGGAAACGCCAGCCCTGGCAGGAGCCGCTACGGCTTCATGCTACCCAAACCCCTGCTGATAAGCAAGGTTATCTCCCATCGGAGAGCCTGACTAGGCGCGCCGCGCCAGCTCTTTAAAGCTCGATGAGCTCCATCTTCCGCGAGCGGGTAAGGTTGCGGCAGCCGCCGGGCTCCACGAGCACCATGTCCTCGATGCGCACCGCCCCGCGCCCCGAGTAGTAGAGTCCCGGCTCGACCGTCACAACGTGGTCGGTCTTGAGCTCGTAGTCGAGCCGGCTGATGCGCGGCAGCTCGTGGATGTCGAGACCGACGCCGTGGCCGGTGCCGTGGAAGAAGCCCTGGTTGCGCCCGCCCACGACCCCGGTGGTGTAGCCGCGGGCTTCCATGGTCCGCGCAACCTCTGCATGGATGGCTCCGCCCGAGGCGCCGTCTCGGATCATCTCGATGCCCCGGAGCTGTGCGGCCAGCACGGCGTCGTAGATCCGGCGGAGCTCGTCGGAGGCTTTGCCCTTGACCACCGTGCGTGACATGTCCGCGAAATAGTGGCTGGTCGAGGAGCGCGGGAAGATGTCGAAGATGATCCCCTGGTTGGGACGGATCGGCCCGGAGCCCTGGTTGTGGGGATCGACTCCCTGGTCGCCGCAGGCGATGATCGTGTGCTGGGCGATGCAGTCGTTCTCCATCAGGGAAACGTTGACCACCTTCTTGAGGTCTTCCGAGGTGAGAGGGCGGCCCTTCCAGATCACCTCGTCGCCCCGGATCACGCTCTCCCGGAGCACGTCGAGAGCGGCGGCGAGCGCGGTCTCCGTGTGGCGCTGGGCTTCCTCGATGGCCGCCACCTCCTCCGCGGACTTGATCACCCGCTGAGGGAAGAAAGGATGCGGTCTCACCTGCACCCGGATGCCCCGCTCGCGGAGCCGGTCCGCGGCCTCCAGCGGAAAGTCTGCAGGGACCTCGGCCTCACGGGCGCCGTAGTCCTCCAGGACCAGCGTCAGCGTGTCGGTGAGGCGCGGCTGGGGCCAGCGCTGCTTGGCCTTCGTTTCCCACTCGGAGAGCGAGAGGACCTCGTCCACCCGCGCCTGCTGGCGGGCCCGATCCACTTCGAGATCCGACATGAGGAGAATCTTTTTCCCATCGATCTCCACGAACACGAAGGGATCGGGGGCCATGAAGCGGCAGGCGTAGTAGAGGTTCGAATCGAGCTCACTGGCGGCGATGATCAGCGACGCGGTCATGCGGTGGCTCCTCGTCGGGTCTCGTAGCGGATCACGGGGTTGGCCTGCTGGCTCACCTCGTCGAGGTTGGCGATGCCCAGCTCTCCCCGCTGGAAGAGGTACTCGACGTGCGCTCCCGCCTCCTCTAGGGCAAGAAGGCGCGTGTAGCCGTCCCGCGGCCCGAACAGCCCCAGCGACACCCCGAGGAGGGTCATGGGCTCGCGGCAGAGATCGAGGACCTGGCCCAGACGACGGTCGTGGTGGGCGGCGATAGCCCCGATGCGGCCGTCGAGCTCCGGGATCGGCGCCTCGTGGCCGGGGAGGGCGAGCCGCACGCCGCCGAGTCGCCGGACCTTGTCCAGCGACTGCAGGTAGAGCTCGAGACCGCAGAAGGGGGTGATCGATGCAGGCGACTGGTGTGGCGTGATGCGCGACAGCACATGATCGGCGGTGAAGAGCAGATCGTCCACCTCGAGGCAGATCTGCCCCGGGCAGTGCCCGGGGGTGTGGTGCACGCGATAGCCGTTGACGATCTGCTGGCCGTCCTTGACCACGCCGTCGATGGTCACCGACTTGAACGTGGCCTTGGAAAGACGGTACATCGCCTCGAGCTCGCTCCGGAGCTCGGCGGTGAGGCCCGCGCGCTCGAGGAAAACGCCCATGTCCTTGGAGGCGAGGACGATGCGCTCCTCGAAGCGGCTCAGCACCCGGGCGTCCAGCTCGTGCACCCACACCCGCGCGCCTGTCCCGCGGGTGAAGTGGCCGACCCAGCCGAAGTGATCGATGTGGGCGTGGGTGATCACGACGTGGCGGACCTCGTCCAGGGAGACGCGCTCCCCGAAGCGCTGCCGCACTTCCTCGACCCGCGCCCGCAGCCCGGCGATGGACTCGTCGGTGCCCGAGCCCACGTCCACGAGGGTGAGGGTGTCGCCGTCGACGATGAGGTAGATGTTGTTGACGTGCCCGGGGAAGGTCTCCACGGGCATGCCGTAGACGCGAATCCCGCCGCGACTGACGAACTTCTGCACGGCGAGGCCGAGGTCGGGCATGCCCCTACGGTACCACGCTGCCGCGCTCGGGGACGGCGTCGTCCGCGCCGCGGAGCGTCTCGATGAAGCGCAAGATGGCGGGGGTGAGCCGCTTGCCTCGCCGGTAGATGAGGCCGATGGGACGCGCGAGACCCGACAGCGCCAGCGGCACCGTGGCCAGCGTGCGCATCCCCGACTCCATCACCACGGTGGGTCGCGGCAGGATGCTCACGCCTGCCGCGATGCCGATGGCCTGCTTGATCGTCTCCACGTTGTCGAACTCCATCACCACCTCGACCTTGACCCCGTGCTGCTTGAGCGCCCGGTCGATGGCCTTGCGCACGGCGAGGTCGCGGTCGAAGGCCACGAACTTCTCGCCGGCGAGGTCGGCGGGCTCCACGTGCTTGCGCCGGGCGAGGCGATGGCTGGGGTGGGTGACGAGGACCATGGCCTCGGAGCGGAGCGGGAGCACGTTGAGGGTGCGCGTCGCCGTGGGATAGGAGAGCACGCCCACGTCGGCCTCGTCGTTGAGCACCGCCTCCACCACCTTGTGCGGGTGCAGGCACTCGAGGAGCACCCGCGCCTGCGGATGCTTCGCCATGAAGGGCTGCATGTGCCGGCTCATGTCGTGGAGCCCCACCGAGTAGATCGCGGCGACCCGCACCGTCCCCTCCACCCGCTCCTTGGAGGCCAGGAGGCTTGCCCGCGCGTTCTCGAATCCCTGGAGCAACTCGCGACAGGCCTCGAAGAAGACCCGCCCCGCCTCCGTGGCGACGAGGGGCCGGCGCGAGCGGTCGAGGAGCGGCACGTCGAGATCGGCCTCGAGCTGCTGAATGGCCTGGCTCGCCGCGGACTGGGTGACGCCGTTGCCGGAGGCGGCGCGGGAGAAGCTCCGGAGGCGCACGACGTCGCAGAAGAGCTTGAGCGTGTCGAGGTTCATGGCCCGAGCTTAGTCCATTAGCAAGGCTAATTCTATGTTTTTGCTATTTTGTACTTGGCTAATGCTCGCCCCTAGTGTAGGCTCACTCCTCAATTCGGATTGTTCCGATGGTTCACAAGGACGTGATGCACGCGGGAGAGCCGAGCATGACGATGGAGCACGGAAAGCCAGCGATGACGCCGACCGGGATGCCCGCCGCTCAGGGCCTCTACGATCCCGCCCACGAGCACGACGCCTGCGGCGTCGGGTTCGTCGTGGACATCAAGGGCAGGAAGTCGCACGCCATCGTGAGCCAGGCCCTCCAGGTCCTCAAGAACCTCCTCCACCGCGGGGCATGTGGCTGCGAGGTCAACACGGGCGACGGCGCGGGGATCCTGATCCAGATGCCGCATGCCTTCCTTGCCCGCGAGAGCGCCGCCCTCGGCTTCACCCTGCCCCAGCCCCGGCACTACGGCGCGGGCATGGTCTTCCTGCCGAGGGACGCCGCCCAGGCCGCGCGCTGCCGTGCCATA
This sequence comes from Candidatus Methylomirabilota bacterium, assembly GCA_046723845.1. Classification (GTDB taxonomy): domain Bacteria; phylum Methylomirabilota; class Methylomirabilia; order Rokubacteriales; family CSP1-6; genus AR37. The sequence continues at coordinate 25,932 of JBKOVG010000355.1, read as the reverse complement.
CTGGAGACGATCGTCGCGGAAGAGGGCCAGGCCGTCCTCGGCTGGCGGCCGGTGCCCACCGACGACTCGCCGGTCGGCCCCAGCGCCCGCACCGTCGAACCGGTGTTCGAGCAGGTCTTCATCGCACGCGCCTCCGGCATCTCCGACGCCCAGGCCTTCGAGCGCAAGCTCTACGTCATCCGCAAGCGCGTGGAGCACGCCGTGCGCCGCTCGGACATCGCGGACCGCGGCTCGTTCTACTTGCCGAGCCTCTCCGCCAACACCCTCATCTACAAGGGCATGCTTTCCGCGGACCAGATCGAGACCATGTTCCCCGACATCATGGATCCGCTCGTGGAGTCCGCGCTGGCCCTCGTGCACCAGCGCTTCTCCACGAATACCTTCCCGTCCTGGCCGCTGGCTCATCCGTATCGCTTCATCGCCCACAACGGGGAAATCAACACGCTCCGCGGCAACATCAACTGGATGCACGCGCGCGAGGCGATCTGCCGCTCCAATCTCCTCGGCGACGACCTCAAGAAGATCCTCCCCATCGTGGTGGAAGGCGGCAGCGACTCAGCCACCTTCGACAACGTGCTCGAGCTGCTCGTGATGGCGGGGCGGCCCCTGCCCCTCGCCGTGCTCATGATGATCCCCGAGGCGTGGAGCGGGCACGAGTCCATGCCGACGCTGCGCAAGGACTTCTACGAGTATCACGGCTGCCTGATGGAGCCGTGGGACGGCCCCGCCTCCATCGCCTTTACCGACGGCACGGTGATCGGCGCCATCCTCGACCGGAACGGCCTCCGTCCCTCGCGCTACTACGTGACCAAGGACGACCTCGTGGTCATGGCCTCCGAGGTCGGCGTCCTCGACATTCCCGCCGACCGCGTGCTCGTCAAGGAGCGCCTGCATCCGGGGCGCATCTTCCTCGTGGACACCGCGCAGGGTCGCATCATCGACGACGGCGAGCTGAAGCACGCCTTCGCCACCCAGCACCCCTACGGCGAGTGGCTGGCCGCTCATCTCAGGCCGCTGGAGACGCTGCCCGAGCCGCCGGAGATGCCCGAGCCCGACCACGCCACCGTCCTCGAGCGCCAGCAGGCCTTCGGCTATACACACGAGGATCTCCGCCTCCTCCTCGCCCCCATGGCCACCGCGGGAGAGGAGCCCATCGGCTCCATGGGCACGGATACCTCGCTCGCCGTGCTCTCCGACCGGCCACGGCTGCTCTACGACTACTTCCAGCAGCTCTTCGCCCAGGTGACGAACCCGCCGCTCGACGGCATCCGCGAGGAGCTGGTGACCCAGATCGCCACCACCATCGGCCCCGAGGGCAATCTCCTCGAGCCCACCCCAGAGGCCTGCCGTCAGCTCAAGCTCAAGACGCCCATCCTCGACAACGTGGAGCTGGCGCGCATCCGCCACGTGGACCTGCCCGGCTTCCGGGCGACCACCGTGCCAATGCTCTTCGAGGTTTCGCGCGGGCCCGGAGCGCTCGCCGAGGCCATGGACGACCTCTGCCGCCACACGAGCGAAGCGGTGGACGCGGGCTGCACCTATCTCATCCTCTCGGATCGTGGAGTCGATCGCGAGCACGCGCCCATCCCCGCTCTCCTCGCCACCGCAGGCGTGCACCATCACCTGATCCGGGAGGGCAAGCGCGTCAAGGTCGGGCTCATCATCGAGACGGGCGAGCCGCGCGAGGTGCACCACATGGCTCTCCTCCTCGGGTACGGAGCGGGCGCCATCAATCCCTACCTCGCCTTCGAGACGCTCGACGACATGATCCGCCAGGGCATGCTCCCTACCCTCGACCACAAGTCGGCGGTGAAGCACTACATCAAGGCGCTCAACAAGGGCGTGCTCAAGGTCATCTCGAAGATGGGTATCTCGACCATCCAGTCGTACCGGGCGGCCCAGATCTTCGAGGCCATCGGGCTCGAGAAGGCCTTCGTGGACCGCTACTTCACCTGGACGGCCTCACGCATCGGCGGCATCGGGGTGGACGTGGTCGCCCGCGAAGTGCTGGCTCGCCACCAGCGCGCCTTCCCCGAGCGGCCGGTGGGCGAGCCCGAGCTCGAGTGGGGCGGCGAGTACCAGTGGCGGCGCGACGGCGAGTACCACCTCTTCAACCCCGACACCGTCTTCAAGCTCCAGCACGCCACGCGCTCGAAGCAGTTCACGATCTTCAAGGAGTACACGGAGCTCGTCAACCGCCAGAGCGAGCACCTGGCCACGTTGCGCGGGCTCTTCACCTTCAAGCCCGTGGACCATCCCGTGCCCCTCGAGGAGGTCGAGCCTGTTGAGGCCATCCTCAAGCGCTTCGCCACTGGGGCCATGTCCTATGGCTCCATCGGGCTCGAGGCCCACGAGACCCTCGCCATCGCCATGAACCGGATGGGCGGGAAATCGAACACGGGCGAGGGCGGCGAGGATCCCGCCCGCTACGTCCGCGACGCCAACGGGGATTGGCGGCGGAGCGCGGTGAAGCAGGTCGCCTCCGGGCGCTTCGGCGTCACCAGCGAGTATCTGATCAACGCCGACGAGCTCCAGATCAAGATGGCCCAGGGTGCCAAGCCGGGCGAGGGCGGCCAGCTCCCCGGTCACAAGGTCTACCCGTGGATCGCCAAGGTGCGGCACGCCACGCCGGGGGTGGGTCTCATCTCCCCGCCCCCGCATCACGACATCTACTCGATCGAGGACCTCGCCCAGCTCATCCACGATCTCAAGAACTCGAACCCGCGTGCGCGCATCAGCGTGAAGCTGGTGGCCGAGGTGGGGGTGGGCACGGTGGCGGCGGGCGTGGCCAAGGCCCACTCGGACGTGGTGCTCATCTCCGGCCACGACGGGGGCACGGGAGCGGCGCCGCTGACCTCTCTCAAGCACGGCGGAGTCCCCTGGGAGCTGGGGCTCGCGGAGACGCAGCAGGTCCTCGTCATGAACAAGCTGCGCGACCGCATCATCGTGCAGACCGACGGGCAGCTGAAGACGGGCCGCGACGTGGCCATCGCCGCTCTGCTCGGGGCGGAGGAGTACGGCTTCTCCACCGCGCCCCTCGTGGTCATGGGCTGCATCATGATGCGCGTCTGTCATCTCAACACCTGCCCGGTGGGCATCGCCACCCAGGACCCCAAGCTGCGCGCGAAGTTCTCGGGCAAGCCGGAGTTCGTGGAGACCTTCTTCCACTTCATCGCAGAGGAGATCCGCGAGCACATGGCAAGCCTGGGCTTTCGCACCATGGACGAGATGATCGGGCGCTCCGATCTCCTCGACGTGCGCCGGGCCGTGGAGCACTGGAAGGCGCGCGGGCTCGACTACTCCGCCATCCTCCGGCGGCCCGAGGCCGGTCCCGAGGTGGCCGTGCGCAAGGTCGTCGACCAGGATCACGGGCTCGAGAAGTCGCTCGACCTGACGACGCTGGTACCCCTCTGCCGACCCGCCCTGGAGCGACGCGAGCAGGTCGACATCCGCCTACCCATCCGCAACGTGAACCGCACGGTGGGAACCATCCTCGGCTCCGAGGTGACGCGGGCGCACGGGCGCGACGGCCTCCCCGACGACACCATCCGCGTGCACTTCTTCGGCTCAGCCGGCCAGAGCTTCGCCGCCTTCGTGCCACGGGGCATCACCCTCACCCTCGAGGGCGACGCCAACGACTACGTGGGCAAGGGCCTCTCCGGCGGCAAGATCGTGGTGTTCCCGCCGCGCGAGTCCACCTTCACCGCGGAGGCCAACATTCTCGTGGGCAACGTGGTGCTCTATGGAGCCACCAGCGGCGAGGCCTACTTCCGCGGGGTGGCCGGGGAGCGCTTCGCCGTGCGCAACAGCGGCGCTCTCGCGGTGGTGGAAGGGATCGGCGACCACGGCTGCGAGTACATGACGGGCGGCCGGGTGGTGGTCATCGGCGGCACCGGACGCAACTTCGCCGCGGGCATGTCGGGCGGCATCGCCTACGTCCTCGACGAGGCGGGCGACTTCCGGACCCGCTGCAACACGGGCATGGTCGATCTCGAGCCGCTGGTGGACGTGGAGGACGTGGAGCTCGTGAAGGATCTCCTGTCCCGCCACATCCGCTACACCCAGAGCCCGGTGGCCGCGCGCCTCCTCGTGAACTGGGAGGCGACGCGGGAACGCTTCGTGAAGATCATGCCGCGCGACTACAAGCGCGTGCTCCAGGCCATCAAGAAGGCCGAGGAGACCGGCATGTCGGTGGACGACGCCGTGATGGCCTCGGCCCACGGCTAGGCGAGGGCATGGGCAAGATCACCGGCTTCCTCGAGATCAAGCGCGAGACGCCCGCGCGGCGCCCCGTGGCCGAGCGGGTCCACGACTGGCAGGAGGTCTACCTTCCTTTCGAGAGCGAGAAGCTCCAGAAGCAGGGGGCGCGCTGCATGGACTGCGGCATCCCCTTCTGCCATCAGGGCTGTCCGCTGGGCAACCTGATTCCCGACTGGAACGACCTCGTCTACCGCGACCGCTGGCGGGAGGCGCTCGACCGGCTCCACGCCACCAACAACTTCCCGGAGTTCACCGGCCGGCTCTGCCCCGCGCCCTGCGAGAGCTCCTGCGTCCTCGGCATCAACGACGATCCCGTCACCATCAAGCAGGTCGAGGTGGGGATCATCGAGCACGCCTTCGACGAGGGCTGGGTCGGCGCGACTCCGCCCGCGGTGCAAACGGGCAAGACGGTAGCGGTCATCGGCTCGGGCCCGGCCGGCCTCGCCGCCGCCGAGCAGCTCAACCGCGCCGGACACGCCGTCACCGTGTTCGAGAAGGCCGACCGCATCGGGGGCCTCCTGCGCTACGGCATCCCCGAGTTCAAGATGGAGAAGCGCTTCCTCGACCGCCGGCTCCAGCTCATGGAAGCCTCCGGCATCGTCTTCGAGACGGGCGTGCACGTGGGGACGACCCTGCCCGTGAGCACGCTCCGCTCGGAGTTCGACGCGATGGTCCTCGCGGGAGGCGCGGAGTGGCCGCGCGACCTGCCCATTCCCGGGCGGGAGCTCGACGGCATCCACTTCGCCATGGACTACCTCACCCTGCAGAACCACCGCTCCCAGGGCGACACCGTGCCCGAGGCGTCCTTCATCACCGCCCGGGACAAGCACGTGGTCATCATCGGGGGCGGCGACACGGGCGCGGACTGCCTCGGCACCGCCCATCGCCAGGGCGCGCGCTCGGTGACCCAGTTCGAGATCCTGCCCCGGCCGCCTCAGCAGCGCGATCCCGCGATCAACCCGTGGCCGCTCTGGCCCAACATCTTCCGCGTGTCCTCGGCCCACGAGGAAGGGGGGGCCCGCGAGTACTCCGTGAACACCACGCATTTCACGGGCGTCGGCGGGCGGGTGACCACGCTCCACGCGGTGCGGGTGGAGATGGTCACGCAGGGGGGACTCACGAGCTTCCGGCCGCTGCCGGGGACGGAGTACCAACTCGAGGCCGATCTCGTGCTGATCGCCATGGGCTTCCTGGGCCCGCGGCGCGAGGGTCTGCTCACGGAGCTCGGCGTCAAGCTCACGGATCGCGGCAGCGTGTGGCGGGACGCGAACTGGATGACCAGCGTCCCCGGCGTCTTCACGGCGGGCGACATGCAGCGCGGCCAGTCGCTGATCGTGTGGGCCATCGCGGAGGGCCGGAGCGCCGCGCGCGGCATCGATCTCTACCTGATGGGGAAGAGCGAGCTCCCCGCCCCGCTCCGCTGATGCTCCTCACCGCCGCCGAGCGCGAGGCCCTCATCCGGCGCTATGCCGACGGCCCCGCCCGCCTCAAGGCCGCGCTCGCCGCCGTGCCGCCCGAGGCGATGCAGTGGCGCCCCAAGCCCGGGGAGTGGTCGGCGCACGAGGTGATCGTGCACTGCGCCGATTCGGAGACCAACGCGGCGGCGCGCATCCGCTACCTGGTGGCGGAGCAGGATCCCGTGGTCCTGGGCTACGACGAGGCCGAGTGGGCGCGGCGCTTCGACTACCACGCGCATCCCCTCGCGCCCGCCCTCGCCCTCGTGGAGACTGTGCGCGCGAACACGGTCGCCCTCCTGCGCCGCCTGCCCGAGGAGGCGTGGCAGCGCGTGGGCCGGCACACCGAGTCAGGTCGCTACGGTGCGGAGGACTGGCTCGCCATCTACGCGGAGCATCTCGAGGTGCACGCGCGCCAGATCGAGGCCAACGTGACGGCCTGGCGCGCCCGCGCTACTTCACGGGAGTGACCCAGACGTACCAGCCGCCGAAATCCGGCGTCATCTGGATGGCCTTCCCCTTCGGTCCGTCGTAGTAGAGCAGCGTGCCGCTCGTGATGTGATCGAGCTCGAAGCGCGCGCCCTCGCTCCCGTTGACGGTGACCGTGCCCCACTGCCAGTTCGACCCCCAGGTCGCCACGAGGGAGCCGTCGGGATTGATGGTGAGGTAGTAGAACTGGGGCGGCCCCATCCCCACGGCGATCGTCCCCTGCCACTTGCCGACGAGCGGCCCGATGGTGTTGAGCCGCTGCGGCGGGGCCGAGGCGCAGCCCACGAGCAGCGCGGCGAGCACGAGCACGGCGGTCACGCGAGCGCCGCGGGCGATCATCGGAGCGGGCTCTGCCAGAGCGCGTGGCCCACGAAGAAGGGGCCGAGACTCGCCATGTATTCCGAGGTCTGGGCCGTCTTGCGCATGGCCTGCACGAGGTGCGAGAGCGGCTGGAGCTCGCGTCCCACCAGCCCGATCAGGAAATCATTGTCGTGGGTGTCGAGCCCGTGGCAGGCGAGGCGGATGTCGTGGGCGAGGTCGGCCTCGCCGTAGGCGCGACCGATGGTGCCGTGCTCCCGCAGGATCGCCCCCTGCTCCTGGGCGGAGAGCTTGGCGAAGGCGCCGGTGCGGCGCAACGGATACCAGACCGCCCAGGGCCAGTCCGGGTTGAGCACGGTGCGCCGGGGACGGTGGAGGAGCCAGTCGTCCAGGTCCTGCTCGTAGCCGCTCGCGTAGCTCCGGCCGATCATGGCGAGGGCGGGCTTCGGCGCGAGTGCGCCGAACGGCTCGGCCCCCAGTACCTCGCGCAGCCGCGTCACGAAGAAGGCCGGATCCTCCGCGAAGCTGAGGACGCCGACTCCGCGAGCGTCGTGCAGATCGGCATAGAGCACGACGTCGACCTGACTCCGCTCGAGAGCGCCCACGAGGGCCTTGGGATCCGAGCATCCCCCGAAGGCCTGGAGCTGCATGAAGAGCCGTCGGCTCGAGCGCTGGCCGTTGGCGCCGCGCTCGTCGACGTCCACCTTGACCGCCGGAGACCCGTTGTGGGGGGACGCGCTCATGCCGGTTACCCTCCGCGCGTGTGCATCTCGAGATGCGGCTTCGCCTTGAGCTCGGTGATCTGGACCAGGGGCTGCCGGTCCTTGAGGAGCAGCCGCTCCTCGGCCCCGCGGTCTCGCCGGCCCTGCCAGGCCGAGCGAATCAGCGAGGCCAGCTCCTCCTTTGTCGCGCCATCCCTCAAGGGCTCTCTCAGGTCGAGGCCGGTGGTGGCGTACAGGCAGAGCAGCCACTGGCCATCGGCGGTGAGGCGGCTCCGGTCACAGGCGCTGCAGAAGGGTGCGGTCGTCGACGAGATGATCCCGAACACGAGACCGTCGGGGAGGCGGTAGCGGTCGGCGGGGGCCGACGAGTCCTCCACGATGGGCTCGGTCCGGCCGTAGTGCTCGCTCAGGCGTTCGAGCATCTCCGCGCGCGAGACGACTTTGTCCATGGACCAGCGGGTCGCCCCGCCCACGTCCATGTATTCGATGAAGCGGAGCTCCGCGGAGACCTTGCGACCGAACTCCAGGAGGTCGACCAGCTCGTCGTCGTTCACCCCGCGCATCACCACCGTGTCAAGCTTGAGTCCCGGCCAGTCCATGGCCCGCACGGTCTCGATCCCTTCCAGGACCTGGTGGAACGAGTCGCGCCGGGTCAAGGCGAGGAAGCGCTCCGAGCGAAGGGTGTCGAGGCTCACGGTGACGCGATGCAGCCCCGCATCCCGGAGCGCCCGGGCCTCCTGGGCGAGGAGGATACCATTGGTGGTGATGGCGAGATCGCGGATGCGCGGCTCGGAGGCGATCATCTTCACGAGTCGCGAGAGATCCCGCCGGAGCAACGGCTCGCCGCCCGTGAGCCGCACCTTGTCCACGCCCAGGTCCGCGAAGACGTCGATGAGCCGCGTGACCTCCTCGAAGGTGAGGATGTCCCCACGGGGCAGCCACGCGTATTCTTCCTCGGGCATGCAGTAGCTGCAGCGAAGATTGCAGCGGTCCGTGACGGAGAGCCGCAGGTTCCGGAGCGGCCGGCCGCAGCGGTCGACGATCACGGCAGCTCCACGTACACGCGGCCATCCTCCACTGTCGCGGCAAAGCAGGCCATCTTCACCGCGGGGTTGTTGGCGTTGGCCCCCGTCTTCACGTCCCAGCGCCAGCCGTGCCACGGGCAGACGGCAACGCTGCCTTCGAGGTCACCCTCGCCGATCGGTCCCCCGCGGTGCGGGCAGGAGTTGTCGAGGGCATAGAAGGTCCCGTCCACGTTGAACAGGGCCAGCGCCTTCCCTTGCGCGTCGACCACGCGCCCCTCCCCCGCGGAAATGTCCGCCGCCGACGCCACGAGGACGCGCGCGCTCATGCCGTCACCGTATCCGCGAGGCCAGCGCGCTGCCATTCCTTGAGCAGGCCCGCCTTCTTTACGCCTACATCGAAATGGTCCCACGGCATGATCTCGTCCGCCGCCCGCTCGCGGCGCGTGTAGAAGGCGGCGTCGCCCGGCCACTCCCGCAGGGCCCGCCGCCAGTCTCCCTCGAGAGTGGCGGCGAGCTCCAGGAAGTCCCCCACCCGCCGGTCGCCCCGCGCGAGGAGCGCCTGCAGTCCCGCCTCGCGCGGATTCTCGTGCACCACCCGCACCTGGAGGCGGCGCGCCCCGCTCTTGATCACCTCGAGCTTGGCCTCGAGATCGCGCGGCTCGTCGAAGGCCGCCCACTGGAAGGGCGTCCACGGCTTGGGCACGAAGGAGGAGACGGAGAGGGTGAGCTTGCCGAAGGGATGGCCGTCCGGCCCCGGCACGCGGAGCCGCTCCAGCATACGGCGGGCGAGGTCGACGATGGCCTCCACGTCTCCCATCGTCTCCGTGGGCTGGCCGATCATGAAGTAGCACTTGAGATTGGGCATGCCGTACTTCCGCAGGAGATCGCAGGCCGCGAAGATCTGCTCGTCGGTGATGACCTTGCGCACCACCCGGCGGAGGCGCTCCGTGCCCGCCTCGGGGGCCATGGTCAGGGTGCGGTGCCCGCCGCGTTGCAGGGAGGCGACGAGGTCCTCGGTGAGGCTGTCCGCCCGCAACGAGGAGATCGAGACCTCCACGCCGTACTCCTCGAGCATCTGCATCAGCTCGCCGATCCACGGATAGTCGGAGACACAGGCCCCGACCAGGCCCACCCGCTTCGACTCCTTGGCGATGGTGGCCACGGACTCCCGCAGTGCCTCCAGGCTCCGGTGGCGCACGGGACGGTAGACCTGGCCCTCGAGGCAGAAGCGACAGCCCCGGCCGCAGCCCTTGCCCACCTCGAGGAGGGCCATGTGGCCGTACTCCGCCTTCGGGGTCTTGAGGAGCGACCGCGTCTCGAAGCGGTTCACGTCGCGAAGCCGGCGTTTGGTCACGACCGCGGGGGCGGTGGGCTCGGTCGGCGCCACCGTCTCGATGGTGCCGTCACTCGCGTAGCCGACCTCGTAGGCGCCGGGAACGTAGATGCCGGAGAGCGCGGCGAGCTTTCCGATCACCCGCGAGCGGAGGCCGTCCCGGCCCGCGGCGCGGCTCTCCGCGAAGGCGGCCACGATCTCGCCCACCAGCTCCTCCCCTTCCCCCACCGCCACCGCGTCCATGAAGAGAGCGAGGGGCTCGGGGTTGGAGAACGCGCAGACGCCTCCCATCAGCACGAGGGCATCGCCGGGGCCGCGATCGGCCGTCCGAACGGGAATGCCCGCCATCCGGAGCAGGCGGAGCACGTTGATGTAGTCGCCCTCGTAGGTGACGGAGAAGCCGACGATGTCGAACTCGCGCAGGGAGCGCAGCGACTCCAGCGAGAAGGGCTCGGCTCCCGTGCGCAGGAGCTCGTCGAGGTCCTCCGGGTCCGGGAAGAAGACGCGCTCGCAGACCGCGTCGGGCAGAGCGTTCAGCCGCTCGTAGACGGTCTGGAAGCCCAGGTTGGACATGCCCACGGCGTAGGTATTGGGATACACGAGGGCGACGGAGACGCGGCCCCCCCAGTCCTTGCGGACGACGCCGTCTTCAGACGCGAGGAGGGATTGGGCCTTTCGCTTGAGTTTCCACGACATGGGACGAGTCTACCACGCCCGATAGAGTGCGCTTCCGGGGGGTCGAGAGTTCCGCTTCGAGCGCGGGCTTCGCCCGCGCAACCGACTTCTTGGGGGGAGGTTCGGAAGGGGGGTGAGACCCCCCTCCGAGTTAAACGCCCATGATCTGGACGTCGATGCTCCGCGGGCGCGGACCGTCCAGCTCGGCGAACAGGATGGACTGGAAGCGGCCGAGGGAGAGCTCGCCGCCGCTGATGCCCACGGCCACGCTGCGGCCGAGGAGCGCGGCGCGGAGATGCGAGTGCGCGTTGCCGCGCTCGCAATCGGAGTAGCGCGGGTCGTCGTGGCGGTACCCATCGTTCTCCGCCACCAGCGACTCGATCATGGACTTGAGGTCCTCGACGAGGGCACCCTGGAACTCGTTGACGAAGAGCGCGCAGGTCGTGTGCAGCGAGTTCACGAGGAGGATGCCCTCCTTGATGTCGGCACTCAGCATGACGTCACGAATCGTCTTCGTGATGTCCAGGATCTGCGTCCGGTGCTCGCTCAACATCGTGAACGTCTTGCGCGCGACCTTGAGGGTCTGCACCGTCGTCTCCCCCGTCATCCCGGGCGTCTCACCCTGCCGCGCCCGTGTTGAGGTTCACCGCGTTGCTGGTGCCGAGGGGGGGACTCGAACCCCCACGGCCCATCAGGGCCAGCGGATTTTAAGTCCGCGGCGTCTGCCAGTTCCGCCACCCCGGCGCCTGCGGCGCCCGCCCACCTGCGATGGAGGCGGCGAGCGGATTCGAACCGCTGAATAGAGGTTTTGCAGACCTCCGCCTTAGCCACTTGGCTACGCCGCCACATAAGTCAACAGGGGCCCGATCGATCCCGAGCTCCCGCCTGGAGATAATGGAGCGGGAAACGGGATTCGAACCCGCGACCCCAACCTTGGCAAGGTTGTGCTCTACCACTGAGCTATTCCCGCAATCACATCTATCGGCCGCAAATAGTGCACCGATTCCCAAGTACCCGACGGAGTGTAACAAACGGGCTACCGGAGTGTCAACTCACGCGGGTCTGGGAAGCCCCTGCCGGAGGTACTTGGCCGCCTCCTCGGGCGGCGTCGGATTGATGAAGAACCCCGTTCCCCACTCGAACCCCGCCACCCTCGTGAGCCGGGGGCTGATCTCGAGGTGCCAGTGGAAGTGATCGAGGGTTGGCGCCTTGAGCGGCGCCGAGTGCAGGCTCATGTTCCAGGCCGGCCGGCCGAGCACGCTGTCCATCCGCCGGAGCACCTCGCGGAGCACGCGGGAGAGCGCCGCGGGATCGACACCGTCGATGTCCTCGTAGCTCGAACGATGCGCCTCGGGCAGTATCCACGTCTCGAAGGGGAAGCGCGGCGCATACGGACAGAGGGCGACCAGGCCCTCCTCGGCGAGGACGAGCCGTCCTCCCCGGCGCGTCCTCCCCTGCATCTCCTGGCGGATCATGTCGCACCAGATGCACCGCTTCTTGATGCGGAAGTGGCGGAGGGCGCCCTCCAGCTCCTCCTCCACGGCCAGGGGCACGATGGGGGTGGCAATGAGCTGGGAGTGCGGATGCTCGAGCGACGCGCCCGCCGCCTCGCCGTGGTTCTTGAACACGCTCACGTACTCGAAGCGCGTGTCCTTCTGCAGGTCGATCATGCGCTGCCGCCAGGCCTCGAGCACGGCGGCGACTCCGCTCTCCGACAGCTCGGGCATGGACGTCGTGTGGTCCGGCGTCTCGATGATGACCTCGTGCGCCCCGATCCCGTTCATCCGGTCGTAGACCCCGTCGCCCGCTGGCTCGAGATCGCCCTCGATCCGGAGCGCGGGGAACTTGTTGGGCACCACACGAATCTGCCAGCCGGGTCCATTCGGCGATGTGCCGCGCTCGCGCACGGCGAGGATCTCCTCAGGCGTGCGCGACTCCTGACCCGGGCAGAAGGCGCAGGGGCCCATACTCTGGGGACGCACGGGCGAGGAGGCGAAGTCGGAGGGGCGCCGGGCGCGCTCGGTGGAGATGATCACCCAGCGCCCGACCACGGGATCGCGTCTGAGCTCAGGCACGGACGGCGTGCTCCTCCTCGGGACGCGGCTCGCGGGCGAGCAGGGAGGCGAGCGCCTCTCGCACCGGCTTGCCCTCGAACAGCACGGCCGAGACCTCGTCGCAGATCGGCATGCTCACCTCGGCCCGCCGGGCGAGGATCCGTGCCGAGCTCACCGTGCGCACGCCTTCCGCGACCATGCGCGTCGCCCCTTCCGCCTCCGCGAGCGTGCGGCCGCCCGCCACGGCAAGACCGAGGCGGTGATTGCGGCTCTCCGCGCCCGTGCACGTGAGCACGAGATCGCCGAGCCCCGCCAGGCCCGCGAGCGTCGCCGGCTGCCCCCCCGAGGCGAGGGCGAGCCGGCCGATCTCCGTGAGGCCGCGCGTGATGAGCGCGGCCCGCGCGTTTTCGCCGAGACCGAGACCGTCGGACAGTCCGGTGGCGATGGCCATCACGTTCTTGAGCGCGCCGCCGATCTCCACCCCCACGAGATCGCGATTCGTGTAGAGGCGGAAGGCGGGAGCGGTCAGGCGTTCCTGGAGCTGGCGCGCCACCGCGGCGTCCGTCGAGGCGACCACGAGGGCGGCGGGCTTCCCGTTCGCCACCTCTCGCGCGAAGGACGGCCCGGAGAGCGCGGCCACGGGGTGCCTCGGGAGCAGCTCCGTGAGGAGCTCGGACATGCGCAGCGCGGTGCCCGGCTCGAATCCCTTGGTGGCGGAGAGCACAGCGGCTCCGGGCGACACCGCGCGGGCCATCGGCGCGACGGTGGCCCGCACGAAGTGCGAGGGCACGGCCACGATGACGAGATCGGCGCCGCGGAGCGCCTCCGCGTGATCGCTGGTGATCCGGACGCCGGGAGGAAGCGCGAGCCCGGGGAGATAGCGCGGATTCTCGCGGGTCGTCTGTATGGCGAAGACGAGGGAGGCGTCGCGTCCCCAGAGCCGCACGGATCCGCTGCGGCGGGCGATCTGGATCGCCAGCGTCGTGCCCCAACTCCCCGCTCCGATCACCGCCACTTCGGAGCCCGTGGTCATCATGCCGCGGGAGCCCGCTCCCCCAGCCGGGGCTCGGTGCCCGAGAGCAGGCGGCGGAGGTTGGCGTGATGCCGCCACATGATCAGCGCAGCCGCGCAGCTCGCCGCGGCCGCGTAGATGCGCGGGTAACCGAAGAGCCACACGCTGAGCGCCATGGTGACGCAGCCCACGATGGAGGCGAGCGACACGTAGCGGAAGGCCAGCGCGAGAGCGAGCCAGATCACGACGGCGGGGAGGATGGCCTTGGGAGTGAGGGCGAGGAAGGCTCCGAGCCCCGTGGCCACGCCCTTGCCGCCCTTGAAGCGCAGGAAGACCGGCCAGCAGTTGCCCACGATGGCGAGCACGGCGCCCGCCGCACCCCACGACGGCTCCGGCCCCAGCACCTCGGCCGCGCGCACCGCGACATAGCCCTTGAGCACGTCGCCCAGCAGCGTGGCGATGGCGGGGACCGGCCCCAGCGTGCGCAGCACGTTGGTGGCGCCGATGTTGCCGCTTCCCTTGGCGCGGATGTCGAAGCCCCCCGCCAGGCGCGTGATGAGGAACCCCACCGGGATGGAGCCGATCAGGTACACGACGATCAGGCCCAGCCCTCTCACGGCCAGCGCTCCTGGTCCTTGATGATGGCGCGTGGGCCCGCCTTGAGGAAGAACCGGTAGAAGTAGTCGGCGCCGGACAGGACGGTGAGACCCAGCATGACCCACAGGGCGGCCACGGAGAGGAGATGGAAGGGCACGTACTCCGGCGGTACGCCCCGCTCGAGGATCAGGATGGTGATGCCCACGTATTGCGACACCGTCTTGAGCTTGCCGAAGGACGAGGCGGGCACCACCACGCCCATGGACAGGGCGACCCCGCGCAGGCCCGTCACCGCGAGCTCCCGGCCGATGATGACCATGGCCATCCATGCGCGCACCATGTCGACCTGCACGAGGGCAACGAGGGCGGCGGCCACGAGCAGCTTGTCCGCCACGGGATCGAGGAGCGTGCCGAAGCGCGTCACCTGGTTCCGTCGGCGGGCCATGGTGCCGTCCAGCCAGTCGGTGAGCGAGGCGGCCACGAAGATCACCGCGGCGATCAGCACGCGCACGCGGTCCGAGGAGATGACGAAGACGATGATGAGAGGGACGAGGACGATGCGGAAGAGCGTCAGGGCGATGGGAAGATTGATGGGAAGGCTCATCATGTGGCACTCGGCCCGAAACCTCGGCCCGTCCGAGTATCGGCCGCGCCACCGGCCCAAGTCAAGGAATGGGAGCCGAGGATGACGGCCCCCGCCACGAGTTCGGGCACGAGGGAGGCGACGTCGATGCGCACGCACGCCTCGAGATCGGCGGCGCGCCCGCGCCGATGGAGCTGTCGCGCCCACGCCGCGTCCTGCTTCAGGCGATCCGGCGCCGCGCCGTAGACGGTCCCCAGGCCGTGCGCGGCGCGCGCGGCGTCCGTGAGCTTCGCCTCCGGATTCGCCCGCAGCACGCCCGCCACGAGCAGGCCGGCGCACACCGTGTCCTCGAGGGAGAAGCGTCCCTGCTCGCCCGCGCAGAGCACGGTGAGGTCGCGGCGGTGAGCGACCGCCCACTGCGCGGCCGCCCCCGCGTTGGTCAGGGCGGCGAGAGCGGCCGCCGCCGCCTCGCCCGCCTTGAGCATGGCACGGGTGCCGTTGGTGGTGGTGAGGATGAGAGTGCGTCCTCCGACCCGCTCCGGCGTGCACTCGAGCGGGGAGTTGCCGAGATCGAAGCCGTCGATGGGATCGCCGCCGCGCTCGCCGGCCAAGAGCACGGGGGAGGGCGCCAGGGCAGCCGCGCGCTCGCGAGCGGCCGCCTCGCTCGCCACGGGAATGACGCGCGCGCAGCCCGCCTCGAAGGCCGCCACCACCATGCTGGTCGCCCGGAAGACGTCCACCACGAGCGCCACCCGCCCGGCGAGCTCGAGCTCCAGGAACTCACCCGGCATCAGCGCCACGTGCACCTGCATGCCCGGTCGGAGCCTACCGGCTGCGGTCGCGGAGAGCGCGAATCTTCAGGCGGAGCGCGTTGAGGTTGATGAAGCCCTCGGCGTCCTTCTGCCGGTAGACGCGGTCGGCTTCGAAGGTGACGAAGTCCGTGCGGTAGAGGGAGCGCGGGGAGCGGCGCCCCGCCACGGTGACCGTGCCCTTGTAGAGCTTGAGCCTGACCGTGCCCGTGACGTCGCGCTGCACCTGGTCGATGAGCCCCTGGAGCGCCTCGCGCTCGGGGGCGAACCAGAAGCCGTAGTAGATCATCTCCGCGTAGCGCGGCACGAGGGAGTCGCGCAGGTGCAGGAGCTCGCGATCGAGGGTAATCGACTCCAGCGCGCGGTGGGCGGCGTGGAGGATGGTGCCCCCCGGCGTCTCGTAGACACCGCGCGACTTCATGCCCACGTAGCGGTTCTCCACCAGGTCCACCCGTCCGATGCCGTGCTCGCCCCCCAGACGGTTCAGGGCTTCCAGCAGGGCCACCGGGCCGAGCCGGCGGCCGTCCACGGCCACGGGATTGCCGGACTCGTACTCGATCACCACGTACACCGGGACGTCGGGAGCCGACTCCGGCGAGTTGGTGAGGAGGAACATCTTGGGCGGCGGCTCCGTCCAGGGATCCTCGAGGATCCCGCCCTCGAAGGAGATGTGGAAGAGGTTGCGGTCGGTGGAGTACGGACGCTCCGTGGTCACGGGCACGGGGATGTCGTGCTTGCGCGCGAACTCCATGAGCGAGGTGCGCGAGTTGAGGTCCCACTCGCGCCAAGGGGCGATCACCGTGAGCTCGGGAGCCAGGGCGGCATAGGTCAGCTCGAAGCGGACCTGGTCGTTGCCCTTGCCGGTGGCCCCGTGGCTGATCGCGTCGGCTCCCTCGGCCAGGGCTACCTCGACCTGGGCCTTGGCGATCAGGGGACGCGCGATGGAGGTGCCCATGAGATACGAGCCCTCGTAGATCGCGTTGGCCCGGAGCATGGGGAACACGAAGTCGCGGACGAACTCCTCGCGGAGGTCGCGGATATGCACGGCGGAGGCGCCTGTGCGGAGGGCTTTGTCCCGAATGGGGATCAGCTCCTCTCCCTGCCCCAGGTCCGCGCAGTAGGCGATGACGTCGCAGTGATAGGTCTCGATGAGCCAGCGGAGGATGACCGAGGTGTCGAGGCCTCCCGAGTAGGCCAGCACCACCTTCTTGGCGGAGACGCTCACAGGCTCACTCCGAGGAGATCCATGACGATGGCCTTCTGGACGTGGAGGCGATTCTCCGCCTGGTCGAGCACGATGCTCTGGGGCCCGTCGAGCACCGCGTCGGTGATTTCCTCGCCGCGATGGGCGGGCAGACAGTGCATCACCAAGGCCCGCGACGGCGCGAAGCGGAGCAGCGTCTCGTTGAGCTGATAGCGCTGGAAACTCTCGAGGCGGCTCTCGCGCTCCCCCTCCTGGCCCATGCTGATCCACACGTCGGTGTAGATGACCTGAGCGCCCTTCACCGCCTCGTTGGCCTCGGTGGTGACGGAGAACTGCCCGCCTAGGTCGCGGCTGGCCTGGAGCACCGCGGGATCGGGAGAGAAGCCGGGCGGGCAGGCCACACGCATGCGGACCCCGGTGAGAGCGGCCAGGAGCAGGAGCGAGTGGCACATGTTGTTCCCGTCGCCCACCCACGCCATCTCGAGACCGGGGAGCTCGATGCCGCGCTCCCAGAGGGTGAACAAGTCCGCCATGGCCTGGCAGGGGTGCTCGTGATCGCTGAGCGCGTTGATCACGGGCACGGTGGCGTGGCGGGCAAGCTCGACCAGGGTCTGGTGGGCGAACACGCGCGCGGTGATGCCGTCGACCCAGCGCGAGAGGTTGCGCGCCACGTCGGGCACGGACTCGCGCTTGCCCAGGCCGATCTCCTGGGCGGAGAGATAGACGGCGGCGCCCCCGAGCTGGACCATGCCCACCTCGAAGGTGACGCGCGTGCGCAGCGAGGGCTTCTCGAAAATGAGGGCCATCGTCCGGCCACCGAGCGGACTGATCCGCTCCCGCGCCTTCACCTTGGCCTTGAGCTCGGCGGTGAGGCGGAAGAGCCGTCCCACCTCTGCCCGCTGGAGATCCTGAATGGACAGGAAGTGGTTCATTGCTTGATCGACTCGAGCGCCTTGTCGATGATGGCGCAGCCCTCGGCGATCTCCTTCTCGTCGACGATCAGGGCGGGCGCGAGGCGGAGCGTGTTGTCCCCCGCAGTGAGAACGAGGAGCCCGCGCTCGCGGCAGGCGTTGACCACGTCCCCTACCGGCGTCGCCAGGTCGAGCCCCATGAGGAGGCCGCGGCCGCGCACCTCCTTCACCGCCTTCGGATACTTGGCACGCAGAGCCTCCAAGGCCTGGCCCAGCACCTTGCCCATGCGCGCGGCGCGATCCGCCAGCTTGTCCTCGAGAAGGGTGGCGAACACCGTCACCCCCACCGTGGTGGCCAGGGGATTGCCGCCGAAGGTGGACCCATGGCTCCCCGGCGTGAAGGCGCTCGCCACCGTCTCCGTGGCCAGGGTGGCGCCGATGGGCACCCCGTTGGCGAGGGCCTTGGCGAGGGTCATGATGTCGGGCGCGACGCCGGAGTGCTCGTAGGCCCAGAGCTTCCCCGTGCGGCCCATACCCGTCTGGATCTCGTCGAGGATGAGGAGGATGCCCGCCTCGTCGCAGAGCTTGCGCAGCCCCGGCAGGTAGCCGTCGTCGGGCACGATGATGCCGCCCTCGCCCTGGATCGGCTCCACGAGCACCGCCGCGGTGTGGCTGTCGATGGCCCGCTCCAAGGCCTTGAGGTCGTTGTAGGCGACGTACTTGAAACCGCCGGGGAGCGGCTCGAAGCCGTGGTGGTATTTCTCCTGAGCGGTGGCGGTGACGGTGGCGAGGGTGCGCCCGTGAAAACCGCCGCGCATGCTGATGATGTCGCCGCGATCGCTCGCCCCGTGCTCCTTGGCCCACTTGCGCGCGAGCTTGATCGCGGTCTCGTTGGCCTCCGCGCCGGAGTTGGCGAAGAACACGCGGTCGGCGAAGGAGTGCTCGCAGAGAAGCTGGGCAAGCTGGGCCTGCTGGGGGATGTGGAAGATGTTCGACACGTGGAGGAGGGTGGCCGCCTGCTCGCGCAGCGTGCCCACTACCTTGGGATGGCTGTGGCCGAGGGCGGTGACGGAGATGCCGCCCGTGAAGTCGAGGTACATCTTGCCGTCCGAGTCCCACACGCGGGAGCCTTCGCCGCGCACGAGGGCCACGGGCTGCCGCTTGGTGAAGGCCATCAGGTGCTTGTCCGCCAGCTCGAACATCCGCTTCGTGTCCACGAGTCTCCCCCTCCTCCGGACCGCGCCGCTAGAGAACGATCTCCGTACCGATACCTTCCTTGGTGAGGACCTCGAGCAGGATGGCGTGCGGCCGCCGCCCGTCGATGATGTGCGCCTTCTGCGCGCCGCCCGAGAGCGCGCGCAGCGAGGACTCGACCTTGGGTAGCATGCCCCCGTCGATCACGTTGCTCTTGATCAACCGCTCCGCCTCGCGCTTGGTCAGGGTGGAGACGTGCTTGCCGTCCTCGCCCTTGATGCCCTGCACGTCGGTGAGATGGATCAGCTTCTCCGCGAAGAGGGCGGCCGCCACGTCGCCCGCCACCAGGTCCGCATTGATGTTGTAGGTCTCGCCGTCCGCCCCCACGCCCACCGGCGCGATCACGGGGATGAAGCCGTTCTCCTCGAGGACGCGGATGGGCTCGGGGTTCACCACCTCCACCTCGCCCACGAGGCCGATGTCGGCCATGGTCCCGTCGGCCTGCCGGTGCATGCGCTTGCGCGCACGCAGGAGGCTGCCGTCCTTGCCGGAGAGCCCCACCGCCCGCCCGCCGTGGAGATTGATGAGCCCCACGATCTCCTTGTTGATCTTGCCCACCAGCACCATCTCCACGATCTCCACGGTCTCCGCGTCGGTCACCCGCATGCCGCCCACAAACTCGGAGCTCTTGCCCAGGCGCTTCATGAGAGCGCCGATCTGGGGCCCGCCCCCGTGCACGATGACGGGGCGCATCCCGACCAGCTTGAGGAGCAGCACGTCCTTGGCGAACTGCTCCTTGAGGTCGGCCTGCTCCATGGCGGCCCCGCCGTACTTGATGACGAGGGTCTTGCCCTGGAAGGCGCGGATGTACGGCAGGGCCTCGAGGAGGACTTCCGCGCGCTGCACCATGACCGTGGTCTCTGCGTCCACCCGCACTCCCGGAGCTAGAGGATGTACCGCGAGAGGTCCTCGTCCTTGAGGACGGGGGCCAGACGCGCGCGCACGTAGTGAGCGTCGATGGTGATCGTCTGCCCTCGCAGCTCGGGCGCCCCGAAGGACACCTCCTCGAGCAGCTTCTCCATCACCGTGTAGAGCCTCCGCGCCCCGATGTTCTCGGCTCGCTGATTGACGGTGGAGGCGATGTCCGCCACCGCCTCCATGGCGTCCTGCCCGAAGGCCAGGGTGACGCCCTCGGTCTTCAAGAGCTCCACGTACTGGAGGATGAGGGCGTTCCGAGGCTCGCTCAGGATGCGGATAAAATCCTCCCGCGTCAAGGGCTCAAGCTCCACCCGGATGGGGAAGCGGCCCTGGAGCTCGGGGATGAGATCCGACGGCTTGGAGACGTGGAAGGCCCCCGCCGCGATGAACAGGATGTGGTCGGTGCGGACCATGCCGTACTTGGTAGTGACGGTGGAGCCCTCGACGATGGGGAGGAGGTCGCGCTGCACGCCCTCCCGCGAAACGTCGGGCCCGTGCATCCCCTCTCGCCCCGCCACCTTGTCGAGCTCGTCCAGGAAGATGATCCCGGAGTCCTCCGCCCGGCGGATGGCCTGACTCACCGCCTCGTCCACGTCGACCAGCTTCTGCGCCTCTTCCTGGGCGAGGAGCCGCCGCGCCTCGCCCACCTTGAGCCGGCGCCGGCGCGTCTTGTTCGGCAGGATATTGGCGAGCATGTCCTTGATGTTGATGCCCACCTCTTCCATTCCCTGCCCCGAGAACACCTCGAACATGGGCCCGGTCTGGGCCTGCACGTCGATCTCGATCTGCCGCTCGTCGAGCTTGCCCGCGCGGAGCTGGGCGCGGAGCTTGTCCCGCGTGGCGTCGCGGGAGGCGTCGGGCGACACCTCCTCCAGGGTGTCGCTGGAGAAGGATTCGCCGGGACGGCGCGGCAGCAGGAGATCGAGGACGCGCTCCTCGGCGAGGTGCTCGGCGCGCTCGCGCACGGCCAGGGCCATCTCCGCCTTGACCATGTTCACGGACAGCTCGGTCAGGTCGCGGATCATGGACTCCACGTCGCGGCCCACGTAGCCCACCTCGGTGTACTTGGACGCCTCGACCTTCAGGAAGGGCGCCTGGGCGAGCTTGGCGAGGCGGCGCGCGATCTCCGTCTTCCCCACCCCCGTGGGTCCGATCATGATGATGTTCTTGGGCGCGACCTCGTCGCGCAGCTCCGGCGGGAGATTCTGGCGGCGCCAGCGATTCCTGAGGGCGATGGCCACTGCCTTCTTGGCGAGATGCTGGCCCACGATGTAGCGGTCGAGCTCGGCCACGATTTCCGCGGGAGTCAGGGGCGGAGTCAGGCTCACGGCTGGAGCGTTTCCACCGTGATGTGCTCGTTGGTGTAGACGCAGATGCCCGCGGCGATGCGGAGCGCCTGCTCGGCGATCTGCTCGGCGCTCAGGCTCGAGTGGGCGCACAGGGCGCGGGCGGCGGCCAGGGCGTAGGGCCCGCCGGAGCCGATCCCGATGAGCCCGTCGTCGGGCTCGATGACGTCGCCGGTGCCCGACACGATGAACGAGGCCTCGCGGTCTGCCACGGCGAGGAGGGCCTCCAGCCGCCGCAGGACGCGATCCATCCGCCAGTCCTTGGCCAGCTCCACCGCCGCCCGCGGTAGGTGGCCGCGGTGCTCCTCGAGCTTGGCCTCGAACTTGGCGAAGAGGGTGAAGGCGTCCGCGGCCGCGCCCGCGAAGCCCGCGAGCACGCGCCCCTGGTACACCTTGCGGACCTTGCGCGCTCCCGCCTTGACGATGGTCTGGCCGATGGAGACCTGCCCGTCGCCGGCGAGGGCCACGCGTCCCTGGTGCCTGACGCAGGCCACGGTGGTGGCGTGAAAGCTGCCGTCCGTCTCGGATGTCATGGAGTCGTTCGAGATCGTATCAGTTGGCGCGAGGATGCGCCCGATCGTACACCTTCATCAGGTGCTCCGCGCTCACGTGCGTGTAGCGCTGGGTCGTGCTGAGGCGGCTGTGGCCGAGGAGCTCCTGGATGAGGCGCAGGTCCGCCCCCTCGCCGAGCATGTGGGTGGCGAAGCTGTGACGGAAGGTGTGGGGGGTAACCCGGCGCTCGATCCCCGCCGCGCGCGCCCGGCTCTTGACGATGCGGTGGACGCCTCGCGTGGACAGGCGCGCGCCACGCGGATTGGTGAAGAGCGGCCCGCGCCCCTCGCCGCGCACGGCCAGCCACGCCTCGAGGGCCTGGAGGGCGACGTCGCCGGCGGGCACCACCCGCTCCTTGCCGCCCTTGCCCATGACGCGCACCGAGCCCTGCTGCCGATCGACGTCGCCGAGATCGAGGCCGCAGCACTCGGCCACGCGAAGACCCGTGGCGTAGAGCAGCTCGAGGAGCGCGCGGTCGCGCAGGCCCGCTTCCGTGCGCTCGACGGGGGCGTCCAGCAGGTTCTTGGACTCGTCCTTGGGGAGGAACGACGGCAGCCGTTGCGGGAGCTTGGGACTCCGAATCTGCCGGGCCGCGTTGAGCTCGACCACTCCGCGGCGGGCGAGGTACTTGAGGCAGCTCCGCACGCTGGCGAGCTTGCGGGCCACGGAGGAGCGGGCGAGCTTGCGCTCGTGAAGCGAGGCGAGCCAGGCGCGGATGGCACGGGCGTCCGCCTCGTGGAGGCCGCCGAACTTCTCGCGCGCGAGGAAGGCCCCGAACTCGGTGAGATCGGCGGCGTAGCCGCGGAGGGTGTGGCGCGAGACCCCGCGCTCGTGATCGAGATAGCGGAGGAACGCGCCGACAGGGTCCTTCATCCGCCCAGGCTCACGCGACGGAGGGAGCGACCTCGTCCCGGTAGTCGCAGTCGCCGCGGACGCACTGCCGCGTCCGCTTGCCGCCCTTGGCCACCCGCTCGGTGAGGAAGGGCGCCCCGCACTTCGGGCACGGCTCGGCCACCGGCCGCGCCCACGCCACGAACTTGCACTCCGGATACTTGTTGCACGCGTAGAAGGTCTTGCCGCGCCGGCTCCGCCGCTCCACGAGCTGGCCGCCACAGCCGGGCTCGGGGCACGCGATGCCGAGGGTGACGGGCTTGGTCGTCTTGCACTCCGGGTAGCCCGAGCAGGCAATGAATTTCCCGAAGCGCCCGTGCTTGATCACCATGGGCTTCCCGCACGTCGGGCACGTCTCGTCCGTCATCTCGTCAGCGGGCTTCTCGCGACCGCCCAGGTCCTTGGTGTACTTGCAGTCCGGGTAGCCCGAGCACGCGCGGAACTTGCCGAAGCGTCCCCACTTCTCGAGCACGGGCTTGCCGCACTCGGGGCAGGCCTCGCCCGTCTTCTCCCCGACCTTGTTGTCGGGCATGCCGCTCTTCGCCTTGCGGATGTCGCGGTCGAACTGCTTGTTGAACTTGCCCACGAGGTCGACCCAGTCGGTGTCCCCTTCCTCGACCTGGTCGAGCGATTCCTCGAGCTGGGCGGTGAAGTCGAGATCCATGATCTCCGGGAAGAACGGCACGAGGCGGTCGGTCACGAGCATGCCGAGCTCGGTGGGGAACAGCGTGCCCTTCTCCCGACGCACGTACTCGCGGTCCTGGATGGTCGAGATGATCTGGGCGTACGTCGACGGCCGCCCGATGCCCCGCTCCTCCAGCGTCTTCACCAGCGAGGCTTCCGTGTAGCGCGGCGGCGGTTGGGTGAAATGCTGCTTGGGGTCGAGGGCCATGAGCTTGAGGATCTCGCCCTCGGTCAGCGGCGGCACCACCGCCTCCTGCTCCTCCTCGGGCACCGCGTCCGACTCCTCGCGCGACTCCACGTAGACGGCGGTGAAGCCGGCGAACTTGAGCTTGGAGCCCTGGGCGCGGAAGAGGCACGTGCCCGCCTCGATGTCGGCGGCGATGGTGTCGTACACCGCGGGGACCATCTGGCTGGCCAGGAAGCGCTCCCAGATGAGCCGGTAGAGAGCGAGCTGGTCCTTGGACAGGAAGCGGGCCACCGCCTTGGGCTCGCGCGCCACCGAGCTCGGCCGGATCGCCTCGTGGGCCTCCTGCGCGCTCTTTTTCGCCTTGTAGGACGGCGCGGCGTCGGGGAGGTATTCGCGACCGAGTCGTCCCGTAACCCACTCGCGCGCCTCGTCCTGGGCCTCGCGGGCCACCCGCACGGCGTCCGTGCGCATGTAGGTGATGAGGCCGATGGCGCCTTCGTCTCCCAGCTCGATGCCTTCGTAGAGCTGCTGGGCGAGCATCATGGTCTTGCGCGCGGTGAAGTGGAGCTTGCGGCTCGCCTCCTGCTGAAGGGTCGAAGTGATGAAGGGCGCCGCGGGATTTCGCCGCCGCTCCCCCCGGGTCACGCTCTTCACCTTCCACGCCGCCCCGTGGAGCCCCGTCATCACCGCCATGGTCTCGGCTTCCGACGGGAGATTCGCCTTCTCGCCCTTCACCTCGCGCAATGTGGCCGTGAACTCGGGCGGGTTCTTCGCCTTGAGCCGCGCGTGGAGCGACCAGTACTCCGTGGGCACGAAGGCCTGGATCTCCCGCTCGCGCTCGGTGATGAGGCGCACCGCCACCGACTGCACGCGACCCGCGGACAACCCGCGGCGGATCTTCTCCCAGAGGAGCGGCGAGAGCTTGTAGCCCACCAGACGGTCGAGGACGCGGCGGGCTTGCTGGGCGTCCACCTTCTTGCCGTCGATCTTCCCCGGGTGCAGGAAGGCTGCCTTGACCGCGCGCTCCGTGATCTCGTTGAACATGATCCGGTAGGTCTTGGTCTTGGGCATGCCCAGCTCCTGGGCCAGGTGCCAGCCGATGGCCTCCCCTTCCCGATCGGGGTCCGTCGCGATGAAGAGCGAGTCGGACTTCTCCGCCGCCTTCTTGAGCTCGTCCAGGACCTTCTTCTTGGCGGGGAGCACGCGATAGTCGGGCTTGAAGCTCTTCTTCTCGTCCACCCCGAGCTTGCTCTTGGGCAGGTCGCGGACGTGCCCCATGGAAGCCTTCACGATGTACTTGGAGTCCAAGTACTTCTCGATGGTCTTGACTTTGGTGGGCGACTCGACGATGACCAGTGATTTCTTTGCCACGCGCGTACCTTTCATCCGAGATTCACGTGAACGAAGCGCTTGCCCGCGAGCTGGCGGATCCGTCCCTCGACTTCCAGCGCGACGAGGAGGGCGGAGGCCCGACCCGGGGTCAAGCCGCTGCGTTCGATGATCCCGTCGATATCCGTGGGCTCCTCGCCGATGACGTCGAGGAGGAGTTTGGCCTGGTCGTCTGGCTGATCGGGGACGAGCGGCGTGATCGCCGCGGCGGGCTGGGCCGGCGCGGGACGCACGCGGTCGCGCCACTGCAGGGGCAGCTGGCTGATCACGTCCTCCCCGCTCATCACGAGGGCGGCGCCATCCTGGATGAGACGATGGGCGCCCACGCTCTGGGCGCTCGTCACCGGGCCCGGCACCGCCATCACCTCACGTCCGAGCTCGCCGGCCAGCCCCGCCGTGATGAGTGAGCCGCTGCGCTCCGCGGCCTCCACCACCACCACGCCGAGAGCAAGCCCGGCGATCACGCGATTGCGTGCGGGAAAGTGTCCGGCGAGGGGTCGGGTGTCCGGAGCGAACTGGGAGAGCACGGCGCCCTGCGCTTCGATCTCGCGGGCAAGCCGCCGGTTTTCCGGCGGATAGATCACGTCCACGCCCGAGCCGAGCACGGCGATGCTGCGGCCTCCCGCGCGGAGCGCTCCGCGATGCGCGGCGGTGTCGATACCGCGAGCGAGGCCACTCACCACGGTGATCCCGCGCGCGGCGAGCTCAGCGGCGAGACGCTCGGCCACCGCGAGGCCGTACGAGGTCGCGGTGCGCGAGCCGACGATGGCCACCGCGAGGGCATCGTCGTCCGTCACCGTACCTCGCACGTAGAGACGCTCCGGCGGCGTGCTGATCTCGCGCAGGTTCGCGGGATAATTCGCGTCGCCGAGCACGATCGACGGGGCGCCGCTCGACGTCTCCGAATGGATACGCTCGCGAGTTGGCTTCATGGATTGAAAATCAGTATAGCAGAGAGGCGCGCCGGGTCCGTCAAACCGCCTCAGCGGCCACCGCCCGACTTGGCGGCGAGGAGCGTGCGCGCCTGCCGGGCCGCATCCGTGCGCGGAAAGTCTTTCACCACGCGCTCCCACGCCGCACGCGCGCTCGCCATGTCGCCCAGCGCGCGCTGACAGAGCCCGATCTTGAGGAGCGCTTCGGACACCGCGGTGGGCTGCGTGTAGGTGTCCACCGTCTTCTGGAACTCGGCGGCGGCCTGGCGATAGTCGCGCTGACGATAGTAGGCGTCACCGATATAGTTCTGCGCAGCCGCCGCCTGCGGGTGC
>JBKOVG010000164.1:0-7766 GCA_046723845.1 Candidatus Methylomirabilota bacterium | reverse complement strand
CTTCAGGCCCGACCTGGGGTACGCCCTGCCTCCCGGATCATGGGGCATGCAGGTCTGGCTCGACCTGGAGTGGGACCCGCATACACGCGAGCGGCGCCGGACTCCGGTCCTCCCACTCACAATCACCGCGTGAGAAGCACTCCTGGCCCACCGGCACCGGGCCGTCGATGTCGTGGCCGATCCGGGCTTCGCAGCGCACCGGGCCATTGCGGGGGCGTGGGGCTTTCGTGCGGTGGTGTCGACGCCGCTGATCGACCGGGATGGCCGCCTGGTCGGGGTGGTCTCCACGCATTACCGGGGCCCTTATCCGCCGCCGCGGGCGCGACTGTCAGGTCATGCAACGCTATGGCGAGCTGGCCGGCCGCCGCCACCGGCGAGCTACTGCGCGAGCTGACCCTCGACCCGGCCAGGGACTACCAGCCCACCGGGCAGCCACCCGGCCCCAAGCCCAAACGACTCCGAACCCAATGAGGGTTCGGAGTCATTCCGATGTCCTGAGACATCACAGATTACAGTCCCGCAGGATTCGAACCTGCGACCCGTTACTTTGAAGGTCGTTTCGCGCAGGGGTCGGGCTGCCTGTGCGCAGGTGAGCCGGTGTATCGGCCTATCCGGGAGTGACCGCCAGCATCCGTCTGTGACCGCCTCATTGGGCACGCAACGGGCACGACCGGAGGGCTAGGGGCGCAGGAGTGCCTTGATGGCGCGGCGCTCGTCCATGGCCTGGTAGCCCTCGGCTGCCTGCTCCAGGGGCAGCTCGAGGTCGAAGACTTTGCCCGGGTTGATGGTCCGGTTCCAGATGCGGTCGATCAGCTCGGGCAGGAACCGGCGGACTGGGGCGGGGCCGCCGTGCAGGTGCACGTGGGAGAAGAACAGCTCCTGGCCGGGCAGCTCGACGCCGTGGGCGACGCCGACGTAGCCGACGTGGCCGCCGGGGCGGGTGGAGCGGATGGCCTGCATGATCGATTCCTGGGTGCCGACGGCCTCGATGACTGAGTGCGCGCCGAGCCCGCCGGTGAGTTCCTTGATCCGGGCGACGCCGTCGGCGCCGCGTTCGGTGACGATGTCGGTCGCGCCGAACTCGCGGGCGAGCTGCTGGCGGGGCTGGTGGCGGCTCATCGCGATGATCTGTTCGGCGCCCAGCTGCCTGGCGGCTAGGACCGCGAGCAGGCCCACTGCACCATCACCGACGACCGCGATCGTCTTGCCGGGTCCGGCCTGGGCTGCGACGGCGCCGAACCAGCCGGTGCCGAGCACGTCGGAGGCGGCGAGCAGGCTCGGGATCAGGTCGTCATCGGGAGTGCCGGGCGTGGCGACCAGGGTGCCGTCGGCCAGCGGGATCCGCAGATATTCGGCCTGGGCTCCGAGCGCGCCGATGGGCTCGCGGTGGATGCAGGAGGACTGGTAACCGGCCCGGCAGATCGGGCAGGTGTTGTCGGAGGCGAAGAACGAGCCGATCACGAACTGGCCGGGTTTGATGGTGTGGACGTCGCTGCCGGTCTCTTCGACGACACCGGCGTACTCGTGGCCGATGGGGGCTGGCCCGTCGATGGCCTCGATCCCGCGGTAGGGCCATAGGTCAGAGCCGCACACGCAGGTCGCGCCGAGCCGGATGATCGCGTCGGTCGGTTCGGTGATCTTCGGGTCGGCGCGGTCTTCGACGCGGATGTCCCGAGGGGCATAGAGCATAGCTCCGCGCATGATCCTGTCCTTTCGCTAAGTCTTGAGGAGCGGTCTGAAGCTGGTTGTGGGGCGATGTTCGCCCCGTTGGCTGTCAGCGGGGAGTGAGCCGCAGGGTCGCTGCCCTGGCCCCGGGACTGATCATCGGATCGACGTAGGTGCTGGCGTACCGGGCGTACTTGTCGCGGTAGGCCCGGTCGATGGCGTCGTGATCAGCGTGATCGGGTTCGGCGAAGGTGACGTCACGCTTGACGCCCGCGGCCTGGATGCGGCCCTCGGGGCGCCGTAGCGCCGCAAGGAACCAAGCGCTTTCCCGCCCGCGCCAGGACCGTACGTATAGGTCGTCGCCGATCCTGACGACCCAGATCGTGGTGTAGGGGCGAAGTGAGCCATCTGGCCGCAAAGGTGCGATTTCCAGCTCCTCGGCGGCACCAAGGGTGTCCAGTTCGCCGACTGTCCAATCACTCATCGCATTGCGTCTCCTGTTCGAGGTGGTTCGGACGCGGTCACTCTGGCGGGCGTTGTCTAGGCTGTTTCAGCCGGTAGCTCATGCCCGGTATAAGCGGGCTTGAGCAGCAGGCTTGCCGCCGCGGCCGTGAGCGCTACCGCGGCGGCGAGCAGCAAGCTGACCCGCACGCCGTGCATGAACATCGCACGATTGGCGAGCAGGGCACCGAAGACAGCCACGGCCAAGGCGCCGCCGACCTGGCGGCTGGTGTTGAACACGCCGCCGGCTACCCCGGAATGGTGCCCGGGAACGCTGTTGAGCAGGACCGCGGTCACCGGTGGCATGACGAACGGCCCGGCCAGCCCGACCAGGACCATCACCGCGGCCAGCGCCCAGGTGGGCGCCGAGGACGGGGCGAGTCCGATGATGACCAGGCCCGCTGTCATCAGGATCAGGCCGTTGGTGATGAGAACCCGCGGGCCCAGCTTTTCGGCGATGCGCGCGCTGAACGGAGTGAGGGCCGCGCCGATCACCATCATCGGCAGGAAGGCCACGCCGGTGGCCAGCGGCGACAGGCCCCGCAGCTGCTGCAGGTACAGGCTCATCACGAACGGCAGCCCGTAGTAGCCGGTCATGAACGCGAACCCGACCGCCACCGCGGCCGAGACGTTGCGGGACCGGAACAGTCCCAGGGGCATTATCGGGTGCGTGTCGCGGGCCTGGATTCCTAGGAAGGCCACCAGCGCCGCAGCCGCCACCACGAAGGCTCTGACCACGCCGGTGGCGGTGAGCCCTTGGGCGCCCGCCTGGATCGCTCCGTAGGTTAGTCCGCCCATCGCCACGATCGCGGCGGCCTGCCCAGCCCAGTCGAAGGGCACGTTCCGCTGTGGCGAACGCCGGGCCCGGGCCAGCAGGGCCAAGGCGACCGTGCCTGCGGGCAGGTTGATGAAGAAGATCAGCCGCCACGACACCAAGGTCAGCACCCCGCCGAGCACCGGGCCCGCGGTGGCCGCGACAGATGCGCCCATCGCCCACACCGCGATCGCCCGCGCCCGCCTGGCCGGGTCCGGGTAGGCCTGCCCGATGAGGGCCATCGACGAGGGCATCATCATCGCCGCGGCGGCGCCCTGCACGAACCGGGCCGCGACCAGCACAGCCAGGCCAGGCCCTAGGCCGCAGGCCGCCGAGGCGGCCAAGAATACCGACAGCCCGGTCCCGAACGCCCGCCGCGCACCGGCCCGGTCGGCCAGCGCCCCCGCCGACAGCAGCAGCGCCGCGAACATGAGCGTGTACCCATCCACCACCCATTGCAAGCCGGTGATTCCGCCGCCGAGCTCGCCGCGGATCGACGGCAGCGCGACGTTCACGACCACCGCGTCGAGCGTGATCATGAAAAAGCCAAGCCCGGCGGCTGCCAGCGTGAAGCCAGGGCTGGCCCCGCCTCGCGTGTCGTGGCTGGCACGGGGCGGGTTGGCCGTCAAGAGCGTTGGCACTGGAAGTTTCTCCTGCGTGCGCGTGATCTGTTCATCTACGGCGGTCTGGGGTGGTGGGATCCCGCTCGTCGCGTTATCGCGGCGACACCTTCAGGCAACCACTCACTCCCGGCGCGAGGGAGAGCCTGCTGATAGGGGTACTGGCAGGGTCTCCCTCCGGTCACGGCGGTCCGTAATCTCGGATGCGTGAGCAGTCGAGACGACGTGCGCGACGAGATCCGCCAGTTCCTCACCACCCGCCGAGCCAAGATCACCCCCGAGCAGGCGGGTCTTCGTTTCTACGGCGCCAACCGGCGGGTGCCCGGGCTGCGCCGGGAGGAAGTGGCGCTGCTGGCGGGGATCTCGATCGAGTACTACACCCGGCTGGAGCGCGGGAACGCCACCGGTGTCTCCGGCGAAGTGCTGGACGCCATCGCCCGGGCCCTGCAGCTCGATGACGTCGAGCGCGCGCACCTTACCGACCTGGTCAGAACGGCGAACACGGCCCGCCCGGCCCGCCGCCGCTCCGCCCGGCAACGGGTCCGCTCCAGCGTGCAGCAGGTACTGGACGCGATGACCGGGTCGGCGGCGTTCGTGCGTAACGGGCGGCTGGACGTCTTGTCGGCCAACCAGCTCGGCTACGCCCTGTACTCACCAGTGTTCGCAAGCTCGGCGCGGCCGGTGAACCTCGCCCGGTTCACCTTCCTCGACCCACGCTCAAGCGAGTTCTACCGCGACTGGGACGGCATCGCCGCGGCCGCGGTCGGCAGTCTGCGCGCCGAAGCTGGCCGCGACCCTTACGACCGCGCGCTGACCGACCTCGTCGGCGAGCTATCCACCCGCAGCGAACAGTTCCGGGTCCGCTGGGCCGCCCACGACGTCGAGTACTACCGCAGCGGCGTCCAGCCGTTCCACCACCCGGTCGCCGGCGACCTCACCCTCGACTACGACGCCCTGGAGATCCCCGCTGATCCCGGGCTCACCATCATCGCCTACACCGCCGAACCCGATTCGCCAGCACGCCAAGCACTCGATCTGCTCGCCAGCTGGGCCGCCACACCTGACGACCTGCGCGCAACCCAAGGGCGCACAGACCTCGTCGATGGCACGCCACCACCG
The DNA here is from genome assembly GCA_046723845.1 of Candidatus Methylomirabilota bacterium. Classification (GTDB taxonomy): domain Bacteria; phylum Methylomirabilota; class Methylomirabilia; order Rokubacteriales; family CSP1-6; genus AR37. The sequence continues at coordinate 3,047 of JBKOVG010000164.1, read as the reverse complement.
ATCAGCAGCGACCACTAAGGAGACACCTGTGCCCATTCAGCCCCCACCGCCCAGCGCCAAAGGACCGGCCGAGTGGTTCACCGGAGACGTCTGGATCGACGCCATCGCCCGAGGCGAGGAACCCTCACACGTGCGGGTCAGCGCTGTCCGGTTCACCCCGTCGGCCCGCACAGCCTGGCACTCCCACGCCGTTGGCCAGACCCTCTACGTCACCGAAGGCAGGGGCCTGCACCAGCCCCGCGGCGGCCAGATCGAAGAGATCCGCCCGGGCGACATCGTCTACACCCCCGCCGACCAGTGGCACTGGCACGGTGCCGCACCCGGCCACTTCATGACCCACCTATCCATCACCGAAGCGGTCCCCGGCGACCAGCGGCCCGAAGCCGACTGGGGCGAACACGTCACCGACGACGAATACAACCACCGCTGACCTCGGCCCCGCGCAGAACCTGGGAACAGCCGGACTGACACCACGAGCCGGTAGGGTGGTGGCCGTGCCGACTGATGGTGGCTTGGTGCCAGTCTCGTGACAGGCCCAGCCGAGGGAAGCAATAGGCAGTCGCATCTGTTACATTGATTGCACTGCTCCCCGTCGTCCCGGTGCAAGCCTGGACTGACGGGGATTATTCATGTTGGAGGCCTGGTGCCCGCCCGCGTCGTCGTTTTCCTCGACTGGCAGAACGTCTATAAGAGCGCGCGGGAGACATTCTGCACGATAGGTGCGCCACACTGGCAAGGCCAGGTTGACCCCGTGGCGCTTGCCCAGCATCTCGCCGACGACAGCCCATTCGACCGCCGGCTTCACCAAGTGCGGATCTACCGTGGCCAGCCTGACGCAACACGCGACCCAAAGAGCTACGGAGCTTGCCTGCGCCAGGCTGCGGCGTGGCGGCAATCGCGTCTGGTTCACCTCACCATGCGAACTCTCCGTTACCCACGGGGCTGGCCTGCGAGCCACAGGCCTGGCGAACGGCCACAAGAGAAAGGTATCGACGTCGCCCTCGCGCTGGACTTCGTGGTAATGGCAGTCCGCAAGGACTTTGACGTGGGCATCCTCATGTCAACCGACACGGACATGAAACCCGCTCTAGAAGCGGTCGCCGAACTGACCGCTTCGCAGGGGACCCGCGCTGAGGTCGCAGCTTGGAGTGCCCCGGGGCAGCATAACCGCAGGCTCGCTATCCGCTCGCGCAACCTCTATTGCCATTGGGTCGGCAAAGATGTCTATGACCGGATAGCTGACCCCACCGACTACTCAATCTGACTTCGAGTTCGTGGGTGGTCGCGGCTGGGCTAGCAACCCAATGCCGACCTGGGCGCGGCGGCCGCCGGGCGGGACGCCAAGGACCGGAATGGGCCGAAGCTGATCCTCACCGCCGACGAGTGGCGCACGTTCATCACCGACCTCAAGGCCGGCAAACACAACCTCTAGCGTGTGCGACGACGGCGAGGCCTGCTCACGATGGGCCGGTCGCGGATTCGGGTGAAGGCGTCCAGCGTGGAGTCGTCGGCGTCGGGCAGCGTATGCAGGTACTTCTCCGTTGTCGCAATGGAGGAATGACCGAGGCGTTCCTTGACCGCCTGGAGGTCAGCGCCTCCCGCGAGAAGCCATGAGGCGTGCGCGTGACGCAAGTCGTGCGGGCGAACCGCCGTCACCCCGGCCGCCGCGAATGCTGGCCTCCAGATCTGGTTGCGGAACCAGTCGCGCGGGATATGGCCATCGGTGTCGCGGACGCGGGGGGTGCGGGGCTCGTCCATCCCGGCCGCCCCGGCGCTGCCGTCGGTACTGGGCGAAGGCATTCTTGCAGTGCTCGCACCGGCAGCGCCCGGCCGTGTAGGCGCTGAGCGTCCCGTGGCGGTAGCTGCGGCCGATGTCGTTGGGTTCGGTGCGGCCAAGCCGGTCCGAGTTGGGCAGCATCTTGAGCGCGGGGCCGCGCTCGGGCATCGCGAACACCAGGTCGTCCTGAGACAGCCCGCGCTCACGGACGTAGGCCTGGAGCTTGACGACGATCTGACTGGTCAGCTTGAGCCGCCGGTACTCGCCGTCCTTCGGGTAGTCCTTGACGAGGAACCGGCCGCCCGCCGGGTGGAACTTCGCATTCACCTCGACCACGGCCCGGCTGACCGTGAGCATCCGGGTTGGGAAGTCGACGTCTCGCACCCGGAGCTCGGTCAGCTCGCCCCAGCGTAATCCGGTCTCGATCTTCGTCTCCGCAAGGAGCCGCATCGTCTCGTCCGGCAACGCCTCGTAGACGTGGCCGAACTGCTCCGGCGTGATGATCGTGCGGGGCTTCTGTGGCACGGTCGGCGTCTTGACGCCCCGGCAAGGATGAAGGAACACCACCTGGTCGTTAAGCGCGGTCGTGAAGATGGCGCTGAGCAGGACCTTGTTGTACCGGATCGTCACCGGCGTGACACCGACGTCCTTCAGCCGGGCCACCCAGGCGCGGACGTGCTCGGGCAGAATGTCGATCATCCGCATCGGCCCGAACTCGGGCATCAGGTGCTTGTAGATCGAGTATGTATAGCTTTGCCGCGTCGTCGCCTCGACCTGGTGGCCAGGGAGCCAGACCTGCTCCACGTACGCCTGGAACGTCTGCCGCCCGCGACCGGGATCGCCTAATCGGCCCTCAGCGACCTTCGCCTCGGCCCGCTGCCACGCCCGGTCGGCGTCCTTCTTGTTCGGGAACGTTCCGGCGGAGCGCTCGCGATCTTTCGCGTCCCAGTAGTACGCCGTGTAGCGCGGCCGACCGTCCCTGCCGACCCGCTTGCGGGAGTACCCCACGGCGCCTTCTCCTGGCCCAAGATCGTTTGACCGTCATTTGACCGTGAACTCAGCGCCAGCGGATAACACCGAACAGCACCCACCGACACCGACAACAGGCCATCTACCTGGGACTTTATCGGCCGAAAGCGGCACAGCCAAACCAGGGAAACACCGAACTACATCGTTCGGGACGAAGAGGCCGCCGGTTCAAATCCGGCCACCCCGACCAGAATCACCAGGTCAAAAGGGCTGTTTGCCAACCCCGCGGCAGAGGCTGGGC
>JBKOVG010000292.1:0-4253 GCA_046723845.1 Candidatus Methylomirabilota bacterium | reverse complement strand
AGCGGGGCCAGCGTGCTCCATCCCGCCGAGGTGGCCTGGCCCAGCGCGGGTAAGAGGCTGGCGGCGATGATTCCCGTGATCCCGATGAACACGCTCGCAGCCTTGCTCATGGCTACGAGCGAATCTCGCGGAAGGGGTAGGGATCTATTGCCTGATGCCAGCGGCCGCCAGGCGACCTGCTCCTGAAGTCTCATAGCGTCCGCAAGTAGCCGGTGAGCTGCTGTAGCTCCCCCAGCTGCTGGAGGCAGTCGTCAGGCGTGCCGACGATCTGGATCTTCACGTAGAAGTCCGTCGCCTTCTCGCGGAAGGCAGGGTCCTTCATCTTGGCGTAGGTCTTGGCGGTCTTGCCGTAGGACTCGTAGTGCATCTCCTTGCCTCGACGAGCAGCCGGCGAGCGGTCATGAGCATCGTTGCGTGACCACCACGAACATAGCAGGAAAGACTTCGCGGCGCGATGCGGGCCGAAACCAGATCAGGCGTTCGAACTATGAGCCGAAGCGTCTTCTGCTCGGCGACATCGCCTCGTCCACTATGCGGCCGTGTACGCCACCAGCGTGCCGGTGTGCCATGGTAGTCTCATGCCCTGCCGCCGCGTCGGAGCATGTCGCCCGACGATCGCGGAGACAAACGTGGAGGTCATCATGGCGCGAAAACGCTTCGCGATCATCACGGCTGTGCTGTGCATCGTCGGGAGCGTAGGGCCTCGCACGGTCTGGGCCGGATGCCCAGAGGTTCTGGGCTCCCTCAGCGGGCGGGCCGTTGACGTGGTGTGTTTCGAGAGCCCGGACCTCACCACCGCCAACGTGCTGACGCCGCCTTCGGGCCCGACCACGCCGGCAGACAACGCGCTGCCCGGGCTGCCGCTCTTCGCCTTCACGCCGCAGACCGATCGCGGCGTTATCTCGCCCAATCCACCGGATCGAACGCCCATCACGACGTCCGTCCCAGGCCTCCAGGTGCAGGGACGCTTTGCCGATGATCCGACGGGGCAAGCCCGCTTCCTCCTCCGGCTGCCTCACAACTGGAACGGCCGCCTTGTCGTGGCCGGCGCCTCCGGGACGCGGAGCGAGTTCAACGGGGACTTTGCCTGGAGCGACTACGTCCTGCAGAAAGGTTACGCCTACGCGTCTCAGAACAAACGGGTGCTGAACTTCCAGCTCTCGACGTCTTCCGATCCCCTGGGTTGCCGGCTCAACCCCACGTCCACCACCTTCGTGCACTTCTACGTGAACGACCCGGCCAAGTCGTTCACCGAGTGGACCGACGCCATCATCGAGACCGCGCGTCTGGCCCGCGACACCCTGAAGGTACAGTACAGAAAGCACCCGGACAGGACCTACGCCGTCGGCACCTCCAATGGCGGCTACCAGGTGCGCCGGGCCATCGAGGAGGCGCCGAACCTCTTCGACGGCGGCGTCGACTGGGAAGGGACGTTCGTCGACCCGCAGGGGCCGAACATCCTCATCGACCTGCCTCCGGCCCTCAAGAACTTCCCCGCTTACGTGGCGTCTGGTTTCGACCCTGACAGCACGGCGGCGAAGGCGATCCGTGCCGCGGGCTACCCGCCGGACATCCTGAACGGCGCGTTTTCGCTCTGGTCCGTCTACTGGACCGCCTTCTGGGAGGTCACGGCCTGCCAGTGGCAGAAGAAGCTCGACCCTACCTACGACACGTACGGCGCCGGGCTCGAGAACTACGACTATGCCGCGCGGGTCGCCGTGTCGGACGTGGAGAAGGCCGTCGCGGCCTTCGCCACGACGGGCAAGATCAAGAAGCCCCTGCTCACGATCGCCGGCACGATGGACGCCCTCCTCCCCATCGATCGCCATGCGCGGGCCTACGAGGCGAAGGTGGCCGGCTCGCGGAAGGGGAACAACGACGAGCGGAGCGCCCAGTACCGCCTGTATGAGATCCAGAACGGAAACCACGTCGATAACTTCAAGACCTTCTTCCCACTCCAGCTCGAGTATCTTCAGCCCCATGCGCAGCGGGCCTTTGATCTCCTTGTCGACCACGTCGAGAATCGGGTACCGCTGCCGCCTGGGCAGTGCGTCCCGCGCGGCGGTGTCATCGCCTCGAACCCGGCGCAGGCGGGCCACTGCGGGAACCTGTTCGTGCCGTAACGTTCGGCTCCCTGGGTATGCGGGGTTGCTGATCACGCGCAGGGCGACGGCCCACGAGGCGGGCAGCGTGGTCATCGTCGCCCCGCGCTCACCACTGGCCGGCTCGAGTTATGGTGGTACCTGCGCGAGCAGATGGTGTCCCGGGCGGTGCACCGCTACGGCAACGTGATGGCACCGCCGCCAGGTGAGGGATAGGTCTCTGCCGCCGTGCTAGACTGCGGGTACCATGGCAACAGCACCCGACCAGCGTTTCACAGCGATCATTGAGAAAGAAGATGACGTGTATGTCGCCCTGTGTCCGGAACTCGACATCGCGAGCCAGGGCGAGTCAATCGAGCACGCTCTCGCCAATCTCCAGGAGGCTGTCGATCTCTTTCTCGACGCGGCTGATTCCCGAGAGCTCCAGGCGCGTCGGCGGGGACCGGTCTTCGTAACTCAATTCCCGGCGACGCGTGGGTAGACTTCGCGTCCTTTCTGGACGCGAAGTGTGCCGGATCCTGGAAGAGCATGGCTTCCGTGAAGTGCGACGCCGCGCGAGCCACATCGTCATGCAGCGGCCGGATCCGGTCACCGGGACGGTCACTGCGGTCGTCCCCGGCCACGCCGAGCTGAAAACCGGGACACTCCTCTCCATCATCCGCCAGAGCCGGATCCCACGGACGGCGTTCGAATCTTAGCCTGAAGAGTTTGTTGGGCCATCCAACGGCCTTTGTACCCTCACACCAACGTGCTGGCCACGAAGCGGCAGACGGCGTTGATCAGCCGAATCTGCTCGATGGTCCGGGCTCTCGACTCGAGCAGGCGTGGCGGCGTGGACGAGTTGAGTGCGGAGGCCGGGCCTAAGCGCGGCCCCGGCGGCGCAGATCGTCGGTGGCGCGGCGGTCGAGAGCAGGCGGATCCCCCGCGGTCAGCACCACGCCGTAGTCGGCCCGCGCATCGGCCGCGGTGAGATAGCCGCGGGCGACGTCCCGGGCCACGAGCATCGCGTCGCGCTGCCACGGGTCGCCGTAGCCTCCGCCGCCCGGCGTGCGCACCGTGACCGTGTCGCCCGCGACCACGCGGATGTCCTCGTCCTTCGACAGGTGGGGCGACACGTACTCGCCGCCCTGCCGGCTCACGATCACCTCGTTGGGCGCGCCGTCGCGGCCGCCGAGGAGGCCGGGCGGGCCGAAGCGGCCGTGGTCCATCAGGAACGACAGCAGCGCCTCGCCGCGGCGGATGCGGATCTTGTAGTCGACGCCGAAGCCGCCGCGCGTCTTGCCCGCGCCGCCCGAGCGCTCGCGCAGCGCGTAGCGCTCGAAGAGCACGGGGTAGTGCTGCTCCAGCACCTCCGTGGGCTGCGTCTTGGAGATGCCGATGGTCGAGCACCCGTTGGTGAGCCCGTCCCCATCGGCGCTGCCTCCGTACCCGCCCCCGCTGAAGACGTACATGATGTAGTGGCGCTCCTTCAGCGGGTCGTGGCCGCCCAGCGTCAGGTTGCCGCTCGTGCCCGCGGGGGCTGCGAAGAGATCGTCGGGAATGGCCGAGGCGAGCGCGCTGAACACCGACTCCGCGATGCGCGAGCTGACCTCGGCGGCGCAGCCCGACACCGGCCGCGGGTAGCGCGCGTAGAGGAACGTCCCGTGCGGGTCGGCCATGCGCAGGGGCTGAAAGCACCCCGCGTTGATGGGCACGTCGGGAAATACGTGCTTGATGGCAAGGTACACCGCGGCCTTCGTGGTCGCGATCACGCTGTTGAGCGGCCCCCGGCACGGCGGGCTCGACTCCGAGAAGTCGAAGTGCAGGTCGGTGCCCTCCACGCGCAGCCGGAGCCGGATGGCGAGCGGGTCAGGGTCGACGCCGTCCGAGTCCACAAACGCCTCGCTCGTGTAGACGCCGTCGGGAATCTTGGCGATGTGGGCGCGCATCATCTGGTCGGAGCGCCGCCGGAGCTCGGCGATGCACGCGGTCACCGTCGGCTCCCCGTAGCGGTCGATGAGGGCGGTCAGACGCTTCTCCCCCACGGTGAGCCCGGCCACCTGCGCCTTGATGTCGCCGATCCGCTCCTCGGGCACCCGGATGTTCGCCAGGATGATGCTGAGGATGTCGGGCTGCATCACGCCTTCGCGGAAGAGCTTCACGGGAGGCAGC
>JBKOVG010000298.1:0-6972 GCA_046723845.1 Candidatus Methylomirabilota bacterium | reverse complement strand
GTCCGAAGACCATGTCAACGTCCGAGCTCACCCCCGCACGACACCGTGACGGACGACGGTGAAGTAGTCGCACTCCTGTTTCCAGACGTGAAAGACGATTTCTGCGAGTCGGCGGGCCAGCGCGACCCGCGCGACTTTCTTCCCCCGCCGCTTCTTCACCGCATGAAACCAGGCCCGCAGCGGACCGGGCCGACGGACGGCTTGCGTCGCGGCGAGGACCAAAACCCACCGGAGCAGGCGATTGCCTTCCTTCGTAATGTGGCCGGCGCGAACCCGACCGGCACTGCCGCGGATGCGCGGGGCCAAGCCGACGTAGCTGGCGACCCGTTTGGCGCTCGCGAAGCGCTCGATGTCCCCGAGCTCCAGGACGAGCACGATCGCGATGAACGGGCCGATGCCGGGGATGGTCGTCAAACGCTGCACGCGCGCATCAGCGCCCCAACGCGTGACGAGCTCGGCGTCGAGTCGTCGGATCTGTGCATCGAGTGTGGGCAACAGTGCCCCACAATCCTCGCGGATGCGGCTCGGGGTCTCCGCCAAGGGCAGCCGCTGCAACTCGCGCTGCCCACGCTGCGTGAGCCAGCTCTTGCCCGAGGTCGGCTGCAGATTGCGGCGCGCGAGCATGGCCTGGAGGCGATTGCGGATCACGCCGCGGAGCCAGACGAGTTGGATGCGGTGGCGGATGAGTTCGCGCGCCTCGCGCAGCGGCGCCGGTGGAATCCAGACGGTCGGCAGCAAGTCGCCGCGGAGCAGCCGCCCCAGGCGCTCGGCATCGACACGGTCGTTCTTGAGCCGGGCCGCCGCAATGGCCTTCGTCTGCTTGGGATTCGAGAGCACCGGGCGATGGCCGAGCTGCTCGAGGAGATCCACGAGCCACCACCACGTCCCCGATGCCTCGATGGCGACGGGAGTTTGCGGCGGGAATTGCGCGAAGAATTTCTCGAGCACCACGGCATTGTTGGGGAGCCGCTGTTGCACGATTTCGCCGTCCTCGGTCAGGACCGCGATCTGCGAGCTGCGTTTGTCCAGGTCAACGCCCACGTGTACCATCTGCTCGGCCTCCTGTCTCAGAGAGGTTTGCCGCCGTCTCTGGGGAGCCAGCCTAGGTCAGGCTGGGCAGGAGGCCAACGTGCTTATGACATCAAGATTCTGCATGGCGCGAAGCCCGCCGACCTTCCCGTGGAACAGCCCACCAAGTTTGAGCTGGCAATCAACCTGAAGACCGCGAAGACCCTGGGGCTCACGATCCCTCAGTCGATCCTGTTGCGAGCCGATCAAGTCATCGAGTAATCGTGTCGACCCACGCGGCCAACCTGCATCAGCCCTCGTCTGCTAGACTCCCGCCAGCCATCCCAACCGAGGTGTCCATGCGAGTGATCGGGCTCGCGGTTGTTCTCGCTCTCAGCCTCGCGCTTGCGCCGCTCGCTGCCGAGGCGCAGCAGCCCACCAATGTCCCGCGGATCGGGTACCTCTCGGGTCCTTCGCTTTCTACTCTCGCGGCCCGCATCGAGGCATTCCGCCAGGGCCTGCGCGAGCTTGGGTATGTGGAGGGGAAAACATAGTTATAGAGTGGCGATCCGCCGAGGGAAAATTCGATCGCCTGCCGGAGCTCGCGGCCGAGCTCGTGCGTCTCAAGGTGGACGTTATCGTCTCGCCTGGTCCCACGGACACCCGGGCTGCTAAAAACGCAACTAACACGATTCCATCGTGATGGCGCAGGATAGCGACCCTGTTGGCACGGGGTTCGTCGCCAGCCTGGCGCGGCCAGGTGGAAACATCACCGGATTAGCAAGCCTTTCCCCGGAGATGAGCGGAAAACAGTTGGAGCTTTTGAAGGAGATCGTTCCCAAGCTTTCGCGCCTGGCCATCATTGGGAATTCAACCAATCCGGGCGACGCACAAGCGTTAAGAGAGACGGTACTCGCCGCTGGGTCCTTCGGAGTGTACCTTCAATACCTAGACGTCCTGGATCCCAAGGATATTGAGCCGGCATTCCGAGCCGCAACAAAAGGGCGCGCCGACGGACTGCTTCGTCGAAGCGAACGGCCTGCGTCTGCATTGCGTCGAATGGGGACGCCGGCGGCGCCCGCCGGTTCTCCTCGTGCACGGCTGGGACGGCACCGCGCGGTACTGGGATCTGGTGGCGCCCGCGCTCAGCGAGCGGTACCACCTGGTGGCCGTCACCCTGCGCGGTCGCGGCCGGAGCGGCCCGGACCCGACGGGGCGGTCTCGGTTCGCGGATCATGTCGCTGACCTCGACGAGGTGACGGGCCGGCTGGGACTCGAGCGCTTCGTCTTTGTCGGCGCTTCCCTGGGGGGGATGCTCGCGCTCTCATTCGCGGCGCGGTATCCGCGCCGGGTCGAGCGGCTCGTGCTCGGGGACATCGGCGCCCAGCTCGGCGGCGATCGGCCCAGCAGCTACTACGCCGGAATGATGGAGGCACCCGAGAGCTTCGGCTCACGTCAGGAGATCGAGCGCTGGCTCCAGCAGTGGAGCCTTTACGCGAAGCTCCCGCCTCGCGACATGGCCATCGTTCTTCGCGAACACTTCCAGAAGGCTCGCGACGGGCGCTGGCGATGGCGGTTCGGCGAGCGCCTCCGCGAGCTTCAGCGAACACAGCCTCGGGAGGTGCTCTTTCCAACCCAGTGGCACGTGCTGTCGCGGATCCGCTGTCCGGTGCTCATCGTGCGCGGGGGTCGGAGCGAGTCGCTGCTGCCCGAGGTCGCGGAGCGGACGCGCGCGGCCCTCCGCGACGCGCTCCTCGTCGAAATTCCCGACTGCAGCCATTTTCCCCTCCTGGAGCGGCCGCGTGAGCTGACGCTCGTGCTGCGGGGCTTCCTTCCGTAGCGCGACGACCCCTACTCGGGTGGCAGTCGCACCTGAACCTGGGCGCGCTCCTCCTGGAGAGTGAGGAACACCGAGGCATCCCGACTCGCCCAACCGCGCCCCACCGCCTCGATCATTTCCTGCTCGCAGAGCGCGGACAGTCGCATCGGGACCTGGGTGTCGCGCGCTAGCTCCAGCGCGAGCCCCAGATCCTTCCGGGCCAGGGCGAGAGAGAACCGGGGCTCGAAGTTGCCGCGCAGGTAGGTGGCGGGTAGCCGGACCTTGAGGCTCATCATGTGACCGAGCGCCGCCTGGTTGAAGACGTCCACGATCATCGCGGGATCGATCCCGGCCTTGACGCCGACCGTCCAGCACTCGGCCATGACCAGATCGAGCGTGAAGCTCGCGCAGTTGTGCATGATCTTGGCCACGCAGCCGGTGCCGATGCCGCCCGTGTAGAGCACGCGCTTGGCGATCGCGTCGAGCACGGGCCGGGCGCGCTCGAAAACGGCGGGCTCACCGCCCGCGATCACGAGCAAGTCTCGCGTCTGGGCACCCTCCATGCCGCCGCTCACGGGCGCGTCAACCATGTCGACGCCTCGCGCGGCGAGCGCCCGGTGCACGCGTCGGGCGAGGAGCGGCGAGTTGGTGGTGTGGTCGATGTAGAGCGTCCCGGCCGTGATGCCCTCCAGGATCCCACCCGGCCCCAGGCAGACGCTCTCCATCTCCACCGGCCCGGGCAGGCAGGTAGCGACCACCTCGCACTGTGCGGCCAGTTTCGCCGGCGTGTCCGCCCAGGTGGCGCCTCCGGCGACGAGATCGGCCGCGGCCTGCCTTCGGGCGTCGTGAACGGTGAGCGCGTGACCGGCCGCGAGCAACTGGCCCGCCATCGGATGGCCGATGTTCCCGACGCCGATGAACCCGATCCGCATGCGGCCGGCCGCTACAGGCTGTAGAGGCGCCGCACGTTGTCCCAGAGGATCTTCTTCTTGCTCTCCGCGCGCAGAGGGAGGTCGAGAAAGCGGTTCATGGCGTTCGGGTACTTGGAGTCGCCGTGCGGGTAATCGGTCGTCGTGACCAGGTTGTCGTCACCGAAGTCGTCCACCACGTGGGTGACGAACTCCTCGTCGCACTCGACCGCACAGAAGCCCTGGCGCCTGAAGTACTCAGAGGGCGGTATGCTCAGATGCTTCATCTCGCCGTAGGGCTCCCGCCACTCGTAGTGCTCGTCCATGCGGTGCAGCCAGAACGGGAGCCACCCACACTGCCCTTCGAGAAACGCGAAGCGCAATCGCGGGAAGCGCTCCATGACCCCGCCCATGATGACGTCCATGCAGGCCAGCATCTGCTCCATCGAGTGGGTCGAGATGTGCGCGATCCCAAGGGCCTGGAAACGGTCCGTGCCGGCCGCCTTCATGCGCGAGCCGGTGGTCTCGTGGAACCCGACCGGGACGTTCAAGTCCTGACAGGTGGCCCAGAGCAGGTCATAATACCGGTCGTGCCACGGCCGCTCATTGTAGATGTTCGGACGCAGGAAGATCGCCTTCATCCCGAGCTCGGTAACGGCCCGGCGCGCCTCCACCACTGCGCTCTCCACGTCGTGCGCCGACAGCGCGGCAGCGCCGAACATCCGTCGCGGATCGGCGGACTCGATGTACTCGTGGAGCCAGTCGTTGTAGGCCCGGCACGCCGCCGCCGCGAAGCGCGGGTCCATGGTGGTGAAGGCGGTGACGTACATGGCCGAGGTCGGGAAGAGGATCGCGAGATCGAGCCCCTCCTTGTCCATCGCGCGCACCTGCGACGCGGGGTCGAAGTTCCGCGCGATCTCCTCCGCGTAGCGGTCGCCGAGCGCTTTCTCTTCGGCGTCGGTCACCGCGGGCCAGTCCCCGCCCGGGATCTGGGCCATGACCTCGCCCTCCACCATGGTGCGGATGTCCCACCGGCGCTCGCTGAGGCGTCGCGGCGCGCGTGCCTTGAACTCCGGATCGATGTAGCGCTCCCACAGGTCGACGGGCTCCATCACGTGCATCTCGGCGTCGATCATCTTGAACCCGTTCTTGGCCATCGTCGTTGTCCTCCCTCGCTCGCGACGCTGGTCCGAACTATAACAGACCCCTGTCCGCCTCGTAAATCACGCGCCGCCGCGGACGGGCCGCCGTGGCCGGCGAACCACGCGTTGCGGCGTTGACGATGGGGCGTCCGGTCAGAGCCGAGGCCAGTCTCGTCGAGCGTGCGGGCCCGTCGGCGCGCTCGGCAGCGCTGGGAGCGGCCGCGGTGGCCGTGCTGGCGGCGCTTCCGCTCCTCGTCGAGGACATCTACTACCAGCACGTGCTGGTCATCTGCCTCATGTACGTCGTGCTCGGGCAGGCCTGGAACATGGTGGGCGGCTACGCGGGGCAATGGTCGCTCGGCCACGCGGCCTTCTTCGGCGTGGGCGCCTACACGTCGACGCTGCTGCTCCTGCGCGCGACGGTCTCGCCGTGGCTCGGCATGTTCGTCGGCGGATTCGTCGCCGCCACCGTCGCCTGCCTGATCGCCTTTCCCTGCTTCCGGCTGCGCACCCACTACTTCGCGATGGCGACGCTCGCCATCGGCGAGACGGTGCGCGTGCTGTTCCTGGCCTTCGACTGGACGGGCGGCGCCACCGGTCTCGTGCTCCCCGTGCAACGCATCCCATCCTCGTACGACATGCTGTGGGCGAGCAAGCTGCCCTACTTCTACGTCATCCTCGCGGTGGCCGTGGTCGTTACGCTGCTCATCGTGCAGGTCGAGCGCTCGCGGCTCGGCGTCTACCTGCGCGCCATCAACCAGGACGAGGAGGCCGCCGCCCGCCTGGGGATCGAGCCGCGCCGCTACAAGCTGGCGGCGCTGGCCGGGAGCGCCTTCGTCACCGGTCTCACCGGCACCTTCTACGCGCAGTACACCACGTACATCGACCCGTTCTCGGTCATGTCGCCAATGCTGTCCGTGCGCATCGTCCTGGTGCCCGTCTTCGGAGGGCTGGGGACGGTCGCGGGCCCCATCATCGGCGCCTTCACCCTGATCCCGCTGTCCGAGATCACGCGCACGACCTGGGGCGGGCGCGGGGTGGGCATCGACCAGGTCGTGTACGGTGCCATCATCGTGTGGCTCACCGTCTGGACGCCAGGCGGCGTGATGGCCCTCGTGCGGCGATGGCGCCCGCGCGCGGCGCGCGCGACATGAGCCTGCTGGAGGTAGAGGGACTGAGCAAACACTTCGTGGGCGTTACCGCGCTCGACGGGCTCCATCTTCGGGTCGACGCGGGTGAGATCGTCGGGCTGATCGGTCCCAACGGCTCCGGCAAGACCACGCTCTTCCACTGCATCGCCGGCGCGCTGTCGCCCGACCACGGTGACATCCGCCTGAACGGCGAAAGCCTCCTGGGACTGTCGCCCGCTGCCGTGTGCGGGCACGGGGTCGGGCGGACGTTCCAGCTCGCGCGCGTGTTCGCCGGGCTCACCGCCCTCGAGAACGTGCTCGCCGGGCAATCCCATCGGGAGGAGAGTGTCCTCGCCGCGGCGGTCCGCGGCAGCGCGCCCACCGTGCGGCGACGGGCGCGCGAGCTCCTGGAATTCGTGGGCCTCGGCGAGCTTGCTGGCGAGCGCGGGGGCGAGCTGTCGTATGGCCAGCAGCGCCTGCTGGAGCTGGCCGCCGTGCTCATGGGCGAGCCGCGGTTGATCCTGCTCGACGAGCCCACCGCCGGCGTCAATCCGGTGCTGGTGGACCGGCTGCTGGCACGCTTGCGCGAGATCAACCGGAGCGGGGTCACCATCGTCCTGATCGAGCACAACATGGAGGCCGTGATGAGCCTGTCGGGCCGGATGTACGCGCTGGCCATGGGACGCACGATCGCCGAGGGCGCGCCCGAGGCGCTGCGCGAGAGCCCCGCCGTGCTCGAGGCCTATTTCGGCGCCGGCCGGCTGTCCGTGCGGCGCTGACGATGCTCCTCACGGTCGACGATGTCCACGCGAGCTACGGTCGCTTCGACGTGCTGCGCGGGATCACGCTCGGCGTCGCCGCCGGGGAGATCATCGCCGTCCTCGGCCCCAACGGCGCCGGGAAATCGACCCTGCTGAAGACCATTGCCGGCTTCCTGGCGCCGCGTCGCGGCACGATCCGGCTCG
>JBKOVG010000267.1:0-13427 GCA_046723845.1 Candidatus Methylomirabilota bacterium | reverse complement strand
GAGGACAGCAACGCCCAGAAGACCACTCACGAGAGCCCAACCGAGTGCACAACGCACGCTCTTGAGCTTGTCGTGACGTGCGATACCATCACCGAGAAGCTTGGCTTCTTTTCTTCGACCATCTCACGGCGGCTCCCTTCTTTCCGATGGCGGTGCGCTCCTTCGCGGTGAGCGCCTTCGCCCTCGCCTTCCCTTCTCGACTCGCGAACCACTGCGCGTAATCGGCCATCGAGCGGGGCTTCTTGGTGCCTCGTGGCTTACCGGGCATCGCGCAAGTATCGGACAAGCCTCACCCCAGTCGCAAGTGTTGTACTTGTGGCTCCCGGCGCTCCCAGGACGTGCTTTTGCTCTTGCCGACGCCGAGGCTGATCGACTACCCTGGTAGCACATAACATCAAGAGCAGGCGTCGGAGCACTGACGCTTCACCAACCCGAAGCCGTTGCCGGGTGGTCGGGGTCCAGAGCATCGGATCACCAGATGCGGGCCAAGAGGCCAAGAGCGGCGCGAGCCGCGCCATCCCAGCGCGGCGTTCCTGTCTCTACCCTCCCCGCATCAGAAGCCACGTGCTCACTCCAGACACCAGGGAGGCCATGGCCATGAACGCGATAACAGCAGACCGGCTGGCTCGCATCCGCGCCTATCTGCAGCGCCTGCAGGCCGCGCGGTTCACCGGCCGCGTGGAGTTCAACTTCAATCATGGAGGGATCACACAGGTTAGGGCCATCACATTCGAGAACGTAAATCTGAGCAGCGAACCCCCAACAGAGAAGGACGAGCAATGAGGAAGCGAGGAACTGACATGGCACGAAGCGGAGGCGACGGCCTGTACAAGAGGCCGGACAGCGAAGTGTTCTGGATCTCCTACATCGACGTGAACGGCACGCGAAGGCGCGAGAGCACGAAGACCACCGACCGCGAGACGGCCAAGCGCATCCTCGATGATCGTCGAGGCCGAGTTGCGCGCGGCGAGATCCTGCTTCCGCGCGTGGACCGGGTGACGTACGACGAAGGTCGCGCGGATCTCCTCACCTACTACGAGACGCACGGCACACGGGATCTCGCTGAAGCCAAGGCCCGGCTCGCGCATCTGGACACCTTCTTCACCGGCAGGAAGCTCGTGTCGATTGGTCAGGCCGAGGCGACCGCGTACGCCAAGGCCCGTCTGGATGAGGACGCGGCGGCAGGCACCATCAACCGCGAGCTGGCAACCTTGAGTAAGATGCTCCACCTCGCCCACGAGCACGGTAAGCTCCAGCGTGTCCCGGTCGTCAAGAAGCTGCGCGAGGCCGACCCTCGGTCAGGGTTCGTGGGCCGGCAAGAGTTCGACGCCATCGCCCAGCACCTGCCTGAGGAGCTGCGAGTGGGCGCCCTGGTAGCCTTCACTCTCGGGTGGCGGAAGAGCGAAGTATTCGGCCTGCAGATCCGTCAGCTCGATCTCCAGGCCGGCACTCTGCGCCTGGATCCAGGAGAAACGAAGAACCGGGCCGGCCGAGTCGCGCACCTGACACCCGCACTGAAGGCCGTCCTGGCGGCCCAGGTTGCGCGCGTCAGGGCCCTGGAGCGCGAGACGAAGAGCATCGTGCCCTGGCTCTTCCCCCACCTCGAAGGCCCCCACGCCGGCCACCCCGTGGGCGATCTACGGAAGGCATGGGCCACTGCTTGCACGAAGGCGGGTCGGCCGGGTGTCCTGTTCCACGATCTGCGACGGAGCGCGGTGCGCGAGATGGTGGCCGCAGGCGTGCCCGAGCGGGTCGCGATGACCATCACAGGCCACAAGACCCGGTCGGTCTTCGACCGCTACCACATCGTCAACGATGCCGATCTAGCGGCAGCAGCTCAGAAGCTGGCGGCGCGAGGATAGCCGTGGTCACGTTCTGGTCACGTTCCACGACTATCCCGCCCGCTAAATTGGCGCGCCCTAGAGGAGTCGAACCTCTGACCTTTGGATTCGTAGTCCAACGCTCTATCCAACTGAGCTAAGGGCGCATCTGGCGGAGAGGCCGGGATTCGAACCCGGGACAGAGGTTTTACCCCTGTAACCGCTTAGCAGGCGGCTGCCTTCGGCCGACTCGGCCACCTCTCCAAACAGTCAAGCCCACAGAGTATAAGGCATCCGCGCCCGGCCGACTACCCAGAAGGTGGGTCGTAGGCCATACTGGGCGCCATGAATACACGTACTTCGGAGACCCAACGCATGACCGACATCCGGCAGTTCCTTCGCGACACCTGGCGTCTCGCCAAGCCGTACTGGTCCTCGGAGGATCGCTGGGCGGCCCGGGCGCTGCTCGCCGTCGTGGTGGCCATGAACCTCGGCCTCGTCGGCATCAACGTGCTCGTGAACCGGTGGCAGGCCGTCTTCTTTAACGCGATCCAGGAGAAGAATGCCGCCGTCTTCTTCCATCAGCTGTGGGTCTTCTCGGGCCTGGCCGCGGTCTTCATCACGGTGGCGGTGTACCAGCTCTATCTCAACCAGATGCTGCAGATCCGCTGGCGGCGCTGGCTGACCGATCGCTACCTCAACGCCTGGCTGAGCGATCGGACGTACTATCGCATGCAGCTCATGGCGGGCGACGCGGACAATCCCGACCAACGCGTCGCGGAAGACGTGCGGCTCTTCGTGTCGCGCTCCCTCGGGTTGTCCCTGCAATTCCTCTCCGCCGCCGTCACCCTCGTGACCTTCGTGGGCATCCTGTGGACGCTTTCCGGGCCCGTCAACCTCTTCGGGTGGAGGATACCCGGCTACATGGTGTGGGCCGCCCTGCTCTACTCCATTGTCGGCACGTGGCTCACCGAGAAGGTCGGCCGGCGCCTCGTGGGACTCGAGTTCGATCAGCAGCGCTACGAGGCCGACTTCCGCTTCTCCCTCGTCCGTTTCCGGGAGAACACGGAGGGCGTCGCGCTCTACCGCGGTGAGAAGGACGAGCTTGGCACCTTTCGCGAGCGATTCGCCAAGGTGGTGATCAACTGGCGCGACATCATGAGCCTGCAGAAGCGCCTCACCGGATTCACGGTTGGCTACGCCCAGCTCGCCAACATCTTTCCCTACGTGGTGCAGGGCCCCCGCTACTTCGCGGGAGAGATCGCCCTGGGAGGCCTGCAGCAGACCGCCGATGCCTTCGGCCAGGTGCAGAGCGCGCTCAGTCTGATCGTGGACTATCAGCTCTATCCCCAGATCGCGGAATGGCGCGCCGTGGTCAACCGCCTCACCGGCTTCGAGGCGGCCATGGCCCGCTCACACCCCGTGCCCGGGTCGGAGCACATCGAGCGCATCGCGGCGACGGACGGCATCTCTCTCCAGGACGTGGATCTGGATCTGCCCGACGGCCAGCCCTTGCTGCGGGGCGCGGCGACTCACATCGGCAAGGGAGAGAGCGTGCTGCTGACGGGACCGTCGGGGGCGGGCAAGAGCACGCTCTTCCGGGCCATCGCGGGCATCTGGCCCTTTGGGCGCGGCCGCATCAGCGTGCCGCCGGACGCACGCGTGCTCTTCCTGCCTCAGAAGCCCTATCTGCCGATCGGCACGCTGCGCGAGGTCGTCAGCTATCCCATGAAGGAGGCGGGCGCGACGGACGCGGAGCTTCGCGAAGCGCTGGAGACGGTGGGATTGCCCAAGCTCGTCTCCCGCCTGGACGAGAGCCAGAATTGGGCGATGCAGCTCTCACCCGGCGAGCAGCAGCGGATCGCCTTCGCCCGCGCCCTCATCCAGAAGCCGGACTGGCTCTTCCTCGACGAGGCGACCTCCGCCGTGGACGAGGCCACGGAGCAGCGGCTCTACGCGCTGGTCAAGGAGCGCCTCGCCTCGACCACGGTGATCAGCGTCGGCCATCGCCCCACCCTGGGCGCCTTCCACCACCGCCGCCTCGTCGTCCGCCCCAATGCCGACCGCGCCGCCAACCTAGAGGAAGCCACCGCCGCCACGTGAGGAGAGCTTACTTCCTCTACAACTACCGGCGCGAGGCGGGCGCGCCGCTGGTCGGGCGCAGCACCGCGACCTGGCAGGGAAGCGCGCAGGTCCGGGAAGCCGGCGGCGAGGGACCGGTCGCCGTGATGGCGGCCATGACCGGAACCGACGAGGCCACGTACACGCGCGAGAGGCCGGGCATGAGCGCGTTCGCGCTACAGGACGGCGTCGTCTACCACACCTATTCCGCCTATGCGCGCGGGCTGGACAGCCTCTGGGGCATGTACCCATGGCTCGACCGCGCCCCCAAGGGGCGCAACGAGACGGGCGTGTGGTTTCGCCGTCACGACGAGTACGGCAAGCGCTGAGCGATTCTCCTGTCTTGCGTCGGAGATGGCTCCCATCGCTGCGCTAACCATCTCGCCGACGGCCAACATGGCGCCGCCCCCATTTCTAAACCATCTCGCCCACGGTCAACATGGCTTCGCCATGTTGAGGATGAACAAAAAATTGGCGGAGGGGGAGGGATTCGAACCCCCGATCCCTTGCGGGATTCCGGTTTTCAAGACCGGCGCCTTCAACCAGACTCGGCCACCCCTCCGCGCAAGCTACCGCTTGGGCTCGATACGCTCGAGCCCGCCCATATAGGGTCGCACCACCTTCGGGATCGTCACTGACCCATCGGCCTCCTGATAGTTCTCAAGCACAGCGATCAGCGTCCGCCCGACAGCCAGGCCCGATCCATTGAGCGTATGACAGAACTCCGGCCGGCCGCCGCCCGCGGGCCGGAACCGGATGTCCACCCGGCGCCCGCCGAAGTCTGCATAGTTCGAGCAGGAGGAGATCTCCGTGTAGCGCTCGATGGCCGGGCGCCACACCTCCACATCGTAGCCCTTCGCCGAGCTGAAGCCGACGTCACCCGTGCAGCGCTCCACCACGCGATAGGGTAGCTCGAGCCGCTTGAGGACTTCTTCCGCGTTGGCGACCATGGACTCCAGCTCGTCGTAGGACTGCGCGGGCGCGGTGATCTTCACCAGCTCCACCTTGTCGAACTGGTGCTGGCGATAGATGCCCTTCATGTCCTTGCCGTAGGTGCCCGCTTCCCGACGGTAGCTGGGAGTGAGCGCGGTGTAGCGGCGCGGCAGGTCAGCGGCGCTCAGCACCTCGCCGCTGTGGAGCGCGGTCAGCGGCACCTCGGCAGTCGGAATCAGGTAGAGCGTGCGGTTGTCGTCGGCTTCCACCGTCTTGAAGAGGCCCTCCTCGAACTTCGGGAGCTGGCCCGTCTGGAGCATGGTCTCGCCGTTCACGAGGTGCGGGAGCCACAGCTCGGTGTAGCCGTGCTCGCGCACGTGCAGATCCAGCATGAACTGCCCGAGCGCCCGCTCCAGCCGGGACAGCGCGCCCCATAGCACCACGAAGCGTGCCTTGCTGATCTTGACGGCGCGGTCCAGGTCGAGAAGCTCGCGCGCCATGCCCACCTCCTCGTGCGGCTTCGGGACGAAGTCGAACGCGCGCGGGGTGCCCCAGCGGTGCACCTCGACGTTGTCGGCGTCGCTTGCTCCGCGCGGCACGGAGGGATGGGGCACGTTGGGGATCTCGAGGAGGAGGGCGCGCACCTTCTCGTCGGCTTCCTTCACCTGGACGTCCAGCTGCTTGATCTTGTCCGAGCGCGCCCGCATCTCCTCGCGTACCTCGGGGGGAATCGCGCCGCCGCGGTACTTCTTGCCCATCTCCTCCGAGCTTCGCCCGTGCGCGGCCTTCAGCTCCTCGCTCTCGCGGATCAGCTTGCGCCGCTCGGCATCGCAGGCCACGAGCTGGCTCACGAGCTCCGCGCCGCCTTTCTCGGCGAGGGCGCGCGCGATCTCTTCGGGGCGCTCCCTGATCAGCCTGATGTCGAGCACGCTGCTACCCCCTCACCCCTGCCCTCTCCCCGGCGGGGAGAGAGCCGAAACAAAAGAGGCCGCCCGAAGGCGGCCTAATGGTCCCCTGACGGGGTGACGCTATGACGAAGGCTCGACGGACGGCTCCGCCGGCTGCTCGGCCTCGACCCGCGCCACGCTGCCCACCCGATCCTCGGCGTCGAGGCCGATGATGCGCACGCCCATGGTGTTGCGGCCCTGGCTGGTGATCTCGCCGCCGTGAACGCGGATCATCTGCCCCTTGGTGGTGACCGCGAGGATGTCGTCGGTCTCGCGGATCTGGAGCATGCCCACCACGGACCCGTTGCGCCCTTCCGTCTTGATGTCGATGATGCCCTTGCCGCCGCGTCCCTGGAGGCGGTATTCCTCGAGCGGCGTGCGCTTGCCGAAGCCGCGCTCGGTGATCGTGAAGACCGTCACGCCTTCCTGAACCACCTCTGCCGCGATGACCGGATCGTCGTCGTCCACATCGATCCCGCGCACGCCCCCCGCCGTCCGCCCCATGGGGCGGACTTCCTCCTCGGGGAAGCGGATGATCATGCCCGCCTTCGTGGAGAGCAGCACCTCCCGCTGACCGTCGGTGCGCCGGGCCGCGATGACCTCGTCGCCCTCGTCCAGCGAGATGGCGAGGATGCCGCCACTGCGCGGATGGGAGAACTGGCTCAGCTCCGTCTTCTTCACCGTGCCCTGCTTGGTGGCGAAGAGGATGTAGCCCCCGGACTCGAAGTCGCGCACGGGCACGCAAGTGGCCACGGCCTCCCTCTCGGCGAGGGAGAGCACGTTCACGATGGCCTTGCCCTTGGCCAGGCGCCCGCCTTCCGGGATCTCGTGCACCTTGAGCCAGTGCACCTTGCCCTTGTTGGTGAAGAAGAGCAGGTAGGAATGGGTGGAGGCCACGAAGAGGTCCTCGACGATGTCCTCTTCCTTGGTCTCCATCCCGGTGACGCCCTTGCCGCCGCGCTTCTGGCTCCGGTACGACTCGACGTGCGTCCGCTTGATGTAGCCGGAGCGCGTCACCGTGACGACCATCTCCTCGTCTGCGAGCAGGTCCTCGATGGTCAGGTCCGCCGTCTCCTCGAGGATCTCCGTGCGCCGCTCGTCGCCGAAGTCGTTCTTCAGCGTGGTGAGCTCGTCCTTGATGATACCCATCAGCCGCTCTTCGGAGGCGAGGATGCCCTTGAGGTCGACGATGAGGGCCAGCGTCTCCTCGTGCTCCTCCACGATCTTGTGGCGCTCGAGCTGAGTGAGGCGCTGGAGCCGCAGGTCGAGAATGTGCTTGGCCTGGATCTCAGACAGCTCGAGCTGCCGGATCAGCGCTTCCTTCGCCGCCTCCGGGTTCTCGGCCTGGCGGATGAGCCGGATGACGAGGTCGATCTGGTCCACAGCCTTGCGCAGGCCCTCGAGGATGTGGGCCTTCTCCTCCGCGCGGGCCAGGTCGTACTTCGTGCGCCGGGTGACCACCTCGCGCCGGAAGGCGATGAACTCCGTGAGCATCTGCTTCAGCGTGACCACTTGCGGTCGCAGGCCGACGAGAGCGAGCATGATGATGCCGAAAGTGGTCTGCATCTGCGTGTGCTTGTAGAGCTGATTGATGGCGATCTGCGGAATCTCCCCGCGTCCCAGCTCCAGCACGATTCGGATCCCCTCGCGGCTCGACTCGTCCCGCCGCTCGGAGATACCCTCGATCTTCTTGTCCCGGATCAGCTCGCCGATCCTCTCGATCAGCGAGGCCTTGTTCACCTGGTACGGCAGCTCCGTCACGATGATGGCCTCGCGCCCGCCGCGGAGCTTCTCCACGTGCGCCTTGGCGCGAAGGGTGATGATCCCACGGCCATTGGTGTAGGCCTCGCGGATCCCCGCGCGGCCGTAGATGTAGCCGCGCGTGGGAAAGTCCGGCCCGGGGATCACCTTCATCAACTCGTCGACGGTGGCCTCCGGATTGTCGATGAGCAGGACGAGTGCGTCCACCACCTCGCTCAGGTTGTGGGGCGGGATGTTGGTCGCCATGCCCACCGCGATGCCCGTCGATCCATTGACGAGGAGGTTCGGCAGCTTCGTGGGGAGGACGGTCGGCTCCTGCTCCGACTCGTCGAAGTTCGGCACGAAATTGACGGTGTCCTTGTCGATGTCCGCCAGCATCTCGTGGGCGATCTTGGCCAGGCGTGCCTCGGTGTAGCGATAGGCAGCGGGCGGGTCGCCGTCGATGGAGCCGAAGTTCCCCTGCCCGTCGACCAGCGGATAGCGGAGGGAGAACTCCTGGACCATTCGGACCAGGGCCTCGTACACCGGCGAGTCGCCGTGGGGATGGTACTTGCCGAGGACCTCGCCCACGACCTTGGCGGCCTTGCGGTAGGCACGGTTCCAGGCGAGCCCGAGTCCGTGCATGGTGTAGAGGACGCGGCGGTGGACGGGCTTGAGACCGTCGCGCACGTCGGGCAGCGCCCGGCCCACGATGACGGACATGGCGTAGTCGAGATACGACTTCCGCATCTCCTCTTCGATGGGTACGGGCATCTGGCGTTCGGGGCTCATGCGACCAGGTCTCTAGATGTCGAGGTTCACGACGTCGAGAGCGTTCTTCTCGATGAACTCGCGGCGCGGCTCGACCGCGTCGCCCATCAGGATGGTGAAGATCTCGTCGGCCCCCACCGCGTCTTCCATGCTCACCCGAAGCAGCGTGCGCGTCTCCGGATTCATGGTGGTCTCCCAGAGCTGCTCGGGATTCATCTCCCCCAGGCCCTTGTAGCGCTGGAGGCTCACACCGTCCTTCGCGGAGCCCATGACCACCTCGACCAGCTCGTCGAGGCTCCGCGTGGTGGCCTCCTTGCCGTCGGCGTCGACCACCGTGCACGGTCCCTTGTGAAGCGCCGCGATCTCCGAGTAGCACTCGAAGAGCTGGGCGTAGTCAGGAGACTTCAGCAGATCGGGGTTGAACACCGCGGGCTCGGGTCCCGCAATGTGGATCTGGGCGGCGTCGCCGTTCTCACCCCCCACCAGCCGCGCGCTCCAGCCCTCCAGCTCGCGCGCCACCTCGCCCACCGCGGCGGCCATCTCGCTGTCGCCCACGCCGCGCTTGGTGCCCTTGAACTTCCGCCGCAGGAGCCCGTCGAGGATGGGCCGCGGCACCCCGCGCCGCGCGAACTTGGCGAAGACCGTGCGAAACTCGAGCACGCGCTTGAGGGCCTCCAGCAGCGCCTCTTCCTTGATGGGCTGCGCCTTGCCGGGGATCTTGATCGAGGCCTTCTCCACCCACTGCGCAAGGAGGAATTCTTCCATCTCGCGCTCGCTCATGAGGTAGCGCTCCGCCTTGCCCTTCTTCACCTTGAAGAGCGGCGGCTGGGCGATGAAGAGCCGGCCCGCTTCGATGATCGGCACCATGTGACGGAAGAAGAACGTGAGGAGCAGGGTACGGATGTGAGCGCCGTCCACGTCGGCGTCCGTCATCAGGATCACCTTGTGGTAGCGCAGCTTCGAGATGTCGAATTCCTCCGGCCCGATCCCCGTGCCGAGGGCGGAGATCAGGAGCCGGATCTCCTGGTGCGAGAGTACCTTGTCATAGCGGGCTTTCTCTGCGTTGATGATCTTGCCGCGGAGCGGAAGCACGGCCTGCGTCTTGCGATCCCGGCCCTGCTTGGCGGAGCCGCCGGCGGAGTCGCCCTCGACGAGGAAGATCTCGCGGAACTGCGGATCACGCTCCGAGCAATCGGCGAGCTTGGCCGAGAGCCCTTCGTCGTCGCGCCCGCCCTTGCGCGTGAGCTCGCGCGCCTTCCGCGCCGCCTCGCGGGCCTGAGCCGCCCGCACGCACTTGTCGGCGATCTTCCGCGCGGTGGTGGGATCCTCCTCGAACGCCTCGGTGAGTCGATCGTTGACGATCTGCTGGACGAGCCCCTTCACCTCGGAGTTGCCGAGCTTGGCCTTGGTCTGTCCCTCGAACTGCGGATCCGGAATCCGCACGGAGACCACCGCGGTCAATCCCTCGCGGACGTCGTCACCCGTGACTCCGCCCTTGAAGGTCTTGAGGAAGCCCTGGGCCTGCGCATAGGCGGAGATCTGGCCGGTGAGGGCCGCCCGGAATCCCGTGAGGTGCGTGCCACCCTCGCGGGTGTTGATGTTGTTGGCAAAGGAGAACACGTTCTCCTGATAGCCATCGTTGTATTGCAGGGCGACCTCGACCTCGATGTTGTCCTTCTTGCCCTCGAAGAAGAGCACCTTGGGATGGACGGTCGTCTTGTTCTGGTTCAGATGCTTGATGAACTCGATGATCCCGCCTTTGTAGAGGAAGGTGTGGGAGCGCTCGTCGCGCTCGTCCTCGATGACGATCTTGAGGCCCTTGTTGAGGAAGGCGAGCTCGCGCAGCCGATTCGAGAGCGTGTCGAAGGAGAACGTCGTCTCCTCGAAGATCTTCGCATCCGGCTTGAAGCGGATGATCGTGCCGTGCTTCGAGCTTTTTTCTCCCTGCGTGAGCGGCCCGGTGGGCACCCCGTATTCGTAGCGCTGGGTCCAGACGTAGCCGCCGCGGCGGATCTCCAGCTCCAGCCACTCGCTCAGCGCGTTCACCACCGAGACGCCGACACCGTGGAGTCCGCCAGAAACCTTGTATGCGGAGTGCTCGAACTTGCCGCCCGCGTGCAGGACGGTCAGGACGACCTCTGCCGCCGCCTTCCCCGTCTCCTTGTGGGTGTCGACGGGGATGCCTCGGCCGTTGTCGCCCACCGAGCAGGAACCGTCTGAGTGCAGGATGATCTTGATGCTGTCGCAGAAGTCGCCCATGGCCTCGTCCACCGAGTTGTCGACGACCTCATAGACGAGATGGTGGAGACCGTAGGCGCCCGTGTCACCGATGTACATGGCCGGCCGCTTGCGAACAGCCTCGAGACCCTCGAGGACCTTGATGTCACTTGCGGTGTAGGTCTCTGCACTCACGCCATGACCCCGACTCGGGCGCCCGTGGCCTCGGCCACCGTGCCGCCCTTGACTTCCCAGCACGTGCCACCGCTGCCTTCGGCCACTCCCGGCTCGGTCGTCGTCAGGAAGACCTGCCCCTGCTTCTGGATGTGACGGAGCACGAGCTGCTGGACGTCGGGATCGAGCTCGGACAGGGCGTCATCGAGCAGGAGCACCGGAGGACTCCCTACCGCGCTCTCCACGGGCCCCGCCTCGGCGAGCCGGAGGGCCAGGACGAGGAGCCGCTGCTGGCCGCGGGAGCCGAAGCTTCGCATGTCACGGCCATCGAGCTCAACCATGAGGTCGTCGCGATGGGGACCAACCAGGGTGAGCTTCCGACGCCGCTCGTCGTGCCGGCGCCGCTCCAGGGCCTCGAGGAACGCCGCCTCGGTCACCTCGATCGGGAGCGCGGAACGATATTCCAGACGGACCTGGTGATCCGAGCCCGCCATCTCGGGATAGAGCCTCGCCACCTCGGTTTCCAGAGCTGCCACGACCTGCCGGCGGCGCGCGAGGATCTCCACGCCGATCCTGGCCAGCTGTTCGTCCCACGGCGGAAGCTGATTCAGCTGACCGATCTGCAAGAGGTGATTGCGCCTCCCGAGCACCTGCCGATAGCGGCTGTGCGCGGCCAGGTGCGCGGGCTGGATCTTCGCAGCGAACCCGTCGATGAAGTTCCGCCGCGCCTGTGGCCCGCCGGTCAGGATGGCCAGGTCCTGCCACCCAAACGGAATGGCGCGGGCCCACGCGCACCCCTCTCCGGTCACGACCCATCGACCATCTTCCGACTGAGTGATGCTGCGACGGAGCTCTCGCACGACGTCGCCACGCATCACAGAGCCACTCAGGACCGCCGCCGGGGACCCCCAAGAGGGCAGATCTACCGCCTTGGCACCTCGAAACGAGCGTCCAACCAGCAGGAGTCCCAGCGCCTCCAGGAGGTTGGTTTTCCCCTGGGCATTGGGCCCGCTCAGGACGTTGAGACCGCGATCAGGTTGGAAGGAAAGGGAACAGTAATTACGGAATTCAGCGACCGTCATCCATTGGATGAGCACCCGATGTTCGCCCCCATGAGAACCTCAAATTCTCATAGGCATGATAACACAGAGCGAACCTTCCTCCTCGAAGCTTTTGACGATTCCGGGGCTCAATCCGTCCTTCAATTCGAGCACGACTTGCTCGCTGTCCTGCGCGCCGAGCGCATCGAGCACGTATCGCGAATTGAAGCCGATGGTCATCTCTTCGCCGGTGTACTGCACCTCGATTTGCTCCTCCGCCTCGCCGAAATCCGGACTGTACGCGGTCAGTTTCAGGAGCCCGGGAGAGAGCGTGAACTTCACCGGCTTGGTCCGCTCTTCCGAGAGCACGGAGACACGACGCAGGGCCGCCGTCAGCGCTCCTCGCGAGACGACGATCTTGTGTGGATGCGCCTTGGGCACCACCTGCTCATAGTTCGGGAACGTCCCCTCGATGAGTCGCGCCATCAGGAGGACGTTGGGCATCTGGAGGATGAACTGATTGTCGCTGATGGCGACCTGGACGTCTTCTCCTGAGCCCACGATGCGGACAATCTCCTGGACGGCCTTGCGTGGAACGATCCCCGACACCGCGCCCGTGCTGCTCGCCAAGGGACGGATGACCAGAGCCAGCCGGTGTCCGTCCGTGGCCACGAGCCGGATCTCCCGCTCGTGCACGACGAAGAGAACCCCGTTGAGGGCATAGCGGCTCTCATCGTGGGAGACGGCGAAGATCGTCTGCGCCAGCATGTCCCGAAGAACCTTCCCGTCGAGGGTGATCCACCCTGAGGCGGCTCCCGTGGAGACAGCGGGAAAGTCCGAGGCGCTCAGGCCTACCAGCCTGTACGAGGCGCCGCCACAGCGCATGGCCACCCACGAGTTCTCCTGCACTCTGAGGGTGAGTGCGGCGGCGGGGAGCTCTTTGACGATCTCGAGGAGCTTGCGGGCCGACAGGGTGATGGAGCCGCCCGTGGCGATCTTCGCCGGTACCGAGACCCGAGCACCGACTTCCAGGTCGGTGGCGGTTAGCCGCAGGGTGTCCTTATCGGTCTCCAGCAACACGTTGGCCAGGATCGGAAGCGTTTGCCGCGGCTCGACGACGTTGTGAACCATCTGGAGACCTTTGAGGAAGGCATCCCGGTCCACATGGACTTCCATATCACTCTCCCTTGGTTGGAAAAGAAGAGGAGAAAAGCGTCGTCGTAGTGTACGTCGTGGCGGTGGACGATGTGGAGGACGTGCAAGCCGCCGGGAAGACGGACGTGCAGAGTCTCCGAGGCTCGTGGACAAGGTGCGGGACAGGCTGGGGATGGCGGTGGATCACAGAGTTATCCCCTGGGTCAGCGTGTCGATAGTCTGCTTGAGCTTGGCGTCCTCCTGGATCATCAACTGGAGCTTGGTGACGGCGTGGAGCACGGTGGTGTGGTCCTTGCCGCCGAAGGAGCGGCCGATATCGCTGAGGGAGGCGTGAGTGAGCTGGCGTGAGAGATACATGGCGACCTGTCGGGGGAAGGCCACCGACTTGGTCCGGTTCTTGGCGCGCATGTCGGAGAGCTTGATGCCGAAGAACTCGGCCGCCTTGCGCTGGATGTGCTCGATGGTGATGATCCGCTCTTCCTCGCCCCACAGGTCGGACAGCACGTCCT
>JBKOVG010000356.1:0-2718 GCA_046723845.1 Candidatus Methylomirabilota bacterium | reverse complement strand
GACCGGGCCAGGGCCCGGCCGATCGCCCAGGACAGGCGCTGTACGTCGCCATAGGTGCGGGTCTGGCCGGCCATGGTCAGGCAGGGCGCGCCGGGACCCAGCGACGCGCCCTTGTCGAGGAAGCCGGTCAGCCGCACGGCTCGACGATCTCGTGCGCGGCCGTGTCGATGCCGGGCACCACGACGGGCTGGCCGGTGCTCATGGAAGGTCCGCCTCTCGCCGGTTGTACGCCATCGCTTGCTACATGCCCATGCCGCCGTCGACCGGCAGGCCGACCCCGGTGATGAACCGGGCGCCGTCGGAGGCCAGGAACACCACCGCGTCGGCCATGTCGGCGACCTCACCCAGCCGCCCCAGCGGGGTCAAGCCGACCACGGCCCCGACGGCCTCCTCCGCACTCGGGAACAGGCCCAGGGTCGCCACGTCCTGGGCGAGCTGAGCGCCCATCTCGGTGGGCACCAGGCCGGGGTAGACGCAGTTCACGCGCACCCCGTAGCCGAGCTTGCCCGACTCCATCGCGGCGACCCGGGTCAGCCGGTCCACGGCCGACTTGGTGGCCGAATAGACGGCGATACCGGGGAAGGCGATCGTCGCCGCCACCGACGCGACGTTGACGATCGCCCCGCCCTGGCCAGCCGGGCCGCCGGGACGCATCGCGCGGAACCCGTGCTTGATGCCCAGCGTGGTGCCGAGCACGTTCACCTCAAGCATCCGGCGGGCATCTCCGGCGTCGACGTCGGCCAGAAGGCTGGTGATCTCGACCCCGGCGTTGTTGACCAGGATGTCGAGGCCGCCGAGATGGCCAATGGCCTCGGGAATGGCCCGCTCCCAGCTCGCGTCCGAGGTGACGTCCAGCGGCACGAACTCGGCGGTCGCGCCAGAGGCGCGCAGCGAGTCGGCGCATCCCTTGCCCAGATCCTCCCGGACATCGCCGATGACCACTGCCGCACCCGCGCGGGCCAGCGCCTGCGCCATCCCCTCGCCCAGCCCGCGCCCGCCACCAGTCACCAGTGCCTTCCGCCCGGTCAGGTCATACACGCTCATCGGGCACCTCTCTCTGCGGCTTCGGTGAGCCAGCACGGAACGGGGATGTGATGTGCCCCATAGCCTCGCCCGGTTTCTTGACATCTGTCAAGAGATCGTGTGACGGTTGTCCAAAGAGATCTGGCCAATCGTCAAGAAACGCGACTGGCCTGGCCGAATGCGCCCCACTGGTAACTTAAAACGACAGCAGCAGCAACGATCGGACCCGACATTGACCGAGGTAGCGGAGCGGAACCGGGACAGGATCGCGCGCCGCCAAGTGGACAAGTTCGCCGAGCGGCGAGCCCATCTCGCAGCGGCGGCCTTGCAGACCCTGGCCGAGCTGGGCTACGCGCGCACCAGCCTGCGCGACATCGCGCAGAACTCCGACTTCTCCCACGGTGTCCTGCACTACTACTTCAGCGACAAGTTCGAGCTGATCACCTACTGCGTGCGGCAGTACAAGGCCGAATGCGTCACCCGCTACGACAGCATCGTCGCCACCGCCGGTTCCGCGCCCGCGCTCAAGCGCGAGTTCGGGGCGGCCATGGCCACCACGCTGCGTGAGGACGCGACCCTGCACCGGCTCTGGTACGACCTGCGGAACCAGAGCCTGTTCGACGAGGCATTCCGCAGCGACGTGGCGGAGATCGATCAGAGCCTCGAGCGCATGATCTGGCGCATAGTGAGCAAGTTCGCCGACCTCGCCGCGGTGCCGCTCACGGTGACCTCCAGCATGGCCTACGCGTGCTTCGACGGGCTGTTCCAGCACGCGCTGATCAGCCACCTGGCGGGCAGCGCTGACGCGGCCCGGGATCTTGAAGAGGATGTCCCGCTGGTCCTGGAATCACTGACCCTCCGCAGCCGACCCCCAACCTCCAATCGCGGGCTCACGCCCAGGTGAATCCGCCGGCCGGAGATGCCCTCCTGGACAGCGACCAGCAGGCGGGATACGGCTGACCGCGCGCGACGATGATGGGGCGTGCCATGTGCTCACAGCCGTCTGCACCGAGCCCTGACCAGGCGCACCCCATTGCCCACGCCCGGCGGCGGTGTTACGCTCCCCGCGGCTGCGGATCGTTGGCCGAAAGCCAGACCGGGCACTCGGCTGCTTTCGGAGGAGGTCCAGTGCAATGCGCTTGTTGAATGCTCGCCGCAAGGTGGTCGTCGTCGCGGTCGCTGTCCTAGCGCTGACCGCGGCGGCCTGCTCGAGTGCTTCCAACAGCTCCTCGCCGGCGGTGAAGCAGGGAGGCGTGCTTCGTATCGGCACCGACAGCACGATTGACTCCCTGAACCCCTGGGTGGGATTCCAGGCGAACGCCTACGCCGTCTGGCAGTACACCTATCCTTACCTCGGCGAGTACGACGCCCACAACAACATCGTCCCGTACTTCGCGAGGTCGTGGCAGTCGTCCCCCGACGGCCTGACGTGGACCTTCCATCTGGTCCCGGGGGCCAAGTGGTCGGACGGCCAGCCGCTCACGGCCAAGGACGTGGCCTGGACGTTCAACACGCTGGTGAAGTTCCAAGCTGGACCTACGGCCATTTGGGCGGCCAACGCTGTGCACCTGAAGGATGCGGTGGCCACCACTCCCGACACGGTGACCTTCCACTACAGCCACCCGGTGGGCAACGCGCTCTCCCAGCTGATACTGATGCCCATCCTGCCTCAGCACGTGTGGGCCAGGTATGCAA
>JBKOVG010000265.1:0-10417 GCA_046723845.1 Candidatus Methylomirabilota bacterium | reverse complement strand
CGTAGCCACTCGCCTTCGGCCGCGTCGCGTTGCCTCGGGTTCACGGTATCCAGCCCCCCGACAGTCGGGTCATGGCGCTGCCGGCGGTAGAGGCTGATGAACGTGTTCCGAAGAATCCGGAAGAGCCAGGCTTTGAGGTTGGTCCCGGGCGTGAACTGCGAGGCTGCCCGCAGCGCCCGACTATAAGTTTCCTGGACCAGATCCTCGGCATCCGTGGCGTTCCGCGTCAGATACCGTGCCAGGTTGTGAAGGATGTCGGCGTAGGCGAGGGCCTCGCGCCCCAGTTTCGCCGCTTCCCAGCGAGGCTCGACCACTAGGGTGCCCACGATTTGCCGTCGCCTTTGAGCAGAGCGTCGATGAACGCTTGGGAGTTGACGATGGCGACGCCTTCTGTCGTGAGCCGCCGCAGTGCCAGTACGCCGCGAAGGTCGATGAACGTCACCGCCCCCAAGTCCAACCGGAGTCGTGCGCCCGACTCCTGAAGCACCCGCGAGCACTCCTCCTGCAGCACACTGACCCATTCCGACACGATCCGTCCTTCCACGTGCAGTGTGGTCTCGGTACCGCTATCCACGACTTCCGTAATTCGCAACATGGTCTGATGAAGGGGCAAGGCCCGTACCATGGCGACTTGGTCCATGCCGGAACGGGTGCAAGGGGCTGCCAGAACGACGAAAAATCAGCCGGCCAACCGCGAGAGACGTCGCGAGACGAAGGTCGCGGTCGCCCGAAATCTTGGGACTGTCACGATATGTTGGGAGTGCTCAACGCCGGTCACGATCGACTCGCGCTCGGACACAACGTTGCAGACGCATTCCGCGGGCCGCTGGAACCGCCGGGGGAGCAGGGCGTTCGCAAGGACGAGGCGACCATGATCGAGGACAGGGGACGGTCGACATCCAAACCACGGAACTGGACCCGATTCACCGCACTTCTGGCGGTCTTCGCGCTGTCCTTCCTGACGATCCGCCTGCTTGCCGGCAGGAGCGCCAGGGGCTACCCGACACCTCCTTTCTTCCACTTATTCTTCAGCGACACGATCCATATGAAAGCGTGGCTGGCCACGGGAGCCATCGTGCTCGCCCTCTTTCAGCTGCTGAGCGCGGCGCGGCTATTCGAGCTGTTCCACTGTGCGCCAGCCGCGCATTTCTGGGGCAGGATGCATCGCATGTCCGGATATCTGGCCATCCTCCTCACACTGCCGGTTGCCTATCACTGCATCTTCCTGCTGGGGTTTGAAACCACGAGCCCGCGGGTCGCGATCCACTCGGTCCTGGGATCGGCCTTCTATGGAGCATTCGCGGTCAAAGTGATCCTGGTGCGCTCACGAGGTTTCCACGCCGTCCCCGCCGGAGAGCTCCGGGCTGTCGGCATCGCGAGCGTAAGTGGAGTCATTCTTCATGGCGTCCTCCTGTCGGCTGGTGAGGGTGTGGTCACTTCACGATGACCTTGCCGGTCATCAAGGGATGGAGCGTGCAGAAGTACTCATAGACCCCGGGCTTCGCGAACGTATACGAATAGGCGTCGTCGGTCTCCAGACCCGCCGACCTGAAAGCTTGTGTCGTCGAGACCACGGTATGGACGTCCTCGTCGCGATTCAGCCAGGTCACGGTCGTGCCGGCCGGCACGGTGAGCGTCGGGCGGCTGAACTTGTGCTTCGCGATCTCGATGCGGGGCCCGGTTTGTGCAGCGACCACCACTGGTTGAGCCATCTGGCCCGCTGCCGTGCCAGGACCCGATTGCCCCGCCGAAGCCCAGGTGGCCACGACGAGCGCGCCGAACGTCGCCGTCCCCAGAACGGCCAAGCGCCAGAGCCATCTCACGCGAATCAATCGATGGTTGCCATTCATGTTCGTGCTCTCCTTTCCTTGACCCTGTTGTTGCTCACTGCCGAGAACGCATCGCCTCACGGGCCGTTCCAGGGCTTCACAAAAGAAACCTGGGAACGAATGCTGAGGCGGAACGTTCGGAGCCTCACGCGGACAGCACGAGAAACTCGTGCCATGTACTGCGATGGCGCCGGAAGAAGAACCCCAGCATGACCAGCCCGGCCAGGAGGTTGGCCAGGATCAGAGTCCACCAGGCCAGGGCGCCAAAAAGCCACTCGGCGAGAACCCAGATCAGCCCCAATGCAAACACCTCGAAGCAGCAGAACAGCATGAAGACGAGGAAGATCAGGCGGGGGTCTCGATCCGCTGCGGCCAGGAGGACGGCCGCGACGAGGCCGAAGGCCACAAAGGCCGCCCAGTGGAGCAGGGTATACTCGAGAACCACCCGGACCGTGGGGTGCAGCGCGGCCGGATCTCTGAGCCCTTCGAACAACGTCGCGCCGAGCAGGGCGGGCGTCCGAAAGGGCTGCCCCATCGACACGTCAATGCACAGAAACCAGACGGCTATCGCAACGGCACCGATCGTGCCTCCAACCACGCCCTCGACGATCGTGTGTCTGTGCATGAAGTCGTCTCCCTCCGGCGTCACGTAGGTGCGTGCTGATCCGTCTACTTCCGCCAACGCACAAATCGCGAGAGCGTTCCGATCGTCACCCCGAGGGTCAGCTGGGAACGAAACAAGCAACAGTCCGTTAGCAACGGTGAGAGGACCACCCGGCTGAGGAACCAGGATTCGGCGCAGATCCCATTCACGGCGAGATGCTGTCTGTGCACCCATGGGTGCGTGGGAGTGATCCGGAGGCGTTGTAAGAACTGCCCGACGAGAGACAGCAGATGAACTGCGACGACGTGCGACCCGAACTCCTCCACTACCAGCGGGGACGGCTCTCCACGCTGCATCAGAACGATATCCGCGTCCATCTCCAGGGCTGCCCGGCATGCGCCCATGAAGTCGCGGCCGACGCGCTGCTGACCGAGACCCTGGAGCGCCGATTGCTCCAGCACGCTGCCCCTCTCCGGCTCAAGCGGCGGCTCGCCGCGCAGTGGCCTCGACCTTCTCCGCCCCAGCCCTCGTGGTGGGCTCGATGGAGGCTGTCCGTGGTCCCGGCCCTGGCGACGGCCGCCGTGCTGCTGATCGCGGTCCCCATCTATTACGGGCAGATCGGGCCGTTAGAGAGCGACCGGTCGACCAGCATGGTGACCGACGCGGTCACCGACCATTTGCGTTTCCTGTCGAGCCAGCATCCGCTCGACATAGAGAGCGGCAACATGCATCAGGTCAAGCCGTGGTATGAGGGGCGCCTCGACTTTGCCCCAGTCGTCCGCTTCCTCGGTGATGAGGAGTTCCCGCTGGCAGGCGGCTCGATCGGATACTTCCTCGATCGGAAGGCCGCCGTCTTCGTCTTTCATCGGCGACTGCACGCAATCTCATTCATCGTGTTCCCCGCACGGGGACTATCGTGGTCCACGCGCGGTCTCACACCGGTGGGTGCTGTCAGGGCCTCCGTGTCTGACGACCGGGGGTTCCACGTCATCCTCTGGCGCCAGGGCGAGCAGGGATATGCCCTGATCTCTGATGTGGACCTCGCGGAGCTGACGCAACTGGCTGTCAAGCTCTCCGCCAATCCGTGAGCTGGTCCTCCTCCACTTCTTGCGGCTGCTACACGTTGTCCGCCGTAGTGGCGTTGGCATGGGTAAATCACACGGCGACTAGGAGGCTCAGCCAAGACGAGATTGGCCCTGATTAGCTTCGGAGGTCTCGTGCTGGCGCTCGCAGCCCTTGCTGGGCTGGATGCCCTTACGGCTCCGCGTGTTTCACAAGGACGACTGGGCGCGACCGTCAACAGTCGCGCGCAGCCTCGATGACGGCTGATTGTGGTCGTGGGCTGCTCGGGGCCAAGTAAGGACCACGCGATGCGGGGCGGCGTTCTCCATCCCTTGTTTGTCCATCTACATGTCGCGCTCCTCTCCATGGCCTTCGGACTCCGGGCGGAGGAGATCGCGACCATCAGGCGGGGAAGCTTCGTCGTTGATCAGGGCTTGATCGGCTTTGTCGGCAAGGGCGGCAAGCAGCGCTCAGTCGCGCTACCCCCGCAGGCGCTGAAGATCATCGCGGAGTATCCGACAAGCAATGGCGCGGTGCCCCGGGCGAGCGATCCGCTGATCCGGAAGCAGGACGGCAGCGATGAGGCACTCAGCTACTACGTGATCAACCGCGTGGTCACCCGGTG
This sequence comes from Candidatus Methylomirabilota bacterium, assembly GCA_046723845.1. Taxonomy (GTDB): domain Bacteria; phylum Methylomirabilota; class Methylomirabilia; order Rokubacteriales; family CSP1-6; genus AR37. Next base: position 6,297 of record JBKOVG010000265.1, on the reverse strand, counting down.
GACGAAGCGCCACCTGGGTGTGCACCTCACCCCCACAAGCTTCGCCATGCCTACGGTCGGCAGTGTGTGGACCAGGGCGTCGACATCCGCATCATCGCCGAAGCGCTGGGACACGAGTCCCTGGAGTCGACCAAGATCTATACCCAAGTCTCCTTCCAGCGCACCCGCCGCATCGCCGAATTATTTGGCTCCCCCAGGAAGCTGAAATAATCCGCTGCCAAACGGTGAAAGAAATCCGGTAGTTCACGATGGCCTGAACTTCCAGAAATAGCTGATGAACCCCTCGCCCTCGTGGATCCGGCGGAAGCAGAGCTCCACGGGCATCTCGAAGTTCACCGCGGCGGGGTCGCAGTCGGTGAGCTGGCCGTAGAAGCGGCCGCCGCCTTCCAGATCCGCGGAGACCATCACGGTGGGCGGGTCCGGACTGGGCACGAGGTGATCCTTGGCGAAGGTGAAGACCTTGCCGCGGCGGGAGATCTTGTAGTCGGCGAGCTTCTTGGAGGAGCACTGCCAGCAGAGGTGCCGCCGCGGATAGGAGACGGCGCCGCAGTCCTGGCACTTCTGGCCGTACAGCCGCAGGTCTTGCTGCTCCTCGCGCACGGCGGTGGGCACGCTGGCGAAGGCGCGCACCACCTCCGTCTCCACGTGGCGGCGGAAGTTGAGGAGCTTGCCGTAGTGCGCCAGCGGCACGCCCGCCGTGAGTTGCGCGGCCACCGGGCGATGCGAGCGCCAGCGCGTGACGGCGTCGGTGGCCTGGAAGAGGAGCGCCTCCGCGCCGCTGCCGTACGAGACCACGAGGATCTGCTCGCCGGGCCTGGACTCCTCCAGCGCGGCGGCGATGCCGAGGAGGCACGTGGCGGAGCCGGTGTTGCCGGCGCGGCCGATCACGGGCTCCTTGGGCGTCGCCGACTCCGCGAGCTTGAGCTGCCGCGCCAGGGCGGCATGCGTGCGCGCATCCGGCGCGTAGAGGACGAGCTTGGCGACGTCCTCGCGCTTGCGCCCCGTGGCCTCGAGGAGACCCTCCACCGCCTCGGCGATGTGCTTGTCGAGCCCGTAGGCCTTGACGAACGTCATGTCGGGCAGGACGTTGAGGTAGCGATCGCCCTGGAGTCGCCACACGTCGGTGAAGTCGTGGCTCGCCGCGTAGGCCCCCTCGAAGGTCGCGATCACGTCGCCGTCGCCCACCAGCACCGCCCCCGCGCCGTCGCCGATCTGCGCCTCCTCCGCCGTTCCCGGCGCCACCGGGCGCAGGTCGGCCGCCGCCACCAGGGCCTGAGCGGTGGAGCCCGCCTTGACGGAGTCAAGCGCGAGCCTGAGCGCCGTGGTGCCGCAGCGGAGGGAGCCGCCGATGTCGGCCGTGAGGACGGCGGGCGGCAGGTCCATCACGGTGGCGAGAATGGCCGCGCTCGACTTCTCCGCGTACGGCGCCGAGGTGGAGGCGAGGAAGCAGGCGCCGATGCCACGCGCGTCGCGCCCGTGGAGGGCGTTGAGCGAGGCCTCGACGGCCATGGTCAGGCTGTCCTCGTCGTAGTTGGCCACCGCGCGCTCCCCGGCCCCGCCCGCGCCCCAGACGGCGCCGAGGGTCTTGGCGGAGAGGCGGTAGCGGGGAACGTGTCCACCTGCCGATACGATCCCGATCATGGACAGCTCACCCCCTCCCCCTGCCCTCTCCCCTGAGGGGAGACGGTGTGGGGCTAGGCATCGTAGGGGCCCAGGAAGTATCGGCGCGGATCGAAGAGGCGGATGAGACCGAGCTCGTCGGGCGTGGGGTCGGCGAAGCGGCGGAGCGGCGGCGCGACTTGCAGATCCCAGCCGCAGGCGGCGCGCGCTGCCGCCACCGCCTCGGCCTCGGGCTTGGCCCCGAGGATGCCCGTGAGCCTGAGCGCGTCGCTCTCGCCTTCCTTCTCGTAGACGCCGAGGTCGGAGACCACCGTGCGCACGGTGCGGCCGGGCGCGGTGATGTAGGGCACCTTGTCCACGAAGCGCGAGGGTGACTGCAACAGCGAAACCACGACCTCACGCGAGGACGAGGTGATGTCGTTGGCGCCGCCCGAGCCCGTGACGTAGGTCCTGCCGGGGATGATGGTCGAGTTGATGTTGCCGTGGCGGTCGATCTGTCCCGCGGCGAGCGAGCCCAGGCACGCGTTGTGGCGGCCGCCCATGAAGATGCCCATGACGTGGACGATGTCCGTGAGCATCTTGCACGAGGGAAAGTTGCGGAAGGAGAAGACGAAGGGCTCGGCGGGACGCGGCAGGTAGCCGACCATGCCTGTCTCCGCCATGAGCTCCACGTCCACCCCGTCGCGCTTGAGCTCGTAGGCGGCGAGCCACGTCGCGAGGTTGGAGTTTCCCACCCCGGCGAGAAAGCTCTGGTAGCCGTGGCGACGGACCTTCTCCTGGAGCATGCGCGCGGTCGCCGCCACCATGCGCTCCGAGGGCGACGCGGGGGCCACCGCGTCCGGCATGCCGGACGACAGCGTCTCGAGCTCGGAGACCCACGCGTCGGTGTCCGCCCGGCCCTTGATCTCCATGATCTTGGCGTAGCCGACCTTGGCGAGATAGGCCTCGTGGGTGGGCACGTCGAGAATCCATTCCTTGACCCACGCGTCCGCCGTCTCCGGCTTCCGGAAGGCCTGACGGCACGCGAGGATCCAGTCGATGTCCTCCGCGTAGCCCTCGAGATCGCCCACGCCCATGCCGTACATGCCGCCGGGATGAGAGCCGTGCGGCGTCTCCACCACCGCGCGCACGTATTGCGACGGCAGCTTGACCAGATGCGCGTGGCGACGGATGAACTCCGTGGGGACGATGCGCTCCACCGTCACCACCGCTCCCCGCCGCGCGGCCATGGCGCCGTAGAGATTCTCGTTCATCGGCGTGCCGATGATGACGTTGCCCGCGCGATCGGCGACCCAGCCGTGGACGATGGCCACGTCGGGCACGAGGGCCCGCACGTAGCCCACGCGCGTGGCGCCACCGAAGGGGTCGTCGACGACGGCGAAGTCTCCCGCCCGCGCGTTGTCTTCCTCCATGGTGGAGCCGAGGAGCGACTTGGTGGGCAGGAACGGCACGCCCATGGCGCCGGCGAGGAGGCGCAGGGGGAAGGTCAGCATCGACCAGTTCTGCACCTCGAGGCGTCCCTCGAGCACGGCGCGGGAGATCAGAGCCTGGGGCGTGGGGAACGGATAGCCCTCGCCCATGAACGTGGTGATGGTGCGGCGCACGAGGTTGCCGTGGATGAGCGCGGTCCACGGCGAGCCGATGCCCACCGCGGCCACCGTGAAGCCCGGCGACTTGCCCCACCACTGGCGCACCAGCTCGAACACCGCCGCGTTGGGCCGACCGTGGGCGGCCCCGAGGTATACGGTGTCGCCCGCTTCCACGTGGCGGCGGAGCGCGTCCACGAGCGTCGCGCGCTTGTCGGGCCCCTCGTGGAGCGGGAGCTCCAACCGGCGCCGGATGATGTCCTGATAGCACGGGTCCATGCGTCTACTCCAGGCTCTCGGCCACCAGCTCGGAGATGTCCTTGACCTGGAGCGTCTCCTCCGCCCCCGCCACCTTGCGGCCAAGATCGACCATGGCGAGGCAGAACGGGCAGGCGACGCCGACCACGTCGGGCTTGGCGGCGAGCGCCTCCTCGACGCGGATCACGTTCACGCGCTTCTGGGCCGGCGTCTCCATCCACATCTGTCCGCCCCCGCCGCCGCAGCAGAGGCCGCGCTCGCGATTGCGCGGAAGCTCGATGAGGCGGAGTCCGGGCACGGAGCGCGCCGTCTCGCGGGGCGCCTCGAAGATGCCGTTGTAACGGCCGAGATAGCAGGAGTCGTGGAAGGCCACCGTTCGGTCCGTGGCCTTGGCGGGCTTGACGCGCCCGGCGCGCACGAGATCCGCGATGACCACGGAGTGGTGGAGCACCTCGAAGTTGCCCTCGAACTGCGGGTACTCATTCTTGATGGTGTTGAAGCAGTGCGGACAGTGGGTGATGACCTTGTCGAAGGAGTACTTCTTGACGTTCTCCACGTTCTCTGCCGTCACCGTCTGATAGAGATATTCCTCGCCGAGGCGCCGGGCGACCTCACCGTGGCAGCGCTCCTCGGCCATGACGCCGAAGGACACCCCGGCCTGCTTGAGGATCTTGACCACGGACCGCGCGATGTTCTGGTTGCGCCGGTCGTAGGAGGCCGAGCAGCCGACCCAGTAGAGATACTCGACGTGCTTGCCCTTCTCGAGCACGGGCACGTCGAGCCCCTCCGTCCACTTGAGCCGGTCGGTGGGGGCGAGTCCCCAGGGATTGCCCGCGCGCTGGATGTTCTGGAGCGCCAGCGGCGCCGTGGAGGGCAGCGCGCCCTCGGAGAGCGCGAGGAAGCGCCGGAGATCGACGATGGTGTCCACGATGTCGATGGAGGCGGGGCACTCCTGCACGCAGGCCATGCAGGTGGTGCAGGCCCACAGCTCGTCGGCCTGGATCACCTCCCCATGGAGCGGGCGGGTGTCGCCGTCGAGCATGTAGCGCTTGAGCTTCACGATGACGCGCTTGGGGCTGAGCGCGCTCCCCGAGAGATAGGCAGGGCAGGCGTCCTGGCAGCGTCCGCACTCCACGCAGGCATCGAAGTCGAGCCGCCGCTTCCACGAGAAATCCTCGAACTTGCCCACTCCGAGGTTCTCCGCCTCCTCGATGTTCTCGATCTTGGCGAGCTCGCCGCGGGGCCCGAGCTTGGCAAAGAACACGTTGATGGGCGTGGTCACGAGGTGCATGAAGTACGACCATGGGATGAGGGCGATGAAGACGAAGGCGATGGCGGCGTGGAAGAGCCACAACGAAATGTGAATGCCGCGCAGCGCGGGCTCTCCCAGCCCGACGGCGAGCATGCCCTGCCCCAGCACGTAGCCCACGGGCGACCACGCTGCCCACGCCGGCTTGACCACGGCGAGACGGCAGGCCTCCATCACGAAGCCGGTGAGGTTGATCACGAAGAGGATGAGCAGCGCGTAGGCGAACTTGGGGGCGGGGTCGATGCGGGCAGGCCGCTTCACGAAGCGGCGCCAGCACGCCATGCCGAGGCCGATCACGAAGAAGAGCCCGAACATGTCGAGCACCAGCTCGTAGAGGAGGTAGAAGTTCCCCTTGAGGAGCTTCACGTGGAGGAGGGGCAGCGTGATGTCGTAGTCGATGGTGGCGAGCACGGTGCCGATGAAGAGGGCGAGGAAGCCCCAGAACACGATGGCGTGCATCACGCCGGGATAGGCCTGGGAGAGGGTGCGCGCCTGGCCGAGGGCCTCGGAGAGCACGAGAGCGATGCGCTCGGGAATGCGGTCGGTGCGCCGCTCGGGCTTGCCCTTCAGCCAGAGAGTGAGGCGCAGCCAGCCGCCGTACGCGAAGACGGCCACCGCGGCCGTCCCGCCCAGGTAGACGAACACGCGGGCCCACATGGGCACGTTCCAGAAGGTGTCGCGGTAGGGGATGCCGCTCGCGACCAGGTCAGTCATGATGCGTGTCCACCTTCGCTCCCGTGTCCCGTCGTTGTCAAGGCTGGCGCAGGAGGCGCGCCAGGATCCGGTCCACGCCGGAATACGCGTCGAGCTTGCCGTCCGACACCGCCTCGATGGTGGCGGCAAGCTCCGGGTCCCGCTCCACCATGGCCATCACCCGCCCCGCGAACTCCTCGGTGAGGAGCATGCGCAGGTCCGCGCGGCGGCGCGCGCGACGGCGCTTCTCCAGCGCGCCGGAGGCTTCCAGCACGCTCCGGTGACGCTTCACCTCGCCCAGGAGCTCCGCCACCCCCACGTCGTTGGTGGCCTGGGCGGCGAGGATGGGGATCTCCCAGTCGATGTCCTTGGGCGAGACGCTGCTCGTGTAGTGGAGATGCACGGAGAAGCGCAGCTCGGCCATGAGAGCGTGCGCGCCCTCACGGTCGGCCTTGTTCACCACGAAGATGTCCGCCACCTCCATGAGCCCCGCCTTCATGGCCTGCACGGAGTCGCCGGACTCCGGCACGAGGATCACCACCGTGGTGTCCGCCTGCTTGATGATGTCGAGCTCCGTTTGCCCCACCCCCACCGTCTCGATGAGCATCCACGGGAAACCCGCGGCGTCCATGAGCTTGATCACGTCGCCGGTGGCGGCGGCGAGGCCGCCCAGGCTTCCCCGGGTGGCCATGCTCCGGATGAAGACGTTCTCGTCGAGGGTATGCGCCTGCATGCGGATGCGGTCGCCCAGCACCGCGCCGCCCGTGAAGGGGCTGGAGGGATCCACCGCGATGATCCCCACCCGCTCGCCTCCCTCGCGGAGCCGCGTGG
>JBKOVG010000102.1:0-5076 GCA_046723845.1 Candidatus Methylomirabilota bacterium | reverse complement strand
GGTCGCCCACGGCGACGGTCACTGGTGCGCATCGCAGTCCTCCTCCTTGGCGAGTTCACACGATCCCAGCGCGACGGCCCGCTCGGCCGTCACTTGAGCCGCAGGTCATTCTTGACCGACTTCACCCCCGCGACCCCGCGGGCAACTTGGACCGCTTTGTCGATATCCGCCTGAGACCTGACGAAGCCGCTCAGCTGGACCACGCCCTTGAACGTTTCGACGTTGATCTCGTTCATGCTGGAGTCGTTGAAAATCGCCGTTTTCACCTTGGTCGTGATCACGGAATCATCGACGTACTCTCCGGTCCCTTCTTTCGTAGCCGTCGACCCGCATCCCAAGGCCGACGCCAATACGATGGTGAGGACAAGGATCCCAACCCCTCTCAGTGCTCTCATGGCCACACCTCCAGTCGAATGACAATCAATCGCTGGGCAGCCGTGGCCGTCGTGGGGCGGATGATGACCTGAGAGGCCCCACGAAGGCAGATTGGGCACCTGATGGCCCGAGGATCCCAGGGTGGCCTGCTCCCACAGAGGGAGCGAGTGTCCAGATGGAGCGACGGTACCCGACCACTGCCATACCTGATGTCTGGCCTGGGCACGGTAGCTCGCGCGACGCCGCGCGGCCTCGCGCGATCAATACGCGACCGATACGGGGCGTATTGTGCCGCGCGTCGAAGGATACCAGGTCCCCCCGAGATAGGCTTCGAACCAGCCGGAGAAGTCCATCGGCGCCGGCGACGGCGGCGCGCCAATATCGCCGAGATAGCCGCTGCAATACCGCGCGGGAATATTCATGCTGCGGCACAAGGCGATGGCCAGATGCGCATAGTCGCGACAGGCCCCTCTTCCCTCGTTGAACACCTGCCCGGCCGTCTTCGTCGCGCTGGCGTGCTCATAGCCAAACGTGACGTGCCGGTGGACGAAGTCGCATATCGCCTGGACCCGTCCCCAGCCCATGGGCGAATTGCCGAATAGCCTCCATGCGGCTTCCGACAGCAAATCGACCTCGCAATACCGGCTCCCCAGCAGGAAGAGCAAGGTCTCCTCTGGCAAGTCCTGCACGGCGTGCTGCGGCGCGGATGGCGCGACGATATCGGGTTGGCCGGAAGCATTGACCAAGGCATCGGCGGACAGTCGCAATTGGCCGGGCGGCGCGACGATCCGGGCGCACCAATTGCCGAAGGAGTCGCGATACCCTCGGATGGGGATCGACGGACTGGTGATGAGGTCGTCCGGCCTGACGATGTCGGAGGCCCGGGTGTAATGAATGCCCAGCGTTATGGATCCACTCTGCATGTGCTCGCACATGAGCTGAGTCACCGGGTGGAAGCGGCTGATGTGGCCGACCGGCAGCACCCGCCTGCTCGAGTGCACGACATCCCTCAACGCGCTGCCCTCCACCGCAGGAGCGTAGATAACATGACATCCGTTCTCCGACTTAGCCCGCCTCGCTCCGAGGCTCCTCCCTCAGGACCTGCCTTGCCACAGCGCGGATAGACCCCCTCCCACTTCGCGCCGATCCTGCCAGAGCGGGGATCAGAGGTCATGTTCTAGACGATAGCGCGGGCTGGATATGCAGAATGCTACACGACCCCTGAGTCCACAAGAGCGGAAGTCCAGAACTGGTCACTCGACATCGAGCGAGCGGTAGCGCGCTGTGTTGGATTTGAGGCGGGCGCGGCAAAGCTCAAGCGCACGCACCAGTCTCATTTCTTCAGAAGAAGTTCGAGCCCATCGGCGCATGCTCGGGCTACGGCATAGCCAGCCTTTTCTTGCCCGGGCATCTTATCCCAGCCCCCCTTTTCAATAGCTGCAGCTCTCTCCCAGCCATTGACTGCCTCGAGTGCTTTCAGTTTCTCTTCAGGGTTCGGTTGCTTCATAAATTGGGCGACGCAGATCGCCGCCTGACTCGCCAAGACCGCCTCTTTGGTCCTCGTTTGGCTCGTGCCGAAGGTTGTCCAGCCACCCCACACAAAGCCGATGATCATGGCGATGACTGCCCCACAAATAAGGCCCCAACCTCCATACTTAAGTTTCGCTGCAGTCTCGAGCTTCATTGACAAGACCTCCTGAAACCGGGATTCTCGCTACGGAGCCACCCCGCCTCTCATGGCGGCGTCCCCGAGTGGACCGTCCCGTCAGTCAACTCGTTCACGCCTCCCGGCACGTCGACGGCGGTGCTTCTATCACACCCTGGGACTTTTGTGCCCGGAGCTTCCGGGTGAGGTCACCCCGGGGCGCGTGCCGGTCGGCACCGGCACGGCCCCGACTCCCTCGACTCAGGCGGCCTTGACCTCGATCATCCTCGGCGTCGCGGCGCGCGGCGCTGGGACTCTCACCTCGAGCATGCCGTTCGCGTACGTGGCCTCCACCTGGGCGGCGTCGACACCCTCGGGGAGCGTGACGCTCCGCTGGAACGCGCCGTACGTGACCTCACGGACGAAGTACTCCTTGCCCGTGGCGTCGTGATTGGGCTTCCGCTCTCCCTTGACGGTGAGAAGGTTGTCCATCACGAACACCTCGACTGCCTTCGGATCCACGCCCGGCAGGGCAAGCTGGATGATGTAGGTGCCGTCCTCGAGCCGGCCCTCCGCGGCGGGGAGCCACGCGGCGACGGGCGGAGCCACCTCATCCGTGGTGCCGTCAACGAATCTCGGGAACAGATCCTCGACGTGGTGGTGATGGAGATGGAGCTTCGGGGTGAAGGGCGACCAATGCATCATGGTGGTCATGGCGCTGTCCTCTCTCTGTTTCCTAGCGAGCATCGCTAAGATCAATGTGACTACCTAGGCATGAGTATATAACATATTTCACATCTATATTTTATATTATGATATATATACTGAAGCGAGGAAGAAGATCGACGACGTCAACCGGAGGGAGGCGTTTGGTCCTGCCACTCCACCTATTGTGACGGTCACACACACCTGGCAGAGGGGGGCACCAGCACCATGGCTCACGCAATGAAGACCACACTGCACCCGCTCCACGACCGCATCCTGGTCCGCCGGATCGAAGAAGGAGAAGTACGCCGCGGCGGCCTCGTCATCCCCGACAGCGCGAAGGAGAAGCCGCAGAAGGGCAAGGTGCTCGCGGTCGGCCAGGGCACGGTGACGGAGGACGGCAAGAAGATCCCGCTCGACGTCAAGGCGGGGGATCGCGTGCTGTTCGGCAAGTACTCCGGCAGCGAGGTCACCCTGGACGGCGAAGAGTACTTGATCATGAAGGAGGAAGACGTTCTCGGCATTCTCAGCTCCTAGACTGCCGGCTCCGCCGCAGTTGATCGTCTGCACCCACTTGAGAGGTATCTATCCATGGCAAAGCAACTCCTGTTCAACGAGGAAGCCCGCGCGGCCTTGCTGCGCGGCGTCAACATCATCTCGCACGCGGTCAAGGTCACGCTGGGGCCCAAGGGGCGGAACGTCGTGCTCGACAAGAAGTTCGGCAGCCCGACCATCACGAAAGACGGCGTGGCCGTCGCCAAGGAAATCGAGCTCAAGGACCATTACGAGAACATCGGCGCTCAGATGATCAAGGAGGTCGCCTCCAAGACCTCCGACCTCGCCGGAGATGGGACCACCACCGCCACCGTGCTGGCCCAGGCGATCTACCGCGGTGGCCTAAGGAACGTGACCGCCGGCGCGAACCCGATGGGGCTGCAGCGCGGCATCGACCAGGCCGTGGAGAAGACGGTTGTGGAGCTGAAGAAGCTGTCGAAGTCGACCAAGGACAAGAAGGAGATCGCCCAGGTCGCCACCATTGCCTCCAATAACGACAAAACCATCGGCCATCTGATCGCCGAGGCCATGGACAAGGTGGGCAAGGACGGCGTCATCACGGTCGAAGAGGCCAAGGGGATGGAGACCGTCCTCGAGGTGGTCGAGGGAATGCAGTTCGATCGCGGCTACCTCTCTCCCTACATGGTGACTGATCCCGCACGCATGGAGGCCGTCCTCGAGGACTGCCTCGTCCTGATCTACGAGAAGAAGCTCAGCGTGATGAAGGACATGCTCCCGCTGCTCGAGCAGGTGGCCCAGTCGGGCCGGCCGCTCTTGATCGTCGCCGAGGACGTGGAGGGCGAGGCCCTAGCCACGCTCGTGGTGAACAAGCTGCGCGGGACCCTCGCCTGCTGTGCCGTGAAGGCGCCGGGTTTCGGCGACCGCCGCAAGGCCATGCTCGAAGACATCGCCACCCTGACCGGGGGCAAAGCCATCACCGAGGACCTGGGAATGAAGCTGGAGAATCTCAAGCTCGCGGACCTCGGCAAGGCGAAGAAGGTCGTGGTGGACAAGGACACCACCACGATCATCGAGGGTGCCGGCAAAACCGGCGCCATCGAGGGCCGCATCAAGCAGATTCGGGCGCAGATCGAAGAGACCACCTCAGACTACGATCGCGAGAAGCTCCAGGAGCGCCTCGCGAAGCTGGCGGGCGGTGTCGCCATCATCAAGGTGGGGGCCGCCACGGAGACGGAGATGAAGGAAAGGAAGGCGCGCGTCGAGGACGCTCTCAACGCGACGCGGGCGGCCGTCGAAGAAGGTATCGTGCCCGGCGGCGGTGTGGCCCTTCTCCGAGCCTCGAAGGGCCTCGATAGCCTCACGCTGTCCGGCGACGAGGCGACCGGTGCCCAGATCGTGCGGCGGGCCCTCGAGGAGCCCATCCGGCAAATCGTCCAGAACGCCGGGCTCGAGGGTTCGGTCGTGGTCGAGAAAGTCAAGGCGGCCAAGGAGGTCGAGTACGGCTTCGATGCCGAGTCGAACGAGTACGTCGATATGATGCACGCCGGGATCATCGACCCCACCAAGGTCGAGCGTGTCGCCCTACAAAATGCGGCCTCGATCGCGGCCTTGCTCCTGACCACGGAGGCACTCATCACAGATATGCCGGCCGACGAGAAGAACGCCATGCCGTCCATGCCGCACGACGGAGATTTCTAGGCACTTACTCACATAGCCCAGCGACACCGGCTCATCGTGATTCGACCTCAGTGACGGGGCCTCCGGGGGGAACGCCCCTGGAGGCCGTCGGCCTGCCGGATTGTCTCGCGTCGGCTGCTAACGTACTCGTGGATTGT
>JBKOVG010000103.1:0-10527 GCA_046723845.1 Candidatus Methylomirabilota bacterium | reverse complement strand
GCCTGTGCGCCGTCCGGAGAGCGGCGATTCAGGCGAGTGGGTGACGCAGCGGGAGCGCTCCCCCGCCCCTGACGACGGGCCCCGACCCGCCTCGCGCTCCGCGTGTTCGTGAATAGTTCGGGCTAGCGGTAGGCCGCCAGCACCGCCTGGGTCATCTCGCGCGTCTTGGCGCTCCCGCCCTGATCGATCGTGAGCGTCTTGCCGTCGCGATAGACGCGCCCCACCGCGTCCTGGAGCCGCTGCGCCTCCGCGCCCAGGCCCATGTGCTCCAGCATCAGCGCGGCAGACAGGATCGTCGCGGTGGGATTGGCGATGCCCTTGCCCGCGATGTCCGGCGCGGAGCCGTGCACCGACTCGAAGTACGCCCAACCGTCGTCGCCGAAGTTCCCGGACGGCGCCAGCCCGAGCCCGCCCGCCGTCTCCGCGCCCAGGTCCGAGAGGATGTCGCCGTAGAGGTTCATGCACAGCACCACGTCCATGGACTTGGGGAAGCGGACGAGCCGCCGGGCGGCGTCGTCCACGTGGAAGTGCTCGAACTGGAGCCCCGCCTCGCGCACGATGCGCTCCGCCGTCTGCTGATAGAGGCCGTCGGTGCGCGGTAACACGTTGGACTTGGTGATGCAGGTGACCTTGCCGGGCTTGCCGCGGGCCTTGCGCTTGATGGCCAGGTCGCACGCGAAGCGCGTGATGCGCTCCGCGCCCTTCGGGGTGACGATCTTGACGGCGAAGCGTCCCTCGTCGCCGAAATCCTTCACCTTGCGGCCGGTCCGGTCGCTCAGATCGGGCATGACGTTGACGAGATCGCGGAGCTCACCCTCGCGGCCCGGATAAAGACCCTCGCTGTTCTCGCGCAGGAGGATGTAGTCGATGCCGTCGGGATCGGCGAGCGGGGAGCGCATGCCCGCGAAGAAGCGGATCGGCCGCACACCGGCCCACGCGCTCATCTCCCAGCGGAGCCAGGAGACGACGGCGGAGGTGGCGGGGCCTGCCGCGCCGAAGAGCACGCCGTCCGCCTCACGGGCCGCCTGCTTGGTCTCCTCGGGGAGTGGAGACCCCTGCGGGGGAGTGAGGATCTTGAGGGGGAGGCCGGTACCCATCAGGAGCTCGCAGGTGGCTTCCACCACCTCCAGGCCGATTCCCTCTCCCGGCAGCGCGACGACGGTCTTCATGGCCATGAACAGCCTCCTCTAAATACACCGTCTAGGGCAGGGTGAGGGGGCGTGAACGGCGCCGTGCGGCGGAGCGGGATGCTCGGCGCGACGAGCGGTTCGCACGGTCCACGCGCGCGGCTGGTGCGCTTTCCAGCTCGATGCCGAACACCTCCGACAGCCGATCCTCGGCGATGCGCTTCCCCACGCCCGCGCGGTGGCGCAAGACGGCCCCGGCCGTGGCCGAGGTGAGCAGCTCCGCCTGGTCTACCTGGCGGAGCAGAAAGAACAGCTCCGGCCTAGCGTCGAGACGAAGGCCCACGCCATAGAGGACAGCGGCGACGTGCTTGCACACGTCCGCCCAATCGGGGCAGGAGCAGTCGAGCGTCAGCTCGCGCGGCTGCGGGAACAGGCCGTCCCTGGCGTCGGTCAGGACGGACAGCACGTCGTCCGACAGCTCACCGCGCAGCAAGCCGACGAGCGAAGCGATCCGACCGGTGCAGCGCCCGACCACGCGACGCCAGCGTGTCTTTGCGAGAGGAGCGATGCCGACGGTCACCTGGTACAGCTCACTGCCGGCCACGAAGGCGTCGACCCGACCCGCGGTGATGACGAGGTCCAGCACCGAGCCGTTTTTCAGATACGAGCGCCCGCGGGGAAGGCGGTTGGCAAGATCGGAGTAGCGCTCGAGGTTCTCGCACCACGCCTTGCCCCAGAAGGTGGCGGCCACTTGCCGCGTGCGCGGCGCCACGACGGGTTCGGCGGAGCGCTTGCTCTTCCTCAAGAGCTTCGCCAGCGCCAGGCGGCTGCGCGCCTTCTTCTCGCCCACCGACACGTAGGGCGGGAAGTAGTCCCAGTCACCCCTGCCGTACCAGGCCATCGCGCTCCCTTATCTCACATCTCGCGCCGTCGCGCGCCGTCGATTGCCTTCCCTCGTCTCACGTCTCGGCCGTTGCCCGCCGCAGGTCGAGGGCCACCATGGTCATCAGCTCCTCGTCGCTCATCTCGGTGAGGAGCGTCTCGCCGCCGCCCTGGAGCACCCCGCGCACCAGCGCCTGCTTGTCCTCGATGAGCCGATCGATGCGCTCCTCGACGGTGCCGCGGCAGACGAGCTTGTGCACGAGCACATTGCGATGCTGGCCGATGCGGTAGGCGCGGTCGGTCGCCTGGTCCTCGACGGCGGGATTCCACCAGCGGTCGAAGTGCACCACGTGGGAGGCCGCGGTGAGGTTGAGGCCGGCCCCGCCGGCCTTCACCGACAGGACGAAGAACGGCACCGCCGGGTCCTCCTGGAAGCGCCGCACCAGCCCGCCCCGAGCCTTCACGGGCGTGCTGCCGTGGAGCACGAGCCCGGCGCGTCCGAACAGGCCCGCAAGGAAGGAGGCCAGGGGCTCGGTCGCCTCGCGGAACTGCGTGAACACGAGCACCTTCTCCTGCTTCGCCGCCACCGCCTCTCCGATCTCGCGAAGGCGCGCGAGCTTGCCGCTGCCCGCCTCGTCCCACGCGCCCTCGCCTAGCCAGTGCGCGGGGTGGTTGCAAATCTGCTTGAAGCGCATGAGGTACGCGAGGACGAGGCCGCGCCGCTCCATCCCCTGGCCGAGCCCGCCAATGGCGTGGGCCAGCTCGTCGACCGTCTTCTGATAGAGCGCGGCCTGCCGCCCGGAGAGGAGACAGAAGGCCTTCACCTCGGTCTTGTCGGGCAGATCGGCCACGATCGAGCGATCGCTCTTGAGCCGGCGCAGGAGATAGGGCTGGATGAGCCGGCGCAGGGGCGCGTAGCTCTCTTCCCGGCGCTCGGCCAGCCGCTTGACGAAGGCGGAGAACTCGCGTGCGGAGCCCAGCAGCCCGGGGTCGAGGAAGTCGTAGATCGACCAGAGATCGCCGAGACGGTTCTCCACGGGCGTGCCGGTGAGCGCGATGCGCGCGTGCGCCCTGAGCGTCTTGACGGCCTGTGTCTGCCGCGCCCCGGGATTCTTAATCGCCTGCGCCTCGTCGAGGATGACCAACGCCCACTCGCGTGTCCGGAGCGCCTCCAGCCGCGCCAGCGTGCCGTACGTGGTGATGACGAGATCGGTGCCGGCAAGATCGGCGCTCCCCAGCTCGCCCAGCTCACGCGCGGGCATGGCCGAGGGATGAGCGAGAAGGGTCCCCAGCGAGGGTGCGAAGCGGTCGATCTCGGCCTGCCAGTTGGCGAGAAGCGAGGCCGGCGCGACCAGGAGATGTGGCAGGCCGCCTCGCCCTCGCTGCTTGTGCAGAAGGAGGAGGGCGAGCACCTGGATAGTCTTGCCGAGCCCCATGTCGTCGGCGAGGCAGACGCCGAGCCGCAGGGACGAGGCGAAGGCGAGCCACGACACGCCGATCTTCTGATAGGGACGCAGCGTGCCGCGGAGCTCGGCGCCCGGGTCGGCCGCCGCGAGCCCGCCCGGCCCTCGAAGCCCCCCGAGCGTTCGCCCGAGCCAGGCCCCGGCCTCGACGCGCGACCAGCCCTCGGCCGCCGCCAGCCCAGCGGCGTCCTCCTCCGTGCGGGCGGCCCCGGCGAGCATCCGCATACCCTCGAGGAACGAGAGCCCGCCGTCCGCGGCCTCGTCCCTCACGCGCTCCCAGTGGGCGAGTACCTCGCGCAGCCGCTCGCGATCCAGCTCGACCCATTGCCCGCGGAGGCGCACCAGCCCGTCGTGCGATGCGAGGAGCTGGCGTACCTCGGCGGCCGTGAGCTTTTCGTCGCCCAGCGCGACCGTCACCGCAAAATCAAGGAGAGCGTCTGTGCCGACGGCGCTCAGCTTCTTCTCCCCGATGCGCACGGCCACCTCGGGACGCGGCGGGTGTCGCGGGCGCCACCAGTCGGGGACGCGAACGACCAGCCCGGCCGCCTCCAGGTCCGGGATGGCCCGCAGGAAACGGTGCGCCTCGGCGGGCGTCCAGGCCATCGCCTGGTAGATCGCGCCCGAGTCGATCAGCTCCGTCAGCCATGCGATCCGCTCCGCGGCGCGCTGGAGCGGCACGAGGAGGTGGAGCAGGGCCTGCCGGTCGCCACGCGCGGAGGACTCCTCGAGCGCGCGCGCGAGCGGACGGTGCTGCACCTTGCCGCCGGCGCCCGCGCGCACGGCGTAGGTGGCCAGGAAGGCGAACGGGTGGGTGTCGTCGCCGCGGTTCTCGGCCAGGTGCAGGCACACCTTGCCGACGACGTGCCACGAGGAGTGCCGCGCCCGTAGCCACTCGGCGACGGGACCGCGGTGGGCGCGGATCTCGTCGGCGAACGCACGATTGAGATCGGCCCAGCGCGCTCTGATCCACTCGGCGTCGACGTACTCGCCGCCGTCCATGGGAGGCACGGCGGCGGCGAGCCGGCTGCGCTCGGCCGGGGGACAGTCGACCTCTACTCGTTCGCGTCGATCCTCAAGGTCAGGCACTGCACAGAGGCCGGTGACGAAGGTGCGACCGAGATCGCGCAGGAACGCTAGGGGAGGGGCGAGAGGGGCATCGAGCTCGGTCGCGCCCAGGTCGAGCAGGGCGTGTCCGGGCCCGCGGGCGAACGCGCGGAGCAGGCGAGCACGGGCGCCGGCCGACAGTCCGTCGCCCGTCTCGTCGTCGCCGGCTGCGGTGTCCGCGAGCAGAGCGCCGGACGGCAAGATGGCCACACGCATCGGACGGAATGTATGCGCCGGCCTCGTCCCGCGCAACCGGGCGGCAGCCCGACTGCCCGTATCAGTCTCAGCGCTCGAGCAGGTGCTCCATCCCTTGTAGCCAGAGTACCTGGGCAAACGAGCGAGTCGAGGCGGAAGTCCTAGGGACACCTTGAACCGGAGCAGGGCAGGATCGCTTGACGGTGTATTGAGCCGGACACGCTTGACGGCCCATGGGACAGCTCACTACCGTGACGGGTATGTCGCGCTTGGTCGTCGGGTCCGTCGTGATTCCGTTCCTCTTCGTGATCGCGATGTCCGGTGTGGAGTATCTCGCCAAGCCTCGACTGCTCTGGGATTTGATGACGGACGTTGGCTGGGACATGTGCATCCTGGGCATAGGGGTGACCGGCGGTATCTTCTCGGCTCCTGAGATGGAGAAGGGCTGGGGACCTGAAGGCTCTCTGCTCGCGGCTGTAATCGTCATCGCTGTCAACCTTGTCGCCGGCATCGGCATCCAGATCTTGAAGAGAGATCTCGGGGCGCGTAGAGTGGTCGATACTTTGGGCATTGTACTTGGTATCTTCGCGGTGGCGTTGCCGAGTGCCTTGTCATTCTGGAGATAGTCATGGAACACATTGCATGGGCCGTCGGTGCGGCGCTCTTTTCCGCTCTGCTCGGAGCGGCTCTGATCAACGGCGTCTACGAGCTCGTGAGGGTGTTCCGCAGCTCCAGACAGTCCAAATCCACGCGCCCTACCTCCTAGACGACGGGAGACAGGCCGGCAGGCAGGACGGCCCTGTCTTTGGACCTGCTCTTCGAGCGAAGCGGGCTGGCCCGGTAGGAAGAGATCGAGTTATTGGATCACCTCATCTGCCCGCCCCAGCAGCGACGGTGAGATAGTCACGCCGAGGGCCTTCGCGGTCTTGAGGTTGATGACCAGCTCGAACTTCGTCGGCTGCTCCACGGGCAGGTCGCCGGGCTTGGCACCCTTGAGGATCTTGTCGACGTACGTCGTGGCGCGTCGGCTCAAGTCAGTAAGGCTCACGCCGTAGGACAGGAGGCCACCAAGCTCCACAGATTCCCAGTTGTTGAACATCGAAGGCAGTCGGTTCTTTGTGGCACGTCAACACCTGGCAGCGGATCGGGGCGTGATCGCTTATGATTGGCGTCACGAATACCCAGGAGGAGACGCCATGGCCTTCACCCGGATCTCGGCCGACTGCCACATCGACATGCCCTGGATTCCGCCCGGTCTGTTCACGGAGAATGCGAGCGCGGCGCTCCGCGACCGCATGCCGTACGTTACGGACGGGCCCGACGGCCGCACCTGGACGTCGAAGAACGGCGCCTCCTTCGGGCTCTGGGGCGGCGTGGGGCCGTCGGGGCAGAAGTACGTCCCGGGGATGCACTACCGCGCGGACGTGATGGCGTCCACCGGGTTGTACGAGGACGGCAAGAAGGGCATCGCTCGTCCCACCACGCCCGAACTGCGCATCAAGGACATGGAGCGCGACGGCGTGCAGGCCGAGATCATCTTCGGCATCCTGGGCGCGGCCACGCGGCTCAACGATCACGAGGCGGCCGGCGAGATGTTCCGCATCTACAACGACTGGCTCGTGGATTTCTGCCGTCACTATCCTGACCGGCAGATTGGCCTCGCCTGCCTCCCCTACGGCGACATCGGCGCGGCGGTGAAGGAGATCCACCGCGTGGCCAAGATGGGGCTGCGCGGCCTCGAGCTCTCCTGCTCGTGGGACATGGATCCCATGTGGCATCCGGTATGGGAGCCGCTGTGGCAGGCGGTGAACGAGGTCAACCTGCCGCTTCACTTCCACACCTTCCCGACCTTGCCCCCCAGCGTGCGCGAGAAGGCCACTGGCCAGACCAAGCGCTCCGCCATGTTCACGAGCGTGTCGGGCTTCCAGATGAACCTCATCAACATCCTGGCCGCGGTGATCGGGAGCGCCGTGCTCGAGCGCTATCCCAACCTCCGCATCTCCTTCGGGGAGAGCGGCATCGGCTGGCTGCCCTATGCCCTCGACCGCATGGACTTCGAGTGGGAGGACCGCTTCCGCGATCTCGGGCTCACCATGAAGCCCTCCGACTACTGGCGACGGCAGTGCAAGGCGACCTTCCAATTCGATCGCATCGGCACCAAGCTCATCGACGACATCGGGGTGGAGACCCTGATGTGGGGCTCCGACTATCCGCACGGCGACGGCGTGTGGCCCGAGTCCTCCAAGTACATCGAGGAGCAGTTCGGGCATCTGCCTCCCGACGTCACCCACAAGATCGTCTGCGAGAACGCGGGGAAGTTCTACGGCCTGATCACGTAGCGGATGGCCGACAGGTCGAGCCGCGCCCGCCTCCAGGCGATCGCGCGGCGGGTCATGGCCGAGCGGGGACTGGAGGCGGACTTCTCCGCCGCCGCTCGCGCCGAGACCGATGCCCTCACTGGGCCCGCCCGCGAGTCCGGCGGGGGTGTCCGGGACCTTCGCAGCCTCCTCTGGTGCTCGATCGACAACGACGACTCGCGCGACCTTGACCAGTTGACCGTGGCCGAGCCGGCGACGGGCGGGGCGGTGCGGATCCTCGTGACGGTGGCGGACGTCGACGCCCTCGTCGAGAAGGGTTCCGCCATCGACGGGCACGCGCGGGCGAACACCACCTCTGTCTACACCGCGGCGGCCATCTTTCCCATGTTGCCGGAGCGCCTCTCCACCGATCTGACCTCACTCAACGAGGACGAGGATCGGCTCGCCCTCGTCATCGACATGACGGTGGCGCGGGACGGCAGCGTGAGCGGATCGGAGATCTACCGCGCCACCGTGCGGAGCAAGGCCAAGCTCGCCTACAACGTGGTGGGCGCCTGGCTGGAGGGCGGCGCCTCACCACCTCCCAAGGTCGCCGCGGTGGCCGGGCTCGACGAGCAGCTCCGCATCCAGGACCGCGCGGCCCAGGCCATGAAGACGCTCCGACATGAGCGCGGCGCCCTCAGCCTGGACACCATCGAGACGCGCGCGGTGTTCGACGGCGACGTGATCGCCGACCTGCGCCCGGATCAGAAGAATCGCGCCAAGGAGCTGATCGAGGACTTCATGATTGGCGCCAACGGGGTCACCGCCCGGTATCTCGAAGGCAAGGGGCTGCCCTCGCTCCGGCGCGTGCTCCGCTCGCCGGAGCGCTGGGAGCGCATCGTGGAGCTGGCTGCGGGCTTCGGCGAGAAGCTCCCCGGGACACCGAGCTGCCAGGCCCTCGAGGGCTTCCTCGCCGCGCGCTACAAGGCGGATCCCGTGCGCTTCCCCGATCTGTCCCTCTCCGTGATCAAGCTCCTCGGCAAGGGCGAGTACGTGGTGGAGCGCCCCGGCCAGCCCGCGGAAGGTCACTTCGGCCTCGCCGTCCGCGACTACTCGCATTCCACCGCGCCCAACCGGCGCTTCCCCGACCTGATCACGCATCGTCTGTTGAAGGCGGCGATGACGAATCGGGCCGCGCCGTACGGCATTGACGAGCTGGACGCGCTGGCCCGGCATTGCACGGAGCAGGAGGACAACGCCACGAAGGTAGAGCGCCAGGTGCACAAGTCGGCGGCGGCTCTGCTGCTGTCCTCGCGCATCGGCCACCGCTTCGACGCCATCGTGACGGGCGCCTCGCCCAAGGGAACCTGGGTGCGCATCTTCCACCCCGCGGTGGAGGGCAAGGTCGTCCGCGGCGCCGACGGACTCGACGTGGGCGATCGCGTCCAGGTCGAGCTGGTGGACACCAACGTGGAGCGCGGCTACATCGACTTCGCCTCGCGCGGCCGGCTCTAGCAGCCCCTCGTCCCCGGAGGGGGAGAGGGCAGGGTGAGGGGGCGGAGTGAGAAGGCGAGAGTAGCTGGTCTGCGGAACGCCACCCTCACCCCACCCCTCTCCCTCGGAGAGGGAGAGGGAGCGGACGGGGAGGTCAGCGCAGCCGCATCCGCAGGACGCTCACTGACCTCGCGGGGAACTCGTAATCGAGCGTCCGGCCCTGCGCGTCGACCTTCAGCTCGCGTACGCCCACCACGTCGGGGTGCTCGAACGAGTTCACGGCGCCCACCTCGGGACCCGTGACTTCCGAGACCTGAATCTCTCCCGTCACCTGAGCGCCCTCGAGATCGATGGTGGCTTTGTGGCTCTGATCCTTGTCGCGATTGACCACGGCGAGGGTGATGGCGCCACTGCCGGTGTCGCAGGTGGCAGTGACGTCGAGGAGCTGGAAAGGCCCGAGATCCGCCACGTGGTGGACGCGGCCGCGGATCTCGTCCTCCCGCTCCGGCGGCAGATCGTACGTGGGGCCGTCCACGTGCACGTCGAGGGCGGTGTCGAGGGTGTGCTCGGCGTAGAGACGGAGCGGATGGTAGATGGTCTGCAGGAAGAGGCCCTGCTTGCTCGTGAACACCGCCCCGATGGCGTTGACGAGCTGGGCGAGGTTGGCGAGCTTGACGGTGCGGCACTGCCGGATGAAGCCGTTCAGATAGGTCCCCACCGCGAGGGCATCCGAGAGATCGAACTGCTCCTCCACCCCGCCCACCCGGTCCTCGTGGGTGCGCCGGCGATACCAGACGTTCCACTCGTCGAAGGCCACGTGGATGGGATGGGCGATGCGCTGGGTGTGGCGCACCCGCTCGAGAAGCGCGCCGCACAGGCGCACCGCGCGCTCCGCCTGATGCGCGGAGAACACGTTGGCGTAGTGGTCAGGCTGCCCCGTGTAGAGGTGGATGCTGTAGTAGTCGATGACGGGAGCGAGACCCTGGATTACCGTGACGTCCCAGCCGCTCACGCCGTTGTGGCCGCAGCCGATGAGCTCGATGCTCGGATCCGTGCGCTTCATCACGAGGGCGAAGGTCTTCGCCTTCTTGACGTAGTCCTCCGCGCTCAGGCTGCCGATCTGCCAGCCCCCGTACATCTCGTTGCCGAGGCCCCAGTAGCGCACGCGATACGGCTCGGAATGCCCGTGCTTGCGCCGGAGGTTCGCCCACGAGGTGTTGCCCGTGCCGTTGCAGTACTCGACCCAGGCCTGGGCCTCGTCCATGGTGCCCGTGCCCATGTTGACGCAGATGTGGGGCTCGGTGCCGACCACACGGCAATACTGGATGAACTCGTCGGTGCCGAAGCGGTTCGACTCCTCCGCGTACCACGCGAGCTCGCTCCGGCGCGGCCGCGCGTCCACGGGGCCCACGCCGTCGAGCCAGTGATAACCGCTCACGAAATTGCCGCCCGGCCAGCGCAGCACGGGGACGCGCAGCGACCGCACCGCCTCCAGCACGTCCTTGCGGAATCCGCGCTGGTCGCTGAGCGGCGATCCCTCCTCGAAGATGCCGCCATAGATGCATCGCCCGATGTGCTCGATGAAATTCCCGAAGATCCTCGGGTCGACCTTCCCGATCTTCCGCTCCAGATCGATCTTGATCTTGGCCATAGCCGGCCAGTCTAGGTAACCCCCCCCCACCTGTCAACGCGCCGACCATTTCCTTCGAGCTGCGCGAACCAGCGTGCACGCTACGTCGCCCGAGAAGCGCGAGGCGCAAGGCGGGCGACTCCAATCAGTGAACTCGGGCGGGTGGCGTCGGGGGTAGCGGGCGCGCGGCCGGCGTAGTGGGCCCCTTCGAGTGCGCGCAGCCCGCAGGGCTGCGATTCACGACGAGTAGGTCTTGTCGCGGATCAGCCAATTGTCTGGATTGCTTTCGTGCAGATAGTACAGAAGCGTAGTGACCTGCAGCAGGTCAAGCT
>JBKOVG010000096.1:0-36424 GCA_046723845.1 Candidatus Methylomirabilota bacterium | reverse complement strand
GCGCGGCTTCGGGCGCGGAGCCGCCCGCGGCGACGTCCATGCCGACCTTGAAGCCGGCGAGGTTGCGCTCGACGGCGACGCCTCCCTCGCGGATCGCCGTCTCGAAATCGGAGGGAGCGAGGGGCAGCGCGCCGGAGGCGGCGAGCGCGCCCAGGAGCACGGCGTTCACCTCGCTGCCTGCCGCCCGTGCCACCGCCAGCGCATCGCAGGCGATGAGCCGTCGCGTCAGGGCCTTCGCCGCCTCGACCACGCGCTCGGTGGGGAAGATGCCGTTGCCGAGCGCGGTCTTCTCCCCGATGGCGAAGAGTCGATGCGTGCTCGCGATGAGAGTGGTGCGCTCGGGCGAGGCGTAGTCCGTCTCGAGGGTGCGCCCCGCCTCGAGCAGCTCCGACGCCATGATGACGTCCACGTCACCCGGCATGGGATAGAGCGAGAAGACCGGCTCGGTGCCCACCGCGACGGCCTCGGGATAGATCTCGAGGTAGTAGGTGGTGGCGCCGGTACGCTGGGCGACGCCGGGAATGGACGTGGCCTGGACGGGCAGCCCCGCGTGCTCGGCGGCGGCCACGATCCAGTCCGTGAGCACGCCGCCCCCCTGTCCCCCGAGAGCTGCCACGAGGATCGAGATCGGCCGGCGAGGCGCGCTCATGCCGGCTGGAGCAATCCGATCACGCGACGGCGAACGCGATCGAGCGCCTTCTCCCACCCCGAGGCGTTGTGGACGACCCGCGCCTCGAAGAACGACGGGCACAGCACGGCAGCATGCGCGACCTCGCCGCAAAGGCCGCAGCCGACGCAGGTCTGGTCCACGTGCGCCACCGGATCGTCGCGAAGCGGATCCCCGCTCGCCTTCAAGGTCAGCGAGGGGCAGCCATTGAGCCGCATGCACGACTTGTCCCCCGTGCACACGTCGGGGTCGACGCCGAAGCGCGCCGCCGCCACGCGCTCCCCCGCCTTGAGCCGCGCCGCCGTCTGCGGCTTGACCCGGCGCTGGCGCTCGAGCTGGCACTCCCCGCGCCCGATGATCACCTTGAGACCGCCCGCCCTGGTGGTCATGGCCTCGCGCACCGTCTGGAGCGTGTCGGAGACCTTGTAAGGATTCACCACGCGAAGCCAGGAGACGCCCAGGCTCCGGATGGTGTCGGCGATGGACATGCGCACGCTGTCCCCTCGCGGGTTCTTGCCCGTGGACGGATTCGACTGCTGGCCCGTGGCCGACGTGTAGAAATTCTCCAGTACCACGAGCACCGAGTCCTGCCGGTTGTAGACGGCATTGGCCACGCCCGTGGTCAGGCCCGAGTGCCAGAAGCCGCCGTCGCCCATGATGGAGATCACGCGCTTGCTGAAGTTGGGCGCCACCGCGCTCGAGGAGGCGAGACCGAGACCGTAGCCCAGGATGGTGTTGCCCTGGTTGAAGGGCGGCAGGGTGGCGAAGGCGTGGCAGCCGATGTCCGCCGCCACGTGTGTCTCGCCGAGCTCGCGCTGCGCGATCTTGAGCGCGCTGAACATGGGACGCTCCGGGCAGCCGGTGCAGAAGGCGGGCGGGCGCTTGGGCAGCGGCGTGCGGAGCATCTCGCGGCCGCGGCCTACGTGGGCGGACAGCGCGGCGCGGCGCTCCTGCGCGGCTCCGCCGAGGAAGCGGGCGAGGGCGGCCAGCACGACCTCGGGCACGTACTCACCCTGGGCGGCCACCGTATCCTTGCCCTCGATGCGCACGGTGAGTCCTCGGTCGTAGGCGAGCGCCTTCAGCTCCTGCTCGATGAAGTTGGGCATCCCCTCCTCGAGCACGAGCACACGGCGTTTGCCATCGAGGAAGTCGCCGAGCTCCTCGGGCACCAGGGGGTGGATCACGTTGAGTACGAGGAGGGGTACGCGGCTCCGGCCGAAGACGTCCGCCTGGCCGAGGAGCTCGAGGGCGCGCAGGGCGGTGGGAGTGAGACCTCCCTGGAGGATGATCCCGAGCTCTTTTTCCTCCCCGGGAATCACCTCGTTCAGCGCGTGCTCGACGATGAAGCCCCGGGCCGCGGGCAGGCGCCGCTCGAACTTCTGCGCTTCCTGGGCGTAGGTCGAGGGCGGGTGGCTGATCCGCCCGTAGTCGAAGGAATGCTGCGCGAGCCGATCACGCATGCTGATGGCGGGACGGACGTTGTCCTTGCAGATCATGGAGCCCTGCACGTGCGCGGCACGGATGCGCAGGCTGATCACCGCGGGGAGGTTCGACGCCTCCGAGAGGCCGAAGCCCTCCTCGACCATGCGGGCGAGATTTTGGAGACTCGGCCGGGGATCGAGCAGGCAGAGCGAGGACTTGAGAGCGAAGGCATGCGTGCGCTCCTGGATCACGCTGGCCCCCGCGCCGTAGTCCTCGCCCACCACGATGAGGGCGCCACCGATCACGCCCGCCGAGGCGAGATTGGACAGGGCGTCCGCCGCCACGTTCGTCCCCACGATCGACTTCCAGGTCACCGCCCCGCGCATGGGATAGTTGATCGACGCGCCGAGGAGGGCCGCGGCAGAGGCCTCGCTCGCCGAGGCGTCGAAGTAGACGCCCATGGGCTTGAGCAGCGACTCGTTGGCATCGGCCATGACGTCGAGGAGGTGGGAGACGGGTGCGCCGGGATAGCCGCCCACGTAGGACACGCCCGACTGCAAGAGCGCCTTGGTGATGGCGAGGATGCCCTCGCCCCGGAGCACCTGACCCTGGCCCAGCTGGAGCTTCTTGACTTCCTGGGCGAACGACCGTTCCATAGGAGCCTCTTTTACCACAAACGAGAGGGGAGGACGCCCATGCCCCATGCCATCACTCGTGACGACGTCCGGATCTACTTCGAGGAGCACGGTGCGGGCGAGCCGGTCCTCCTCGCCTATGGCATCGGCGGCAACACGGGGATGTGGGAGCCGAACATCGATGCGCTGTCCGCCCACCACCGGCTGATCCTCTGGGAGCCGCGCGGGCACGCGCGCTCCGACAGCCCCCAGGACCCGCGCCAGGTCACCTTTGGCCACTGGACGTGGGATCTCCACGACCTCATGGATCACCTCGGGCTCGAGCGCGCCATCGTGGGTGGCCTGTCGCTGGGCGCGGGGATCGCCACCCGCTTCACCCTCGCCCATCCCGAGCGGGTGCGGGCACTCATCATCGTCGATTCCTCGTCGGCCTCGGGCCTGCCCCTGGGCGTGGACAACATCGTGATGCGGGCCAAGAGCATCGAAGTGACGCTGAGCGGCGGGATGGACGCCATGGCCGAGTTCGCCATCGCCTCCAACCCCAACGTGTCGGGCCGGATCAAGCTCGACCCGTCGGCCCGAAAGGAGATCTTCGACTACTACCGGATGCTCACGCCCATCGGCTACGCCAACGCCCTGCGGGCGCTCCTGCAGATGGACTACATCACGGATCGGCTCGGCGAGATCCGGGTCCCCACGTTGCTCGTGTGCGGCGACGAAGACCCCTCCCTCGGCCCGATGCGGGAGATCCAGCGACGCATCCCGCAGTCCACCTTCACCCTGCTCTCACCCGCGGGGCACTTCGGCAACCGGGACCAACCGGAGGCCTTCAACCGCGCGGTCGGCGACTTCCTGAAGGGCCTCGCCTGACGCGGATCGAGCTGGACGGGACGCGCTCGCCAGTGTCGGCGCGGAAGTAGCCGAGGCGAACCTCCCGCCCCGAGCCGCCGTGGACGAGGCGGGCGCCCTTGTCCACGTGACGTGTCCCCCAGGCGGCGAGGGCTCCCACCACCGTCCCGAGCTCGCGGCCCTTGTCCGTCAGCTCGTACTCCGCCCGCGGCGGATGGTCTGAGTAGAAGCGCCGGCTCACCAGGTCGTGCTCCTCCATGAGCTTGAGCCGCTCGGAGAGGATGTTGGGCGCGAGACCGGGCAGGCCGGCCTGGAGATCACGGAAGCGGCGGGCGCCCCCGAGGAGATCGCGCACCACGAGAAGCGTCCAGCGATCGCCTACCACCTCGAGAGTCTTGGCCACCGGGCAGCGCTGCCCGTAGATCTTCGGCATGGGTCCAGTGTAGGCGACGGCTTGACAAAAAAGCAAGTGACTATTATTTTGCAAGTCATGACCTCGACCGCTGCCGCCGCGGCCGCCCCCGTCACCGGCGCCCCGCTCATGGCCGCCCGCACGCGGCGGCTCCTGGAAGCCCCCGTGGCCTCCACCCTGCTCTGGCTCGCCGCACCCAACGTGCTCGTGATGGTGCTCCAGGCCGTGGTGACGACCATGGACGCCGTCTTCGTGGGGTGGCTCGGCCCCGACGCGCTCGCCGGCGTCTCGCTCGTGTACCCGCTCGTCATGCTGATGCAGACCATGTCGGCGGGAGGCATGGGCGGCGGGGTGGCGTCCGCGGTGGCGCGGGCGCTGGGGGCCGGCCGCCAGCGTCAGGCCGAGAGCCTGGCCGCGCACGGCGTCCTCATCGCGCTGGGGATGGCCTCGCTGTTCTCCATCCTCCTGCTGCTCGGGGGCCCAGCCCTCTTCCGGCTCATGGGCGGGCGGAGCGCGGCCCTCGAGGCGGCCCTCGTCTATTCGCACGTGATCTTCGGGGGCGCCGTCGTGATCTGGCTCCTCAACACGCTCTCGAGCATCGTCCGGGGCACGGGGACCATGGTCCTGCCCGCGGCAGTGACCGCCGCCTCCGCCCTCGTCTACCTTGGCCTTGCCCCCGCCCTCGTGGTGGGGTGGGGGCCGTTCCCGAGGATGGGCGTGGCCGGCACGGCCACCGCCAATCTCGTCGGCTTCGGGCTGGCGAGTCTCGTCCTCTTCGGCTATCTCGCCTCGCCGTGGAGCGCGGTGCGCCTCAACTTCCGCGGCCTCCAGCTCCGGGGCGCGCTCTTCTGGGAAATCCTCCGCGTGGGCGCTCCAGGCTCCGTCAACACCATCCTCACCAACCTCACCGTGGTCCTGATGACGGGACTGGTGGGCCCGTTCGGCACGCTCGCCTTGGCCGGCTATGGGATGGGGGCGCGCCTCGAATACCTGCAGATCCCGCTCGTGTTCGGCATGGGCTCGGCCCTCGTGGCCATGGTCGGCACCAACGTCGGCGCCGGGCAGATCGCGCGGGCGGAGCGCGTGGCGTGGACGGGCGCGGGCATCGCGGCCGGAGTCACGGCGACCATCGGGCTGCTGGCGGCGGTCTTCCCCCGCGTCTGGCTGGGACTGTTTACGTCGGATGCGCAGGCGCAGGCCGTGGGCATCACCTATCTCTGGACGGTGGGGCCGTGCTACGGCTTCTTCGGCTTGGGTCTCGCGCTGTACTTCGCCTCCCAGGGCGCGGGCCGCCTCGGCTGGCCGCTCGCCGCGGGCTTCCTGCGCCTCCTCGTCGCCGCCGCTGGAGGATGGATCGCAGGTTACTGGCTCGGCTGGGGGCTGTGGGGCATCTTTGCCGCCATGGCCGCCGCCCTGCTCATATTCGGACTGACCATAGCCGCCGCCGTCAGGGGCGGTGCCTGGCGATAGGAGGGACGGCGTGACGAAGATGCTCGAGATGATTCGCAAGGTGCAGCGGGGCGAGCTGCCGCCGCCCCCCGTGGCAACGCTGATCGGCTTCACCATCGGCTCCGTGGAGCCGGGGCGCGTGGTCATGGAGATGGAGGCGGGACCGCAGCACACGAGCCCGCTGGGCACCGTCCACGGCGGCGTGCTGTGCGACCTCGCCGACGCGGCCATGGGCATGGCCTACGCCTCCGCCCTCGACGAAGGCGAGACCTTCACCACCCTCGAGCTCAAGATCAACTTCCTCAAGCCGGTGTGGTCGGGCAAGCTCACGGCCACGGGCCAGGTGGTGAAGAGCGGCCGCACGGTGGGCCTCGTCGACTGCGACGTGCACGACGAGAAGCAGTCACTGGTGGCGCGCGCCTCCAGCACGTGCATGACGCTCCGGGGCGAGCAGGCGCGGGGTCGCTAGCGCCGTCGTAACGTCTATGACACAATTGGGCGCATGCGCCGCGCCCGCGCCGTCCTCGGCACCGCCTGCGGCACGCATTTCGTCCACGACGGCTTCGCCGACATCCTCTACGTCCTCTTTCCCGTGTGGGCCCGCGAGTTCGGCCTCTCCTTCACCCAGGTCGGGTTCCTCCGCACCGTGTATAGCGGCGCCATGGCCTCCTTCCAGATCCCCGCCGGGCTGCTCGCCGAGCGCTGGGGCGAGGCGCGCCTCCTCGCCGCGGGCACGGCGGCCACCGCGCTCGGCTTCGTCGCTGCCGGGTTCACGGGAGGCTACCTCGCTCTCCTCGGCTGCCTCCTCGTGGCCGGGCTCGGCTCCGGCGTCCAGCATCCGCTATCCTCCACGCTGGTGTCGAACGCCTACGAGGACGGTGGACGGCGCACGGCGCTCGGCACCTACAACTTCTCCGGCGATCTCGGCAAGGTCGCGGTGCCCGCGGCGGTGGCCTTCGCCGTGCCGTGGCTCGGGTGGCGCGGGGCCGTCGGGAGCTTTGCGGCCATCGGCCTCGCCGCGGCGGTGGTCGTGCTCCTCGCCCTCACCAATCTCCGGATCGGGCACGCGCCCCTCCCCGTGGACAAGGCCGAGCGTCCCTCAACTTCGGACTGGGGCATCCGCGATCTCCGCGGGTTCCAGGCGCTGTCCCTGATCCAGGTGATCGACTCCTCGACGCGGACGGGGCTCCTGACCTTCCTCCCCTTCCTGCTCATCGCCAAGGGATCGACGGTGCGGTCCGTGGGCTTCGCGCTGATGCTGGTGTTCGCGGGAGGCGCGGCGGGTAAGTTCGCGTGTGGCGTGCTGGCTGAGCGCCTGGGGGTGATCCGCACGGTGATCATCACGGAGACGGCCACGGGCGCGGGCATCCTCCTCCTCCTCGCCCTGCCCCTCGTCCCCGCCCTCGCCCTGCTTCCCGTGCTGGGGATCGCCCTCAACGGCACGTCGTCCGTGCTCTACGGCACTGTCGCCGATCTCGTGGAGAGCGACCGCCGGGCGCGAAGCTACGCCGTGTTCTACACCCTGGGCATCGGCGCCTCCGCCCTCTCGCCGTCGATCTACGGCGTGGTGAGCGACTGGGGCGGCGTGCCCTTGGCCCTGACCATCGTGGGCACGGTGGTCTTCGTCACCGTGCCCCTGACCCTGGCGCTGCGCCGCCCTCTCGCCACCGTGGCGGCCTGAGGGCCGCCGGCCGCGCTCCGCCGACTCACGTGCCAGCGAAGATGCTCTTCCTGATCACCGCGTGCACACCCCAGTTGCCGTCCACCACCTGGGTGACGCCGAAGTCCACGGCCACGGACATGAGGGAGATCGCTTCGTCCTCGCTCAGGCCCTGCGTGTTCATGAGGAAGTAGCGCATCTTGCGGAAGGCGTCTCGCATGGCGAGGTCGACCGACGACTTCTCGTAGATCCTGCTCTGCGCGTCCGCGCCCAGTTCCTGGAGATAGTTGGGATAGCTGAAGCCGTGGACCACCCACTCGTCCTGGGTGGCGAGAAGCGGATAGTTGAGCTGGGCCAGCGCGGTGCCCGCGAGAGCGTCCTTCTTGTGGAGGATGAGCTGGAAGGTGCCGGTGAGCGAGCACTCGATGGCCGTCCCGCACAGCTCGGAGTCACCCTGGGAGGCGTGCGAGTCTCCCGCGGAGAGGAGCGCGCCGGGCACGGCCACCGGGTAGTACATGGTCGCGCCCTTTCCGATGCGCCAGTCGTCGATGTTGCCGCCCACGTAGCTGGGCGGAATGGAATCGACGATGTCGGCCTCGACGGGAGCCAGCCCCAGGACGCCGAAGTGCGGCCGGATGGGGATGCGCAGGTTCTTGAGCACGCCCGCCTTCTCCTGCACGGTCGAGTGATCGACGGGCACGCCGGGATAGTCGATGATCTTGTGCACCACGCCGAAGGGATCCGTCTGCGGCGTCCACTGGAAGCTGTATACCGCCTGCGCCCAGTTCTTCTCCCCCGCGGGATCCACCTCGTAGATGGTGATGACTTCGCGCGGCTTGGGCTCGGTGAGGAGGTCCTTGTAGTGGAAACCCCACCACGCGGCGGCGTTGCTGCCGAAGCTCTTGCCCTTGTACGCGGGGTTGCCGCAGGGACGCGGCGTCACGTCGATGATCCGCACTTCCAGGATGTCGCCGGGCATGGCTCCCCGCACGGCCACCGGGCCCGTGCAGATGTGCACGCCCAGACCCTCGCCCGCCCCGCGACCGAACAGGGTGGGATTCATCGGCCCCGCCCCGCGGCGGTCGACGCCTTTGCGCTGCTTGTCCCAGAAGAACACGCTCTCTGCCCCGGGATCGCCGGTCACCATGCGCGAGGCGTCGTCGTTCGCATGATGCGTCAGCACTTCGATGGTGACAAAGTCGCCCGAGTTCACCTCGACCAGTGGCTTGAGGAGCTTGCTGAAGTAGCCCCAGTGCACCGTCTTGTCCGTGGCGGGGAGGTAGTAGTGGTTCTTGGTGCCGGGGACCATAGTGGGCTGGGCCTGGGCGTTCGACACCGACGACAATCCGGCCGCGCTCCACGACGCCGCCAGGCCTCCGACGGTGAGCGCGCCCTTGAGGAAGTCACGACGCGCCCCGCTGAATCCGTCGATGCCCTTGGCGTCTGCCGAAACCTCGGAGCCGTCTGCTGCCGTCTGCTCGTCCATGTCCGCTCCTCCCTGAATGACATGCACTGCACCGTTGTCCCCGGAAAAGCCGCCGACGGGCGAAGCATCGGTCGTGCCAGCCGCGGACATCGCAGAGTCACACATCTCCGGGCCGCGGCGGCGGAGCCATGCGCATCATGAAGGCAGTCGCGCCTCGCGTGCTCGGTTAAGTAGCAGCCTTACCGCGGCAGGCTCGGCACCGTTACGCGCTCGGCCACGGGCGTTCGCGAGGGGCCCCCGAGCCAGGTGAGAGAGAGCCGGCCGTCAGGCTCGAAACGAAGCTGCGTGATGGCCTCCGCGGCGCTGAGCCCGGGCGCCCAGTCGCGCTCGATGCGCAGGACCTCACGCCCCGAGAAGATCTGGCGGATGGCCAGGGCACGGCCGTCCGCCTGGGCCATAAGGAGACGACGCTGGTCCGCCTGCAGGACGTCCCGCCGCGGGGGGGAGAGCTGGCGCCGCCTCGCCTCGAAGAAGTAGCTCCAGCTGCAGCCTCGCCCGCAGCCGATGCGCGCTTCCGCGAAGGTGGCGCTGAGCCAGATGACCTCGGGGCGCGGCATGGTCGTCATGCCGGAAGGCGGAACGAACCACGTCGCATGCTCGGGCTCGCCGTAGTAGTAGCCGATGCGGCAGTCGCCATCGTTCCGGCAGTCGGCCACGATGCCGGTGCTCGGCATGAGGGAGCGATAGAGGCAGTGGAAAGGACCGGAGCCGCCCGGCCCCGAACACTCTCCGCCGACGACGGCGTCCGCGCCGACGCGGAGGGGAACCAGGAGGAGGAGCGCGCCCAGGACGAGGCGCCGGCGCGACAGCAACCGCGTTCGCTCGGCTCAGGCCGCCTCGGTAAGCGTCTCGGACATGCGGCTGAAGAACTGATCGAGCATCATCTTGCTCACCCCGCCCAGCATGCGCTGTCCCACGCTGGCGATGAGCCCGCCCACCTGCACGTCCGCGCTGTAGCGCACCCGCGTGCCGCCCTCGATGTCGGAGAGCTCCATGCTCGCCTCGCCGCGCACGAAGCCGGGGCCGCCACTGCCTTCCAGGGCCATCTTGTAGCGGTTGGGGGGCTCGAGGTCGAAGAGGCGGACTTTCCCCTCGAAGGAGCCCTTGATAGCGGCCACGCCGACCTTCATCTTCGCCTTGTACTCGCCGGGGCCGATCTCATCGAGCCCCTCGCAGCCGGGAATGACGCGGGCCAGGGTCGCGGGATCGAGAAAAGCCTTCCACACCTGCTCGCGCGGCGCCGGAATGTCGTTCGAGCCTTCGATCTTCATCCCTCGAGCCTCCCCACCGCCGCCGTCATGCGGCTCATGCCTTCCTTGATCGTCTCCAGCCCGGTGGCGTAGGACAGCCGGATGTGGGCATCCGAGCCGAAGTCGACGCCGGCCACCGTGGCGATCCGCGCTTCGTCGAGCAGGAAGGCAGACACGTCGCTCGATCCCTTGAGCGTGCCTCCCTGCCAGCGCTTGCCGAAGAGCCCGGAGACCTTGGGGAACACGTAGAAGGCGCCCTTGGGCATCACGCTCGTCACGCCGGGGATGGCGTTGAGCGCACCCACGATGAAACGCCGCCGCCGATCGAACTCGCCCACCATCTTGGCGATCTCGTCCTGGGGTCCGCCGAGCGCCTCGATGCCGGCCCACTGGGCGATGGAGGTGGGATTCGAGGTGACCTGGCTCTGGATGTCCGTCATGGCCTTGATGATGGCCTTGGGCCCCGCGGCATAGCCGAGGCGCCAGCCCGTCATGGCGTAGGCCTTGGAGCACGTGTTGACCACGAGGGTGCGCGCCTTGACCTCCGGAGAGAGCGAGGCGATGGACACGTGGCGCCCCTCGTAGGTGAGGGCCTCGTAGCACTCGTCGGAGACGATCCAGAAGCCACGCTCCACCGCGAGCTCGCCCACCTCCTTGAGGGCGGCCGCGGAGAACACCGCGCCGGTGGGATTGCCCGGGCTGTTGAGCACGACGATCTTCGTCCGCGGCGTCACCGCGCGGCGCACGGCCGCGGGATCGAGATCGAAGCCCGTGGACTCCGAAGTGGCCACGGCAACGGCCACACCTCCCAGGAGCTGCACCTGCTCCGGGTAGGAGACCCAGAACGGGCTCGGGATTACCACCTCGTCTCCCGGGTTCACCAGCGACATGACGATGTTGAACAGGGTGTGCTTGGCGCCGCAGGAGACGGTGACCTCGTCCGGCGCGTACTCGAGCCCGAGATCGCGCTTGAGCTTGTGGCAGACGGCCGCGCGCAGCTCGGGTATGCCTCCGACCTCCGTGTACTTGGTCTGCCCGGCTTCCATGGCCTGGATGGCCGCGTTCTTGATGCGGCGCGGGGTGTCGAAATCGGGCTCCCCCGCTCCGAAGGAGATGACGTCGATCCCCTGCGCGCGCATGGCCTTGGCCTTGGCCTGCATGGCGAGCGTGGGGGAAGGCTGGAGGGTCTTGAGGCGATCAGCGAGCATGCGGGGACCTACTTTCTGGAGAATTTGTCGTTGAGACGCTCCTCGACCACCGGCGGCACCATGCCCGTCACCGCGGCTCCGAGCGAGGCCACTTCTTTGATGAGTCGCGAGGAGATGTACGTGTACCGCTCGTGCGGCATGAGGAAGACCGTCTCCACCGTGTGGCGGAGCTTCCGGTTCATGAGGGCCATCTGGAACTCGTACTCGAAGTCCGAGACCGCGCGGATGCCGCGGATGATGCAGTCGGCCTGCTCGCGGTGCACGAGGTCGATGAGGAGGCCGTCGAACGAGGTGATGCGGATCCGTCCCATGCCCGCCGTCGCCTCGTCGATCATCTCCAGCCGCTCCTTCACGTCGAAGAGCGGCTGCTTGGAGGGGTTGGCCACCACGGCCACGATGAGCTCGTCGAAGATGCGCGTGCCCCGCTCGATGAGGTCGAGGTGCCCATTGTGCATGGGATCGAACATGCCCGGATACACCGCCCGCTTGCCCACGGCTCCCCCTGCGCGCTCGGCGTGACGAGGTCGAAAAAAAGCAGGCTCACTCTACGCGCCGCGGCGAAAGAAAGTCAAGGTGGTCTCCCCGAATCGGCGGTCCTTCCAGTGCGCGAGACAGCCCGGCGTCGCGGGGAGCGGCGCCTTCGTCGCATGCTGGGCGACCACGATGGCCCCGACGAGAAGGCACTCGCCCCGCGCAACGGCCGCGAGCGCAGACGCGCCGTCAGGCGAGTCGTAGGGCGGATCGAGAAAGGCCACCGCGAAGGTTCGTCCCTCGCGTTCGAGAAGGCCCAGCGCACGCCCCACGTCCTGCCGGAGGACCCTTGCCCGCTCGACGAGACCGAGCCGGGTGAGGTTGTCGTCGAGGGCGATCGCCGCCTGCCGATCGCGCTCCACGAACACGGCGGACGGGGCTCCCCGCGAGAGGGCCTCGATGCCGACGCCCCCCGCTCCCGCGAAGAGATCGAGGAACGGGCCGCTCTCGAGGTAGGGCATGAGGGTGTCGAGGCAGGCGATCCGCACCTGGTCCGCGGTGGGGCGCGTCGTGCGTCCTTTGGGGGTGACGAGACGCTGCCCCTTGAGGGTCCCCGCGAGCACGCGCATCAGCCGATGCCGGCCAGATCGATCTTGCCGCGCCAGCGAGTGAGCAGCGCGGAGCGCAGGGCGCGATGCTCGGGGGCGAGGAGCCTCGGATCGGCCTGCACGAGGGCGAAAGCCTCACGCCGGGCCTCCTCCAGCATGGCGCCGTCGCGCAGGAGATCCGCGACGCGGAACTCCGGGAGTCCCGACTGCCGCGTGCCGAAGAAGTCCCCGGGCCCGCGCAGCTCGAGGTCGGCCTCGGCGATGCGGAAGCCGTCGTGGGTGGCCGTCATGGCGTCGATCCGGCGGCGCGCCTCCTCAGAGGAGGCGCCGGCGAGGAGGATGCAGTAGCTCTTCCACGGCCCCCGACCCACGCGGCCCCGGAGCTGGTGCAGCTGGGAGAGCCCGAAACGCTCGGCGTGCTCGATGAGCATCACGGAGGCGTTGGGCACGTCGATGCCGACCTCGATGACGGTGGTGGAGACGAGGAGGTGGAGGGCGCCGTCCTTGAACTCACGCATCACGCGCTCCTTGTCCGTGAAGCTCAGGCGCCCGTGCAGGAGCCCCACCCGCCGCTCGGGAAGGACCTCGCGCTGGAGGCGCTCGGCCATCTCGGTGGCCGCGCGCAGGTCGGAGACCTCGGACTCCTCCACCAAGGGATACACCACGTAGACCTGCCGGCCCTCGGCGATCTGCGCGCGGAGGAAGTCGTAGATCTGGCGGCGCTTGCCTTCGCCCCGCGCCACCGTGACCACGGGCCGTCGCCCGGGCGGCAACTCATCGAGCACGGACACGTCCAGATCGCCGTAGAGGGTGAGGGCGAGGGTGCGCGGAATGGGCGTGGCCGTCATCACGAGCACGTCCGGGCTCTCGCCCTTGCCCCGCAACGCCGCGCGGTGGGCGACGCCGAAGCGGTGCTGCTCGTCGATGACGGCCAGGCCCAGACGCCTGAAGCGCACCCCGCCCTGGACGAGCGCGTGGGTGCCGATGACACAGCCCGCATCCCCGCTCTCCACGGCGGCCGTCGCCGCGTCCCGCGCCTTGCCCTTGACGGCGCTCGTGAGGAGCATGACGCGCACCTCCAGCGGCTCGAGGAGACGGCCGAGAGTAAGGAGGTGCTGCTCGGCGAGGATCTCGGTGGGGGCCATCAGCGCCGCCTGGTAGCCGGCCTCGATGGCCGTGAGCACGGCCAGGGCCGCCACCACCGTCTTGCCCGAGCCGACGTCGCCCTGCAGGAGCCGGCTCATGGGATACGGCGCGGCCATGTCGGCGCGGATCTCTCCCCACACGCGCTCCTGGGCCGCGGTGAGACGGTAAGGCAGCGAGGAGCGGAGACGGCGCACCAGGGCGCCCGCGGGATTCATGGCGAGGCCGCGGCGCCGCCCTTCGCGCTGACGCCGGATGGCGAGCCCGATCTCGAGGAGGAAGAAGTCGTCGAAGACCAGGCGGCGCCGCGCGGTCCCCTGCTCCGCCTCGCTCTCGGGAAAATGCGCGGCGGCGATGGCGCGGGAGAGCGGCACGAGCGCGCGGGCCGCACGTACGCGCGCGGGCAGTGGGTCCTCGAGGCGATCCGCCCAGCCGTCGACGAGCCGCTTCATGAGCCGGCGGAGCGGCCGCTGCCCCAGCCCCTCGGTGAGCGGGTAGACGGGCACGAGGCGGCCCGCGTGGAGCGGCTCGTCCTCGCCCTCTTCCACCAGCTCGTAGTCCTTCACCAGCATCTGGAGCGGCCCGCGGCCATAGGGCTGGACCTTGCCGTGCACGATCAGACGCTGCCCTCGCTTGAAGACGCGGGCGAGATACGCCTGGTTGAACCACGCGCAGTTGAGGAACCCGCTCGCATCGCGAATGGTCACCACGAGGGGCATGCGGCCGCGCCCACGTGGGGGCGGGCTGATCCCCGCGATGGTGCCCGAAGAGGTCCGTCCCTCGCCCACGGTAATGCGCCCCAAGGGGAGGATCTGGCTCCGGTCCTCGTGGCGCGTGGGGAGATGACGGATGAGCGCGTCCTCGATGGTGACGAGACCGAGCTTGGCGAGAAGCTTGGCGCGCTGGGGGCCGACCCCGGGCAGATCGGCGAGCGACGTCTCGGGCCCCGGCGCGGCCGATGCCGCGGCGGTCGCGGCAGGAGGCCCGGTCTTGCCTCGCGCGGGGGTCAACTCGTTGCTCCGGTCACGCGATCATGCTATAAAAGGGCCTCGCGTCCGGCAAACCAGACACGGATCCCCTGAAGGAGTCAGCATGGCTCAGCGTTGCGATGTGTGCGGGAAAGGCCCGTCCGTCGGCCACAAGATCAGCCACGCCCACAACGTCACCAAGCGGCGGTGGATGGCCAACCTCGTCTCGCTGCGCGGCAAGGTCGGGTCGGGAGGCCTCGTCCAGCGCCTTCGCGTCTGCACGCGCTGCCTCAAGGCCGGCAAGGTGACCAAGGTCGTCTAGCCTCTCGCCCCAAGAACACGGCGGGGGGTGTCGCCACCCCCCGCCAGGTCCTGCTGCAGTGTGATGTACGCCGGTGGAAGGCCGCCACCTCCCACCGGCCCGACACACTACTTCTTCTTCTTCTTGGCCGCCTTCTTCTTCTTTGCCATTAGGAAGTCACCCCCTTTCCTCTGCAATCGTACGGCTCGACGGCGCTAGCGCCGCTTCGTGGCCTTCTTCTTCGTAGCCTTCTTCCGCTTCGCGCTCTTCTTCGCCACCTTCTTCCTCGCCATTGAAGACTCACCTCCTCCGGGTGCGGCGTGAATACCCCTAGAACCCCATGGCCTCACGGCGGATGTGCGCCGCCTGCTCGCGGCCCCGTCGCTCGTAGTGATGGAGATCGACGTAGAGCTGGGGCAGGCAGACCACGGGAATGCCGCTCTTGATGATGGGGGCGTGAAAGACGCCGGGATCGTACGGCGTCATGAGGTGCACGTTGCCCTCGTCCTCGCCGGGCCGGAGCCCCAGCGCGCGGGCGACGGGCTCGGGATCGCCCTCGAGGTAGCAGTGGATGGCGGGAAAGCGCACGTTGGGAGCAACGAGGGCAGCCCCCGCGTGCAGGGTGAAGGCGACGCGCCGGCCCGCCTCCTGGCCCGCGCGGGCCAGTTCACCCACGAGCCTTCGCGTGATCCGCTCCGGCGAGAAATAGGTCGCGATGCCGTTCAGCCGGTAGGTGTAGGCCTCGACCCACGCGTCGAGCAGGTCGGCGGGCTTGGAGAGGAAGATCCGCTGCTGCTCCCCACGCTCCACCCACGCCAGATCGCCCAAGCGCTTGATCACGTTGTGCGCGTGCCCGAGGCTGACCTGGGAAGCGCGGGCCAGCTCGTCGAGACGCCACAGGTGGCCGGGCTCCACGAGGAGCGCGCGCACCACCCGCGTGGCCCGCGGGGCGAAGAGCGCCTTGAGAGGGCGCGTCGACGGGCGGAGGTTGGGCTTGCCTTCCTTCTCGATGAGCACGTTGTCGAAGTTGAGGAAGCAGTTGCCCGAGAGATCGAGATAGCCGAGACCGTTGCGCTTCAGAAGCGCCGCGCCCTGGGAGCTGATGTACTGCGCCACCGCCACTGGATAGGCGCCGTCCATCTCGGACCGCAGCTCGCCCAAGCGGGTAATGGCCGCCCGGATCTGACGGGGCTGCCCCACGGAAGTGATTTCGAGGAGCAAGGTGTGCTCTTGTCCGCCGAGCTTGAATTTCACCAGCAGATCGGCCTGTTGCCCTCGGACCTTCGGGCCAGCCGACTCTTCCCAAGACACGGCTTTGGGGAACAGCTCCCGAAGCCGCTGGGCTGCCGATCGCCTGATTTCCTGCCTGTTCTCCATCGTTTCACTTGTTCCATATGTTTCAGCGTACGCTGAAAACATACGGACAATTGAAAACGCTGTCAAGAGAAAAGGTTAGACGACGGGGCTAGAACAGCGGAGGGGAGTGTTCTCTTACCAGTGCTGGCGCTTACTCGTCCTGCTCTATACCTTCCATGGTGTCGTCGTCGAGGCCGAAATAGTGGCCGATCTCGTGGACCACGGTGTCCTTCACGAGCTCGGCCATCTCCTCCTCGTCAGCGCAGTCTTCTTCGATCGGTCCCTGATAGATGTGGATCGTGTCGGGCAGCACGTTGCCGTACGAGGAATCGCGGCGGGTGATGTCCGTGCCGCGGTAGAGACCGTAGATCGTGTCGGGGGGCTCGATGCCGAGCTCTTCGAGGGTCTCGTCGTCGGCCCAGTCCTCCACCACGACGGCAACGTTCCTGATCTTCTCCTTGAACTGGCGGGGCAGGCCGCCCAGGGCCCGCTCGACGAGGACCTCGAACTCCGCGTGCGTCACAAGCCCCGGACTCGCTCCACGTTGATGACGTCCTTGACCTCGCGGATGGCCTGCATGATGCCCTGGAGCTGGTGGAGATCCTCCACCTCGATGACGAAGTGGTTGATGCCCTTGCGGTCGTCGGTGACGGTGATCTCGGCCTTGGTGATGTTGCCGTGCCGCGAGGAGATGGCCGCGGTGATCTCGGCGAGGAGACCGGGGCGATCCTTGCCGATGTAGACGGCGATCTTGACCGGGCGCTTGGCCGGCTCCGCGCTGTCGCCGTCCCACTCCACGGTGAGGAGCCGCTCCTTGTCCAGCACGTTCTTCACCACAGTGAGGCAATCCCGCGCGTGCACGGTGAGCCCGCGTCCGCGCGTGATGAAGCCCACGATGCCGTCTCCGGGCACGGGCGAGCAGCACTTGCCGAAGCGCACCATGAGATCGTCCACGCCGCGAATGCGCACGGCGCCTTCGTTCTTCTTGGCCGTCTTCTGCGGCTTGGCCTCGGGCGCCTGGTCGTGCTCCCGCACCACGGCGGGGGCGAGCTTGCCCAGCACCTGGTGGACGGACGCCTTGCCGTAGCCCATCGAGGCGAGGAGATCGTCGGCGGAGGCGTAGCCCATCTCGGTGAGGAGCTTCTTGAGCTCGTCGGAGGCGAGCAGGGTGGAGGGAACGAGGCGGTACTTCTTGGCTTCGCGATCGAACAGCTCGCGGCCGAGCTCGAGGGAGCGCGCACGCTCCTCGACCTTGAGCCACTGGTTGATCTTGGCCCGGGAGCGGCTCGACTTGACGATCTTGAGCCAGTCCCGGCTCGGATGCTGGGTGGGCGAGCTGACGATCTCCACGATGTCGCCCTGGCGCAAGGTGTAGCGGAGCGGCACCAGCTTGCCGTTGACCTTGGCCCCCACGCAGTGGTGTCCCACGTCGGTGTGGACGGCGTAGGCGAAGTCGATGGGAGTGGAGCCCTCGGGCAGCGCCTTCACATCGCCGCGGGGGGTGAACACGTAGACCTCGTCGGGGAAGAGGTCGAGGCGGACGGTGTCGAGGAACTCCTTGGGGTCCTTCATCTCCTTCTGCGACTCCATGAGCTGCCGGAGCCACGTGAAGGCC
Organism: Candidatus Methylomirabilota bacterium; assembly: GCA_046723845.1. Lineage (GTDB taxonomy): Bacteria > Methylomirabilota > Methylomirabilia > Rokubacteriales > CSP1-6 > AR37. The sequence goes on along the minus strand of JBKOVG010000096.1, from coordinate 18,924 downwards.
TCGTCGAAGCGGTCGCGGTCGCTCTTCTTCTCCTTGTAGAGCCAGTGAGCGGCGATGCCCTCCTCGGCCACCCGGTGCATCTCCCAGGTGCGGATCTGGATCTCCACGGGATCGCCCCTGGGCCCGATGACCGTGGTGTGGAGCGACTGGTACATGTTCACCTTGGGCATGGCGATGAAATCCTTGAACCGTCCCGGCACCGGCTTCCACAGCGAGTGGATGACCCCGAGGGCGCCGTAGCAATCGCGCACCGTCTTGGTCAGCACCCGCACCGCCGTGAGGTCGTAGATCTCGTCGAACTCCCGCCCGCCCTCGTGCATCTTCTTCCAGATGGAGTAGAAGTGCTTGGGCCGCCCCGCGATCTTCGACTCGATGCCCACCTCCTCGAGCTTCTCCTGGAGGAGGGCGATGAGGGCGTTGATCTCGTTCTCGCGCTCCAGCCGCCGCTTGGCCACCCGGCGCATCAGGTCCTGATAGTCCTCGGGAGCGAGGACGCGCAGGGCGAGGTCTTCCAGCTCCGCCTTCACCTTGGCCATGCCGAGGCGGTGGGCGAGCGGGGCGTAGATGTCGAGAGTCTCCTGGGCGATCTTCCTTGCCTTCTCGGGCGCGAGGTAGTCCAAGGTGCGCATGTTGTGGAGGCGGTCGGCGAGCTTGATCATGAGCACGCGCAGGTCGTGCGCCATGGCCACGACCATCTTGCGGAAGTTCTCCGCCTGCCGCTCCTCCCGGGAGGAGAAGGCCAGCTTGCCGATCTTGGTCACGCCGTCCACCAGGTCGGCGATCTCGGCCCCGAACTCGCGCTGGAGGTCGTCCTTGGTCGCGTCGGTATCCTCGAGGACGTCGTGGAGGAGGCCGGCCGTCACCGTGGTCACGTCCATCTTGAATTCGACGAGGAGGCCGGCGACCTCGAGGGGATGAGAGAGGTAGGGCTCGCCGGAGGCGCGCTGCTGCCCTTCGTGGCTCTTCTCGGAGAAGCGGAAGGCGCGGCTGACCAAATCCAGGTCGGCGCCCGGCTGGTACTTCGGGATCTCCTCGATCAACGTCTGCAACTGGGTCAACCCGAACCCCTCCCCGAGGTTGACCCCTGATTCTGCCACCGAAATCAGCGTTTTGCCAGGACTTTTCCCTCAAGCCCGGGCGTGGATCTTCCCAGAGGCGCGCGAGCGCGCCCGGCTCCAGCTCTCCCAGTCCATCACGAGGGTGGCCGCGGCGACCGAGGAATACGTCCCCGTGACCACGCCCACGAGGAGGGCGAAGGAAAAGTCGTGCAGCACCTCGCCTCCGAAGAGGAGCAGGACGAGGGCGGACAGGAACACCGTGAAGGAGGTGAGCACGGTTCGCGACAGGGTCTGGTTCAGGGCGGCATTGACCAGGTCCCCCCAGTTCTGTCCCTTGCGGATGCCCTTGGCCCGCGTCTCCCGGATCCGATCGAAGACCACGATGGTGTCGTTGATCGAGTAGCCTACGATGGTCAGGAGAGCGGCGAGGACGGGCAGCGAGATCTCCCGGTGGGTGACAGAGAGCGCCCCGAGGGTCACGATGACGTCGTGGGCGATGGCGGCCACGGAGATCACGCCGTCGCGGAAATGGAAGCGGAAGGCCACGTAGATCAGGATGCCCGCCATGCCGGCCAGCACCGCGTAGAGCGCCTGGAGCTGGAGGTCGCGCCCCACCTGGGGTCCCACGAACTCGAGACGCCGGATCTCGACCCGGGTGCCCGCGGAGCGCGAGAGTGCGTCCACCATCTGCTTGGAGAGCGCTTCCGGACTCTCCGCGGCCTGGTGGAGGCGGATCAGGTATTCCTGGGCGTCGCCGAACTGCTGGATCACGGCCTGGCCGAGCTTGATCTGGTCGAGGCCGCGCCGCACCACGTCCACGGTGACGGGCCGATCGTAGCGGACCTGGACCAGCGTGCCCCCCGTGAAGTCGATGCCGTAGTTGAGACCGCCCCGGAAGAGGATGGAGATCAGGCTCAGGACCACGAAGCCGCCGGAGACCAGATAGAACCAGCGACGCTTGCCCACGAAGTCGTACTTGGCGTTGACGAAGATCTGGAGCATCCCGGCTCCTAGATGGAGATGCTCTCGACCTTGCGGCCGCGCATGTAGATGAGGTCGAAGACGAGGCGGGTGAAGAACACCGCGGTGAAGAGGCTGGCGAAGATGCCGATGGCCAGGGTCACCGCGAAGCCCTTCACGGGACCCGTGCCGAACTGGTAGAGGATGGCCGCCGACACGAGGACGGTGACGTGGGTATCGATGACGGTGCGGAAAGCTCGCGAGAAGCCCGAGTCGATGGCCGCACGCACCGTCTTTCCCGAGCGGAGCTCTTCCCGGATCCGCTCGAATATCAGGATGTTCGTGTCCACGGCCATGCCGATGGTCAGCACCACCCCTGCGATGCCAGGCAATGTCAGGGTGGCGTGGAAGCCCGCCATGGCGGCGAGGAGGATAAGCAGGTTGAGGGCGAGGGCGAGATCGGCCACCAGCCCGGAGAGACGGTAGTAGATGAGCATGAACAGCACCACGGCGATGGCCGCGCCTGCCGTGGAGAGGATGCCCCGGCGAATGGAGTCCGCGCCCAGCGAGGGGCCGACCGTGCGCTCCTCGAGGATCTGCACGGGAGCGGGCAGCGCGCCCGCCTTGAGCACGATCTTGAGGTCGCGGGCCTGCTCCAGGGTGAAGCTGCCCGTGATCTGCGCTTGCCCGGAGGGAATCCGCTCCTGGATGCGCGGCGCGGAGTACACGTTGCCGTCGAGCACGATGGCCATCAGCTTGCCGACGTTGTCCGTGGTGACCTGAGCAAAGATCTTACCGCCCGCGGGCGTGAGGGTGAGGCTCACGTAGGGTTGATTCCCCTGGTCGAGCCGCACCTCGGCGTCGGCCACGTCGGCCCCCGAGAGCATCGCCTTCCGCTGCACCACGATGGGGATGCGCCGCTCCTGCTTCGTCTCCGGATCCACGCGACGCTCGTAGAGGAGCTCGTCGGTGGGCGGCGGCGAGGATCCGCCCGCGATGGCCGCGGGATCGACCCGGTCATCGACCAGCTTGAACTCGAGGAGCGCCGTCTTGCCGATGAGGGCCTTGGCGCGGTCGGGATCCTGGATGCCCGGGAGCTGGACGAGGATGCGGTTGTCCCCCTGCTGCTGGATCGACGGCTCGGCCACGCCGAACTGGTCCACGCGATTGCGGATCGTCTCGAGCCCCTGGCGGACGAAGCTGTCGCGCTGGCTGTTGATCTCCGGCGGGCGCATGGCCAGGACGAGACGCCCGGCGCTCTGATCCTGCTCCTTGACCTCGAACGAGGGAAATTCCTTCTGGAGGAGCGACTGCGCCTCCGACCACGCCTGCGGGGAGGCGAGCAGCACCTGGATCTCGGTGTTGCCCCGGCGCTCCACCTTTTGCACGGCGAGGCCCTTGCCCTCCAGGCTCGAGCGCACGCGCTCCGCCGTCCGGTCCGTCTGGATCTGGAGCGCCTTGTCGATGTCGACGCCCAGCACGAGGTGGATGCCGCCCTGGAGGTCCAGACCGAGGTTGATGGTCTTCCGCGGCGGATAGAGATAGAAGATCGAGACCGCCGCCACCACCGCTACCAGGCCGATGCGCAGCCAGAGCCTGCGCGGCATCAGGAGGACGCGCCCCCGTCGGCCTTGGTCGGCACGATGCGGCCGATGGCCGAGCGATCGAACTCGAGACGGACCTGGTCAGCCACCTTGATGGTGACGCCCTGATCGGACAGCTTGACGACGGTGCCGTGCAGGCCGCTCGACATCACCACGCGGTCGCCCGGCTTGACCGCGGAGAGCATGGTCTCGCGCTCGCGCCGCTGCTTCTGCTGTGGGCGGATGAGGAGGAAGTAGAAGATCGCGAAGATGGCCGCGAAGAACGCGAGCTGCACCATCATCGAGCCGCTGCCCTGCCCGCTCGGGGCCTGGGCCGCCGCGTACGCATAGTCCACGATCTGCATCAAGCCTCCGCCTCGTTGGATGTAGGGTCAGCACCGCCCACGGATTCTACCGCATATCGGTCGAGAATCCGAGCGCGGAGTGGCTCGAACGCGCACGCGGCGATCGCCTCGCGCATGCATCGCAGGAGCCCGAGGTAGAACGTCACGTTGTGGAGCGAGAGGAGACGGTAGGCGAGGAGCTCGCGGGCCATGAAGAGATGGCGAAGATAGGCGCGCGAGAAGCCGTGACAGGCGAGACACACGCACGCGGCGTCGAGCGGCGACGGATCCCGCGCGAAGCGCGCCTGCGTGATGGTGAGCGTGCCCTCCGACGTGAAGGCCTGCCCGTTCCGCGCGTTCCGTGTGGGCAGCACGCAGTCGAAGAGATCGACGCCTCGTGCGACGGCTTCCACGAGGTCGGCGGGCTTGCCCACGCCCATCAGGTAGCGCGGCCGGTCGGCAGGCAGGAGGCCGGCCACCAGCGCGGTGATCTCGTAGAGGAGGGCCTTCGCTTCCCCCACCGCGAGCCCGCCGATGGCGTAGCCGGGGAGATCGTGGGCGCACGTCTCCTCCACAGCCCGGCGACGCAGCGCCTCGTGCCCGCCACCCTGCACGATGCCGAAGAGCGCGCCCACGCCATTCGCCGCGCGATGCCGGGCGACCGCGCGTTCGAGCCATCGCTGGGTGAGGCCGAGGGAGCGCTCGGTGTCGCCGAACGAGACGGCGTGGGGGAGGCACTCGTCGAGGGGATGCAGGATGTCGACGCCGAGGGCGTGCTGGATGTCCACGCAGATCTCGGGCGTGAGGAGGCGCGCGGAGCCGTCCAGGTGCGAGCGGAACTCCACGCCCTCCTCGCCGAGCCGGCGCAGCTTAGAGAGGCTGAAAACCTGGAAGCCCCCGGAGTCCGTGAGAATGGGGCCGTCCCATCCCATGAAGCGATGCAATCCCCCGAGGTCCCGCACCAGCTCGTGCCCCGGGCGGAGATACAGATGATAGGTGTTGGCGAGGATGATCTGGGCGCCCGCGCCGCGGAGATCGGCGGGATCGAGGCTCTTCACGCTCCCCTGGGTCGCCACCGGCATGAAGGCCGGCGTGTCGATCGCACCATGCGGCGTGACCAGGCGACCGCGACGGGCCGCCCCGTCCGTGGCGAGCAGCTCGAAGCGAACGGGCGCGGTCACAGGATGAGCATGGCGTCGCCGTACGAGTAGAAGCGATACCCTGCGGCCACGGCGTGTGCATAGGCCTGGAGGACGAGCTCCCGGCCCGCGAAGGCGGAGACGAGGAGGAGCAGCGTCGAGCGCGGAAGATGGAAGTTCGTCACGAGGGCATCGACGGCGCGGAAGCCATGGCCGGGACGGATGAAGAGATCGGCGTCGCCCCGTCCGGCACGCACGCGTCCGTTCTCGTCGGTGGCCCACTCGAGCGTTCGCGTGGTCGTCGTGCCCACGGCGATGACCCGCCGTCCCTCGCTCCGCGCCCGATTGACGGCGGCCGCGGTCTTCTCGGGGATGATGGCCACCTCGGGGTCGAGCCTGTGCTCGTCGATGCTCGAGACCTTGATCGGCCGGAACGTGCCGGGCCCGACGTGGAGAGTGACGCGATGGATCTCCACCCCTGCCGACTGGATCCGCTCGAGCAGCGACGGGGTGAAGTGAAGGCCGGCCGTGGGAGCGGCCACCGACCCAGGCGTCACTGCGTAGACCGTCTGGTAGCGATCGCGGTCCTCGGGCTTCGGCGCGTCGTGCCGGTCGATGTAGGGAGGCAGAGGCGGCAACCCATGACGCTCGAGGAGCTCGTCCACGGGCCACGGCGCCTCAATGGAGATCAGGCGCGCGCCCTGCTCCCGATGCTCGAGCACGGTGGCTCGCGCGAGGCCGCCCGCGAGGAGAACCCGGGCCCCCACCCGGCAGCGTTTCCCCGGTCGCACCAGGGCTTCCCCGCGGTCGCCGTCGAGCGCGCGCACCAGGAGGAGCTCCACAGCGCTTCCCGTTCCCTCGAGGGTCCCGAGGAGCCGGGCGGGAATGACCCGGCTCTCGTTCACCACCAGGCAATCCCCGCCACGGAGCCAGCGCGGCAGATCGGAGAAGCGCGCGTCTTCCCATGCCTGCCGCGCTCGCTCGAGGACCAGGAGCCGCGAGGCATCGCGCGGCTCGGCCGGCTCCTGCGCGATGCTCGCCGGGGGCAGGTGGTAGTCGAAGAGCGAGACGTCCATGGCGTGTGAGTCTACCGCCCGGGCCGCCGCAGGCCAATCGGCGCCCGGGCCGTGTCTAGCCGATCTTCGAGCCGGGCGCGACCTCGAAATCGGGACGGAGGAGAATGACCTCCCCGCGCTCGCCGTAGGCGCCCAGCACGAGCACCTCGGAGACGAAGGGGCCGATCTGCTTCGGAGGGAAATTGACGACGGCCACCACACGCCGACCCACCAGCTCGCCGGGGGCGTAGCGATCGGCGATCTGGGCGCTCGATCGCTTCACTCCCAGCTCGCCGAAATCGATGCGGAGCTTGATGGCTGGGTTCCGCGCCTCGGGAAAGGGCTCGGCCTCGACGACGATCCCGACCCGCATGTCGACGCGCTCGAAGTCCGCCCAACTGATCGGCACCACTTCGACTCCGGGCGGGACTATCGGCGCGCCGGGCCCGGGCCAAGGGTGGCGAGGGTGGCGCCCGGGTAGTAATAGCGGACGATCTGCTCGGCGGTGTACCCGTGCTCCGCCATGGTCTTCGCGCTCCACTGGTCCAGACCGACCCCGTGGCCGTAGCCGCGGCCCACGAAGCGCGCGGAAGCGTGGTCGACGGAGACGGCGAAGAGCGTGCTCTTCAGCGTGTCGTAGCCGATGAGCCGCCGGAACTCGTTGCCGCGCAGGGTGGCGCTGCCCCGGGTGCCCTGCACGACGATGCGGGCGACGCGCAGGGACACGCTCCGCTCGAGGACGCGGAGCGCCGTGATCGTACCTACGGAGATCCCGCCGCGACGCAGCGCAGTGGCCAGATCGGACAGCGCGACGTCGAGGCTCCATGCGTGATGCGGCGACTGCGAGGGAAACTCCACGCGCACGGGCTTGAGGGCGGGCATGTTCGTGGCCGAGAAGACCACCCGCGGATCCTCGGTGTGGCCGCCGCTATCCGTGTGATAGAAGGCGGGGAAGAGCTCGCCTTCCCACAGGAGCACCAGCCCCTCCGTGTCGCGCGTCGCCGTCCACGCGGGCGAGTCCGGGGGGACCTTCCCCGCGTACTGCTGGTTCGCGGTGCCCGCGACCAGGTGATAGGGCTTGGCGGCGTTGAGCCGGCGGTGATAGGCGGCGTAGGTGCGGGCCACGATGGCCTGCGCCTTCAGCATCTCGATGGGCATCTTGTCGCCCGCCTCCGCCTTGACCGCGCCGACCAGATAGTCCTCGAGGGGCAGCTGATTCACCACGATCGGCCCCTCCGGCGCCGCGAGCACATCGATGACGCCGGGATACAAGCGCTGCTGGAAGCGCAGCGGGCCGCTTCCCGCCGGCATGACCCGCATGCCCGCGAGGCGTTGCCCCCGCCACTCGATCGCGGCATCGCGCCGGAGGGCACGGACGAAGGCCACCGGCTCCTCGGCGAGCGGGCGGCCGCTCAGGTCCTGGACGAGCATGGGTCCGCCGCCGATCTCCACGGTGGCAACACCTTCGGCGAGACCGACCCGGATGTCGTCCGCCGCCTCCACGGAGGACGGCAGGGCGGCGAGGAGCAGCGCTAGCGGCGCGAGAAGAGCCAGAGGATGAGCGACAGCACGACGGAGACGACGAGGGACGTGCCGAGGGGGAAGTAGAAGCGCCAGCTTCCCCGCTCGACGTAGATATCGCCGGGCAACCGTCCGAACCATGGCACCTTTCCGGTGAACTGACTCGCCAGCAGCAGGAGACTCCCCAGAATTACCATCACGATCCCGAAACCGAGAAGGATTTTACCCAGGTCAGCCATTGCGGAAGCGGCTAGATCGGGAGCTGTCCCTGCGCGCTGGACGAGCTCGGCGCGGCAAGACCCAGATGCGCGTACGCGGGCGGCGTCACCTTGCGACCGGTGGGCGTGCGCACCACGAAGCCGATCTTGAGCAGGAAGGGCTCCACCACCTCCGCGAGCGTCTCCGCCTCGTCGTTGATGGTGGCGGCGATGGCTTCGAGGCCCACCGGCCCGCCCCCGTACTGCTCGATGATCGCGGTGAGGAAGCGGCGATCGAGGCGGTCCAGGCCCATGGCGTCCACGCCCTCGCGGTCGAGGGCGTCGGCGGCCGCCATCGCCGTCACCACGCCGCTCCCCTTGACCTGCACGTAGTCGCGCACGCGGCGGAGGAGACGATTGGCGATGCGCGGCGTGCCTCGCGAGCGCTGGGCGATGGCGCGGGCGCCCTCGCCTTCCACGCGAGCGCCCAAGATGGAGGCCGACCGCGCCACGATGTCGTGGAGCTCGCTCAGCGAATAGAAGTCGAGGTGATGGAAGATGCCGAAGCGCTCCCGCAGGGGCGAGGAGAGCATGCCGGGGCGCGTGGTGGCCGCCACCAGGGTGAAGGGCCGGAGAGGAATGCGCATGGTCCGCGCGTGCAGGCCCTTGTCCATGATGAAGTTGACCGTGAAGTCCTCCATGGCCGGGTAGAGGAGCTCCTCGACCACGCGGGGCAGTCGATGGACCTCGTCCACGAAGAGGATGTCCCGCTCGTTCAGATTGGTGAGGATGCCCATGAGGTCCCCACCGCGCTCGAGCGACGGCCCCGCCGTGGTGACGATGCTCGCCGACATCTCGTTGGCCAGGATGGTGGCCAGCGTGGTCTTGCCGAGGCCGGGCGGGCCGGAGAGCAGCACGTGGTCGAGCGGCTCGCCGCGCTGACGCGCCGCTTCCACGGACACGCGGAGGCTCTCCACCGCCGCGCGCTGCCCCACGTACTCGTCGAGGTGCTGGGGGCGGAGCTGGCGCTCGAGGCTCGCCTCCTCGGGCAGCGCGGTGCGGCTCATCACGCGTGCGTCGTCGTCGGCGGCCATGCTATCCGTGCCGATCGCTGGGCCGAGCCGTCACGCGTGGCGCGGGCGTCACGGCGTCTTGGCTCCGCGGTAGATCTCGTCGAAGAGATCCTCCGGCGTGGTGATGCCGGGCTTGCGGCCGAGCGCGGCCGAGATGAGCTGGGCCGCCTCGCTGGGACGATGCCCGAGCTGCTTGGTCAGGATCTCGAAGGCCGCGTTGCGGAGCCCATCCTCGTCCATGCCACGGGGCGCGGGAGCGCCCACCTCGGCCGGCAGATCGGGGCGGGACAGCGCGAACTTGGCCACCTTCGAGGAGAGCTGGGCCACGATATTCTTGGCCTTCTGCGGCCCGATGCCCGGCAGCCTCCGGAGGTACGTCTCGTCCTGCCGGGCGATGGCGGCGGCGATCTCCGCGACGGGGGCGGCCAGCGAGCGCGCCGCCACCAGCGGTCCCACGTCCTTCACGGTGATCAGCTTCTCGAAGAACTCCTTGTCGAGCCCGGAATGGAAGCCGATGAGGACGGGGGACGGCTGGTTCTGCGTGGCGTGGTAGTGGATCTCGAGCGTCACCTCGGTGGCGCCCTCGCCGTCGCTCGCGATGGCGCCGCTCAGCGAATGCTGGACCACGGGTGGCAGCACCACCTCGTAGCCGACGCCCCCCGCCTCGATCACCATGCGGTCCTCGTACTTGCGCCGGACCCGCCCCCGAATGAGGGCGATCACTGGACGGCTCGGGCGCGCGGGGTGATGCCGGTCACCCTCGCGAGGCCCGTGACGGCGAGGCCGAGGGCGTCCGCGACGTGGGAGGGCCGCGGGAGATCGCGCAGGCCGAGGAGCGACTGGACGCTGCGTTGGACCTGGGCCTTGCCCGCGGAGCCGCTTCCCGTCATGGCGCGCTTGACCTCGGAAGGAGCCAGCGCGGTGACGCCCACGCCCAGCTGGCGGGCCGCCAGGTACACGACGCCCCGCGCGTGGCCCATCAGGATGGCCGTGCGCGGGAACTTGTACTCCGCGTAGAGATCCTCCACCACGAGGAAGGTCGGCCGCTGCGCCTCGATGAGCCGATGCACCGCTCCATAGATGGCGTTGAGCCGCGCCTCGAGGGGCTGGGTGCTCGCCGTGGTGATGACGCCCGACTCGACCACCGTGACCACGCCCGGCGCGGCTTCGACGACTCCGAATCCGGTGGCGAGGAGCCCCGGATCCAGACCCATGACGCGCAGGGCGCTAGGCCGCGGAGATGGCGTCGAAGACCTCGTCCGGGATGTCGTAGTTGGAGTAGACGGCCTGGACGTCGTCCTGCTCTTCGAGGGCCTCGATGAGCCGCAGCACGGCGGCGGCGTCCTTGCCCTCGACGCGGACGGTGGACTGGGGGACCATGGCCGCCTGCGCTTCGAGTATGGGTATCCCCTTGTGCTCGAGGGCGGTGCGCACCGCCTCCATTTCATCAGGCGTCGTGGTGATCTCAAAGACTTTTTCCACCGTGCGCACGTCGGAGGCGCCCGCTTCCAGCGCCTGCTCGAGCACTTCGTCCTCCTTCACCTTCTCCGCGTCGACCTGGATCACGCCTCGACGATCGAACATCCAGGCGACACAGCCCGCGGTGCCCATGCGGCCGCTCTGCTTCTCGAAGATGTGCCTGATCTCGGGCCCCGTGCGGTTCTTGTTGTCGGTGAGCACGCGCACGAGCACGGCGACGCCGCCCGGGCCGTAGCCCTCGTAGGTGATCTCCTCGAACTGCTCGCCCGGACCGCCCCCCGTGCCCTTCTCCACGGCGCGCTTGACGTTGTCCGCGGGCATGTTCGCGGCCTTGGCCGACTCGATGGCGGCCTTGAGCCGCATGTTGGCCTTGGGGTCGCCGCCTCCGTGTTTGGCCGCCACCGTGATTTCGCGGAGGATCTTGGAGAAGAGCTTCCCCCGCTGCACGTCCGCCTTGCCCTTCTTCCGCTTGATCTGCGACCACCGTGAGTGTCCAGACATGCCGTCACCTTCCCTCTTGAATGGATGCTTTGAGCCGCTTCACGCGCTGGAGCCGACGCGCCCGGCGCTCCTCGGCCTGGGCCCAGCGCCGCTTCTCGCCCGGCGTCTCGGGTGCGAAGGGCGGGCACGGCCGCGGCCTCAGGTCCGGGCCGAGGTGCACGAAGGTGAGGTAGGCGGTGCACGCGTGCCGCACCTCCCCCGACCACGGCACCTCGGTCAAGACCTTGACGCCGATCTCCAGCGACGAGTGGCCCACGTGGTTGAGCGCGGCCTTGAACGTGACCACCTCGTGCGTGGAAATGGGAGCGTAGAAGTCGAGCGCGTCCAGGCACGCCGTCATGACGTGACCCCGGCAGTAGCGCATGGACAGGATGCCGCCCGCCTCGTCGATGTCCATGAGGAGCTTGCCGGGGAACATGGTGTTCCCGAAGATCGTGTCCTCCGGCAGCACGGAACGCGAGGATTCGAACGCCCAGCGGAGATCCTTCTCTCCCTCGTCGCTCACGTCGCCGGCGGTGGAGGCGCTGCGGGCCAGGCGCTCGAGGCGATGCGTGCGCCGCTCCTGGGCTGCCGCGAAGAGCCCCGCCTCGGCGGCCCCGTGGGGGGCCAGGAGGGTGGGCACCGGGGTCGGCTTGAGATGCTCGTCCACCTTGACGAAGACCAGGTGCGAGTTGAGCGTCTGCGTCCGGAGCCCGGAGGCGACGTTCTCGGCGAAGACCTGCACGCCCACCTCGATCGAGCAACGCCCAATCGCCTCCACCTGCGCCCGCAGCACGGCGATCTCACCCACCTTGACGGGGTGAAGGAAGTCGATGTCATCCATGGCGCCGAGGAGGCAGTGCCCGCGGGCGACGCGGGCGGCCGCCATGTTCCCGACCGTGGCGATCCACTGCATCATGCGGCCGCCATGGATCTGCCCGGGAGCTCCCGCATGCTCGGGGAACACCCACTGGACCATCTCGGTGACGGTTTCGTTGATCGATAGCATAGGTCGGCGCCGGGACAGGCGTAAGTCCCTCATTTATCTATCATGCGACCCGACCCAAGTCCAGCCGCGGGAGCGCCGCGCTACGGCTGGCGCGGGGGAAGCGGCGGCGCGGGCGGCGCGCCCTCGACCCACGCGCGGTCGAGGCGATGAAAGCCACTCGGGTGGAGCCGGAAGTTTCGCACCTCGGGGCGCGTCACCGCCCAGTTCAGGCGCACGTAGAGCGGAATCCAGGGAATCTCCTCGGCAAGGAATGCCTGCGCACGGCCATAAACGCGCAGTCGCTCCGGCCGGAAGGAGATCTGGCTCGCGCGGATCAGGAGATCGTCGAGCCGGGCGTTCCGGTAGAAGGAGAAGTTGGTCGCGGTCGGTCCCCGCACCGCGCCTTCGCTCGTGGAGAGCGGATACAGCAGCATGTGGGGATCTCCGCCATTGGCCTGAGCCTCGGCGAGGGCCAGATCAGGGAGGCCACCTTGCATCGCCTTGAGCGCCGCCTCCGTCGCCAGTGACTTGACGTTCACCGTGATGGACGCGGCGCCGAGCATGCTGCGAATGGCCTCGGCCACGCGCGCCACCTCGGGGCCGGCCCCTGCGTCCGCCACGAGCGAGGCGGTCACGCCCTGACCCACTCCCGCCTCGCCGAGGAGGCGCTTCGCCACCGCGGGATCGCCCCGGGTGAGCTGAGACAGGTCGGCCGAGGCCCAGACCCCACGAGGCAGGAAGAGCCCGGACACGCCGGCGGCCGGCTCAACGGCGCCCGCGATCGTCGAGGCCGATAGCGCGGCGGCGATGGCCTGCCGGACTTTCTTGCGCTTGAAGGGCTCGTGCTCGTGCTGGATAGCCAGATAGCCGATGTGCCAGCTCGCGATGGAGAGGGTCCCCTGCATCCGCGAGGGCGCCGAGGGCGGGATGAGGATGTCGAGGCTCCGGCCCTCGAGATCGGCCTCGGCGCGCGCGGGATCCGGCGTCTCGATCATGACGACGCGGGCGCTCTTCGGAGTGCCCCCCCAGTACGAGGGGTTGGCGTCGAGGACGACCCGACCGGCGCCGATCTCGGCGATCGCATAGGCCCCCGTGCCGATCCATCGGGCGGCGCCGGTCCCCGGATGGACGATCGAGAACACAGGATGGGCCAGCACCGTCAGAAGAGGTGCATAGGGCTGGAGGAGGTTGATCTGAACCGAGCGGGAGGCGGGAGTGAGGATCTCCTTGACGACGCCGGGGGCGCCCCGTAGGAGGCGTGGCCCGGCGGGATTCGGAGACGGAGCCATGGCGTGGTTGGGTACCACGATGCGGTCGAGACTCTCGGCGACCTGGCGCGAGGTCAGCGGCGTACCGTCGTGGAAGCGGACGCCGTCACGCAGCCGGAAGGTCCAGGAGAGCCCGTCGCGCGAGACGCTCCACGCGGCGGCCAGGCCCGGCTCGATGTCGCTGGATCCCTCGCGGTACTGCACGAGGGTGTCGAACACCTGCCGGGAGATGAAGGGCACCGTGCCCTCCAACGCGGTGGCGGGATCGAGAGCTACGGGAATGGATGGAATCCCCACTCTCAGAGGGACGCCCTGCGCGACCGCGAAGCCCGGCAGCACCAGAGCGGCGAGCATCGCCAGCGCCACGACGCGGGAGCGACGAGACATGACGTCTCTCCTTATATCAAATGCATGCGAGAGCCCGTCGAATGCGCCGTCGCACGGCAACGGTGTTCATTGCTTCGACACCCTGGCTCCTGCGCTGCACAATTTGGGGCCAATCCTGGTCCTTTCCGTGCTTCAGTGTTGATGGCACCAAACGTGCTTACGTACTGGGCGATGGCTAGAGTGAGCGGGGCTCGCTCCGGAACCATGGCGGAGCAACGCAGGTTGAACGTCATGGGAGCCATCGGAGGAGCCGAACGGATGAAGTGGAAAAAGCCGAATGATTTCAATAGCTCTGGACGGTCAGTCAAGGCCAATTCCCTTGACTTGGGCGAAAACGGCCCCCTATACTGAGTCAACTTTCGGCAACCGTCACTGAGAGCACGGGTCGGCTCTCAGGGAAGCGCCCGCTGAACTAGAGAGAAAGGAACGGGCGGACATGAAGGAGTTCGAGAAGAAGACTCCGAGCCGGGAGCCATCGCCGTCAGAGGGGATGAAGGGTTTGTCCAAGTTCCTACCTATGTCGGATTCGAATTACCGCCGCCGATTGACTGAGTACGAAGTGCAGGTCCAGGACCTTCAGGCGTACGTCCACTCCCTCGAGGCCGAGACCGGCCGCCTCCGGAAGAAGCTCGAGGACTCGCCGAAGGAGTTCATGGTCCTCGAGAACAAGCTGCGCGAGGCCAATCGCCAGCTCGTCCAGGCCTTCAACCAGAACGAGAAGCTCGTCAACGCCCTCTACGAGGCGAGAGAGCAGATCACCTCGCTCAAGGAGGAAGTCGACAAGCTGTGCGCGCCGCCCTCCACGTACGGGGTGTATCTCTCCGTCAACGAGGATGCGACGGTGAACGTCCTTTCCCAGGGACGCAAGGTGAAGGTCAACCTGCATCCCTCGATCAAGGCGGAGACCCTCAAGCCCGGCCAGGAGCTGGTCCTCAACGAGGGCCTCAACGTGGTCGAGGCGGCGGGCTATGAGATCCAGGGCGACGTGGTCATCCTCAAGGAGATGCTCGAGGAGGGCCGCGCCATCGTCACCCTGCGCGCCGACGAGGACAAGGTCGGCATCGTGGCCGACCCGCTCCGCTCGATCAAGCTCAAGGTGGGCGATCACATCCTCATGGACGGCAAGAGCGGCTACCTGCTCGAGAAGCTGCCCAAGAGCGAGGTGGAAGACCTCGCCCTCGAGGAAGTGCCGGATATCAACTACGAGGACATCGGCGGCCTCTCCACCCAGATCGAGGCGATCAAGGACGCGGTGGAGCTGCCGTACCTCTACGCCGACTACTACCGCGAACACCAGCTCCGGCCGCCCAAGGGCGTGCTCCTCTACGGCCCTCCGGGCTGCGGCAAGACCATGATCGCCAAGGCGGTGGCCAACAACCTCGCCCAGAAGATCTCCGAGAAGCGCGGCGAGAAGGTCAAGGGCTACTTCCTCAACATCAAGGGCCCCGAGCTCCTGAACAAGTACGTGGGCGAGACGGAACGCAAGATCCGCGAGATCTTCGTCAAGGCCCGGGAGAAGGCCGCCGAGGACGTGCCGGTCATCGTGTTCTTCGACGAGATGGACGCGCTGTTCCGCACCCGCGGCTCCGGCATCTCCTCCGACGTGGAGACCACCATCGTCCCGCAGCTCCTCGCGGAGATCGACGGGGTGGAGCACCTGCGCAACGTCATCGTGGTGGGCGCCTCGAACCGCCAGGACCTCATCGACCCGGCCATCCTCCGTCCCGGCCGACTCGACGTGAAGGTCAAGATCGAGCGTCCGGATGCCCCCGCCGCCATGGACATCTTCAAGAAGTACCTGACGGCGGCGCTGCCCATCCACGAGTCCGAGCTCAGCCAGAACGGCGGCGATATGCAGGCCGCCATCGACCGCATGATCACGGCCGCGGTGGAGGAGATGTACAACCTCGGCGAGGAGAATCGGTTCCTCGAGGTGACCTACGCCAACGGAGACAAGGAGGTCCTGTACTTCAAGGACTTCTCCTCGGGAGCCATGATCGAGTCGGTGGTGCGGCGGGCCAAGAAGCTGGCCCTCAAGCGCTACATCCAGACGAGCGAGAAGGGCATCAACCTCGACGACGTGATGAGCGCCGTGCGCGAGGAGTTCAAGGAGAACGAGGATCTGCCCAATACCACCAACCCGGACGACTGGGCGAAGATCGCCGGCAAGAAGGGCGAGCGCATCGTTTACGTCAAGCCCCTGATGGGCGAGACGAAGGAAAAGCAGAGGGCCGTCGAGCGCGTCATCAACACCGGCCAGTACCTGTAAGCGTTACGGCGGGAGGGAGCGCTAACGCCCCCTCCCGCCGTTTGTTTCCCTCACGACCAGCCGCCCCGGGGGCACCATGGCGATTCCGAAGGTGATGGGCATCGAAACCGAGTACGGGATCACCGTCAAGAACCAGCCCGACTTCAACCCGATCCTGTCGTCGCTCCTGCTCATCAACTCCTACGAGACCTACCGCTCCTCCCGCATCCGCTGGGACTACGAGGCGGAGAGCCCGCTCCGGGACGCCCGCGGCTTCGAGTACATGGAGGAGAAGGAAACGCCCTCCAAGGAGGAGTCGCGCCTCATCAACCTCATCCTCTCCAACGGGGCGCGCTTCTACGTCGACCACGCCCACCCCGAGTACTCCTCCCCGGAGACCACCAATCCGCGCGACTGCGTGATCTGGGACCGCGCGGGGGAGCGCATCCTCGACCTCGCCCGCACCCGCGCGGAGGCCGTCTCGCCTCCCGAGCAGCGGATCCTCATCTACAAGAACAACACCGACTCCAAGGGCAACTCCTACGGCACCCACGAGAACTACCTCATGGACCGCAAGGTGCCCTTCGCGCGCATCGTCCAACACCTCATGCCCTTCTTCGCGAGCCGCCAGATCTACACGGGGGCGGGCAAGGTGGGGGCGGAGAACAACACCGAGCACTGCGACTACCAGATCTCCCAGCGCGCGGACTTCCTGGAGACGGAGGTGGGGCTGGAGACCATGCACAGCCGCCCCATCATCAACACCCGCGACGAGCCGCACGCCGACCCCGAGAAGTACCGGCGCCTCCACGTCATCGTGGGCGACGCCAACATGAGCGAAGTGGCCAACTACCTCAAGTGCGGCACCATGGCCGTCGTGCTGAGCATGATCGAGGACGACTTCATCGAGCGCGACCTCTCCCTGGAGAGCCCCGTCCTCGCCTATCGCAAGGTCTCCCGCGACATGACGTGCCGCGAGACCTTCAAGCTCAAGGACGGCCGCTCCCTCAACGCGGTGGATCTGCAGCGCGAGTTCCTCACCCTCGCGCACGCCTACTACCGCACCCGCGAGCACGAGCCGTGGGTGGACGACGTGATGGCGCGGTGGGGCTCCGTGCTCGACCGTCTCGCCCGGGATCCCATGAGCCTCGACCGTGAGCTCGACTGGGTCATCAAACGGAGCCTCATCGAGAGCTACATGGCCAAGCACGTGCTGGAGTGGTCGGACTCACGGGTGGCCATGATCGACCTCCAGTACCACGACATCCGCCCGAGCAAGGGGCTCTATTACAAGCTCGAGGAGTCCGACGCGGTGGAGCGCCTCACCTCCGAGGACGAGGTGAGCAAGGCCATCTACGATCCGCCCAAGGACACCCGCGCCTACTTCCGCGGCATGTGCCTGCAGAAGTACTCGGAAGAAGTCGTCTCCGCCTCCTGGGACTCCGTGATCTTCGATCTCAAGGAAGGCCCCCTCAAGAAGATCTTCATGCTGGAGCCGCTGCGCGGGACGGAGGCGCACGTGCGCCAGCTCTTCGCCGAATCACCGACCGCCGGCGACCTGCTGCGGAATCTCGGCAAGCCGGCGGGGGACGTGTGACCCTGACGCCTGATCCGAGCTGGCAGAAGGCGTTCTTCGACTACGGGACGTCGAGCTTCGCCGATCTCCTGCGGCAGTCCGCGCCGCATCTCCTGCCCCAGGCCGAAGATCTCCGGCGCGAGGAGAGCGCGGGGCCGCCCAGCGTGCCCCACGGCACCACGGTACTCGCCCTCCGCTACCGCGACGGCGTGATCATGGCGGGCGATCGCCAGGCCAGCGAGGGGTATCAGGTCGCCTCGCGGCGTATCGACAAGATCTTCAAGTCCGACGATCTCTCCGGAGTGGGCATCGCGGGGGCGGCGGGACCGGCCATGGAGATGGCCCGCCTCTTCCAGACCGAACTCGAGCACTACGAGAAGGTGGAGGGCGAGAACCTCTCCCTCGACGGCAAGGCCAACAAGCTCGGCCAGATGATCCGCATGAACCTGCCCATGGCCATGCAGGGCCTCGTGGTCGTCCCCATCTTCGCCGGCTTCGACGAGCGCGCGGGCGTGGGCCGCCTCTTCAAGTACGACGTCACGGGTGGCCGCTACGAGGAGACGGAGTACTTCGCCCAGGGCTCCGGAGGCAAGGACGCGCGCGACTCCCTCAAGAAGCGCTACCGGCGCGAGATGAGCAAGGACGAGGCGGCACGGGTGGCCATCGAGGCGCTCATGGACGCCGCCGACGAGGATCTCGGCACGGGTGGCCCCGACCTCCAGCGAGGCATCTACCCCACCGTCCGGATCATCACCCGATCGGGCTTCGCGGAGGTGCCGGAAGACGAGATCCGCCGCTACTGCGAGGCCATCCTGAGCGAGCGAGGCCGCGCCTGATGCCGCTGCCCTACTACGTGTCGCCCGAGCAGATGATGAAGGACAAGGCGGAGTATGCCCGCAAGGGCATCTCCCGCGGCAAGGCCATCGTGGCCCTGGAATATCGCGACGGCGTGCTCCTCCTCGCCGAGAATCCCTCCACCCTCCTCCACAAGATCTCCGAGATCTACGACCGTATCGCCTTCGCGGGGGTGGGCAAGTACAACGAGTTCGAGAATCTCCGGGTGGCAGGGGTGCGGCACGCCGACGTGAAGGGCTACTCCTACAGCCGCGGGGACGTGAGCGCCAAGTCCCTCGCCAACGCCTACTCGCAGGCCCTCGGCAACATCTTCACCCAGGACATCAAGCCCTTCGAGGTCGAGGTGCTGGTGGTGGAAGTGGGCGATCACAACAGCACGAAGAACGAGATCTACCACATCCTGTACGACGGGACGATCGAGGACGAGAAGAACTACGCGGCCATGGGCGGGCAGTCCGACGAGATCCGCCGCTATCTCAAGGACAACTATCAGGAAGGGCTCGACTTCGCGGGGGCGGTGAAGCTCGGGGTCCGCGCTCTCATGGTGACGCAGAACAAGACGCTCACCGAGCGCGACCTCGAAGTGGCTGTCCTCGATCGTGGCAAGGAGCGTCGGAAATTCCGACGTATCCCCCCCGAGGTGCTCCACCAGCTCATCACCAACGGCACCTAGCCCGTCGCGGAATAGTTGCCCTCGGCCCGCTCCCCTGTTA